>NZ_CP109150.1:3048895-3353784 GCF_035920365.1 Micromonospora sp. NBC_01740 | reverse complement strand
GTCGTACGCCGCCGGGGTGGTCCGGTGCGACCTGGAGCGCGGCGCGGCGCAGCTGGCCGGCGCGCGGGTCGGCCGGGGGCTGTTCACGGCCAGTCCCTCGGCGGTGGACGTGGTGGCCGGCAGTGTCCGCTACCCGGTGCACCGGGTCAGCGGCACGGGCGAGCTGAACAAGCTCCCGGCCGCCGTGCAGGGGCCGCTGACCGCGCTCGAGGTGGAGGTCTCGGGGGCGGCCCGCACCGACGGCGACCTGCTGGTGGTCGACGGCCCGCTGCGCAACCGGCGGCAGCTGCCGCGCACGGTCGGCTACATCAAGACCCAGCACAGCCAGTACCTGGACGCCCGGCTGACCGCCGTGGTCACTCAGCTGGCGGCCGGTGAGCGCTCCCCGGTGTTCAAGCTCGGCACGGCCTGGGGCGGCTGGTCGTGGTATCTGCGGCTGCCGGTGGCCCTCGGCGCGCCGTGGGCGGGCATCGTCCGGATGGAGTGCTCCGCCGAGCTGAGCGTCGACGAGGCGGTGGGGTTGGCCGACCTGTCGCTGGTCACGCTGCCCCGCTTCGCCTCCACCCCCTACAAGGACCCGCGGGCGCCGCAAAATTTGATCCCGATCGCCGGCCTGGAGCGCCGGCTGCGGGCGCTGCTCGGCGACGCGCGGCTGCTGCACCGGGTGCTCACCGCCGCCGCCCGGGGACGGCGCTGATGGGACGCAAGCGGGCGGCCGACACGGTGGCCGCGCGGGTGGACACCGGCCAGGCCGAGCTGGTGCCCGATCCGGACCGGCCGGGATCGTGGACCCTGCTGCTGGACGGCGCCCCGCAGTCGCACGTGGACCTGGCCGACCCCACGCACCTGGAGTTCGAGTACGTCCGGCGGCTCGCCGCCGCGATCGACCTGGTGGCCCCGGCCGGCGCGCCGCTGCGGGTGCTGCACCTCGGCGGCGGCGCGCTGACCCTGCCCCGCTACGTGTCGGCAACCCGGCCCGGCTCCACCCAGCGGGTGGTCGAGGTGGACGGCGCGCTGGTGGAGCTGGTCCGTCAGGCCCTGCCGTGGCAGCCGGATCCCCGGCTCAAGGTGCGGGTGGCCGACGCCCGCGCGGTGCTCGCCGCCAGCCGGGACGCCAGCTACGACGTCGTGGTGGCCGACGTCTTCGCCGGCGCCCGCACCCCGGCCCACCTGACCTCGGTGGAGTACGCCGCCGAGGTGGCCCGGGTGCTGCGGCCCACCGGCTTCCACCTGGCGAACGTCGCCGACGGCCCGCCGCTGCGTCACGCCCGGGCGCAGGTCGCCACCCTCCGGTCGGTGCTGCCCCGGGCCTGCCTCGTCGGCGACGCGGCGGTGCTGCGCGGGCGGCGCTACGGCAACCTGGTGCTGGTGGCCGGCCGGGTCGAGCCGCCGGTGCCGGAGCTGACCCGGCGCGCCGCCGGGGACTGGTTCCCCGGTCGGGTGCTGGCCGGCGGGGAACTCGACCGCTTCGCGGGCGGGGCGCCGGTCGTCCGCGACGCCGACGCCACCGACTCGACCCCGCCGCCGCCCGGGATCTTCTCCGTGCGCCGCTGAGCGGAGTCCGCTTCGTGCGCCGTCGGGCGAGGTGCCCACGCCGGGTGCGGGAGCGGAATCTTTTCCGCGTGCCGTTGATCCGTTCGCGTGGGCGATGCGTACCAACGGGCGGCCGTGCCCGTGGGAGGCGGCCGATGTCATCGGACACCCGGAGGTCTGCATGCACGCGGTGGCGGCCGGTTGGCACGGCGACAGGGCGCGACCGGACTGGATGTCCGCGCGGTCCCAGTCCCGGCCGGACGCGGCGGCCCGCGGGGTCGACGCCCGCCAGGCGCCTCGCCAGAATGGGCCGGTGACGCCGAAATCCGCCCCGGGGCGCCACCAGGCGGCACCGTCCACCGAGGCGGGTCACTCGGACCGACTGATCCGGCTGCTCTACGCCGAGCACGCCGGGCCGCTGCTGGCGTTCGTCATGCGACTCACGGGCGGCGACCGGCAGCGGGCGGAGGACATCGTCCAGGAGACGCTGCTGCGGGCGTGGCGCAACGCGCACCGGCTGGGCGTGCAGGGGCAGGGCTCGCTGCGGCCGTGGCTGGTCACGGTGGCCCGGCGGATCGCCATCGACGAGCACCGCAGCGAGCAGGCCCGGCCCGCCGAGACGTACGACCGGGACCTGACGGCGTTCGCCGAGGCGGACAGCACCGACCGGGTGCTGCGCACGATGACGGTGGCGGACGCGCTGCGTACGCTGAGCCAGTCGCACCGGGAGATCCTGGTGGCCACGTACTTCCGGGGTCGGACGGTGCCGGAGGCGGCCGAGGAGCTGGGCCTTCCGCTCGGCACCGCCAAGTCGCGGGTCTACTACGCGCTGCGCGCGCTGCGCACGGCTCTGCAGGAACGGGGGGTGACGGAATGAGCCGGGCGGACCACATGGACGTCGCGGCGTACGCGCTCGGCGTGCTGGACGAGCGCGACACGGAACGGTTCGAGGAGCACCTCGCCACCTGCTGGGCGTGCGCCGCCGAGCTGGAGACGATGGTGCCGGTCGTGGGCCTGCTCTCCGACATCGACGGCGAGACGATGGCCGCGCTGGAGCAGACCCGTACCGACCCGGCCCTGCTGGACCGGACGCTGGTCGCGGTCCGCGCCCACCGGCGGCGCAACCGGTTCCGGCAGCTGCTCGCCACGGCGGCGGCGGTGCTGGTCCTCGGTGGGGCGACCGGGCTCGGCTTCGCCAGCATCGCCGGTGACAGTGCCCCCGAGGTGGTGGCCGAGCCGACCGCCACCGCGCAGGTCGCCCCGCCGACGGTCAGCCGTTCCAGCGATCCGAACGACCCGGACATCGGGGGGACGCTGCCGGAGGGCGACCCGGTCAACGTCGTCGACCCGACCACCGGCGTCGAGGCGAGCTTCTTCGTCGTGTCGAAGGACTTCGGCACGGGCGTGGACTTCATCCTCGCCAAGCTGCCCGGGCCCCGGACGTGCCGGCTCGTCGTGGTGCGGAAGAACAACAGCACCGAGGTGGTCTCCACCTGGTCGGTGCCCGGCACCGGGTACGGCACCAACGCGCGTCCCGAAAAGCTGAGCCTGTCGGCGTCGACGTCGACGCGACTCGACGACATCAAGCAGTTCCAGGTGCAGTCGGTGGACGCCGGCGGGGTGGCGAGCCCGCTGGTCACGGTGCAGATGTAGCACCCGTCGCGGAATCGGCGCCGGTCAGCCCGCACGACCGGCGTCGATTCCGCGTGCCGTTTCCACGAATGCCGTTGACGGAAACCGCACTCGTCGCGGGAAACGGATTTCCGGCCCGCCCGGTTCAACGATTTCCCGTGACATCGACCACGCTTTCGCATTCAACCTTGACAACGCTCTATCCGTATTGACCGGTGAACCGCATCAACGAGGAGGGCACGTGGCACAGATGAAGCGAACCGTCATCGTGGCGAGCGCGATGGTCGCGTTGACGGCCTGCGCTCCCGCCGGGTACGAGGGGGCGAACCCGGGCGCGGCCAACCCGGTCGCCGTGACCGCCGCCGAACCCACCGCGGCGGCCGAGCCCTCGGTCTCGCCGTCCCCGGCCGCCGACGCGCCCCCCGCCGACGCGGACCTGACCGAGGAGCTCAACGGCCGGAAGGTCGCCCGGATGGGCAGCGTGGTCACCGACCAGGACGGGTGGATCCTCTACCGCTTCGACAAGGACACCAACGACCCGCCCTCGTCGAACTGCGTCGACAAGTGCGCCCAGTTGTGGCCACCGGCGCTGACCGACGGCGACCCGGAGCTCAACGGCGTCTCCGACGACAAGGTCGGCACCGTCACCCGTCAGGACGGCACCCGGCAGATCACCCTCGGCGGCTGGCCGCTCTACCGCTACGTCGGGGACAAGAAGCCCGGCCAGTGGAAGGGGCAGGGCGTCGGGGGCACCTGGTTCGTGGTCGCGCCGGACGGCAAGAAGAACCTCAGCTGCCTGCCGCCGGGAACCCCGAAGCCGGTCGCTCCGCCGTCCGACGACAAGGCCGGGCAGGGCGACTCGAACTACTCGTACTGACGTCACGGTCCCGGTGGCCGGTCCCGGCGCGGCCGGTCGCCGCCCCGGGACCGGCGACGGCACCGGGCCGGCGTGCGCCCGGCGGTGTCGCCGGTCACGGGGCGGGGACGTGACAGCATGTGCGGGTGACCGGGACCGAACCCACCGCGCGTCGGGAGCTGCACCCGCCCGCCGGGTACCGGCTGGCCGCGTCGGTCCGGGCGCTGACCTTCAGCCCGTACGACCCCTGTGCGCGCGTCGCGGCCGGCACGTTCTGGTGGGCCGCCCGCACCCCGGACGGTCCGGCCACCCTCGCCCTGCGGCCGGCCGGCGGCGCCCTGCTCGCCGAGGGCTACGGCCCGGGTGCCGACCGGGTGGTGCAGTGGGCCGACGCGATAGCCGGGCTCCGCGACGACGTGAGCGGGTTCGGGGCGCTCGCCGCCGCCCACCCCGTGGTGGCGCGGCTCGCGGCCCAGCACCGGGGGCTGCGCATGCCCGCCACCGGGCAGGTCTTCCGCCAACTGCTGCGGGCGGTCTTCGAGCAGAAGGTGACCGGCAAGGAGGCCTACCGGGCGTACGCGGCGACGGTGCGGCACTTCGGCGAGGCGGCGCCCGGGCCGATGCAGCCGCTGCTGCTGCCGCCCGAGCCGGCGGCGGTGGCGGCCACCCCGTACTGGGTGTTCCACCCGTTCGGCGTGGAGCAGCGCCGGGCCGAGACGCTGCGCCGCGTGGCGGCCGTCGCCGACCGGCTGGAGCGCTGCGCGGACTCCGCCGAGGCCACCCGCCGGCTCACCGCCGTCGCCGGCATCGGCCCGTGGACCGCCGCCGAGGTGGTGCGCATCGCGTACGGGGACCCGGACGCGGTCAGCGTCGGCGACTTCCACGTGCCGAACACGGTGGCCTGGGCCCTGGCGGGCGAGCCGCGCGGCGACGACGCCCGGATGCTGGCCCTGCTGGAGCCGTTCCGGGGGCATCGGGGGCGGGTCTGCGTGCTGCTGGCGGCCGGTGGCGTCCAGGCGCCGAAGTACGGTCCGCGGATGCCGATCCGCTCCTTCGCCCGGTTCTGACCGGGTCCCGGCGGGCGTCGCGGCGGCGGATGCCGGCGCCGACAGGTGACGACGTGCGGGTCAGGGTCGGGCGCAGAGACGGCGCAGGGTGCGGCCGAGCCACCAGGCGTACGCCCGCTGGAAGGCCCGACCGGCCGGCCCCGCGGCGCGCATGACCCACCGGTCCGGCCGGCTGAACGCGACCACCTCGAACCAGACGCGGCCGGCGGCGTCGCGGCTGACCACGAACGCCTCCTCGCCGCGCGCCGGGTGCCCGGGCAGCGTGCCGTACCCGAAGCCGGCCCGCCGCCCGTCGTCGACGGCCCAGACCACCTCGCAGGGCGCGGCCAGCCGCAGCGGGCCGACGCCCAGCCCGGAGACCACCCGGATCCCGGGCGCGGCGCGCTCGGCGGCGGCGTCGATCCGGATGCCGGCCGCCCGGTGCAGGCGCCAGCCGAGCACGGCGTCCCCGGCCGCCGGGAAGCAGGAGTCGGGCAGCCGGACCCGGTGCCGCACGTGCCGCCAGCCGGCCGGCAGCTCGCCGGTCTCGGTGGCGCCGACGTGCGGATAGGTCAGTGCCGGCACGGCGCACCCCCACGGCTCGACGGGACACCGCCAGCGTACGGGCGGCGCGGGCGGCCCGCCCGACGGCCTGTGGTTGGCTGTCGGAGTGATCATCGAGCCGCGCATCGCCCCCGCCGACGTCACGGACGCCGGCGAGATCCTCACCGTGCAGCGCGCCGCGTACGTCACCGAGGCGCAGCGCTACGCCGACCCGTTCCTGCCCCCGCTGACCGAGACCCTGGACGAGGTGCGGGCCGCGCTGGCGGGCCCGGCGACGGTGCTCACCGCCCGGCTCGGCGACCGGCTGGTCGGCTCCGTGCGGGCGCACGTCGACGGCGACACCGCGCACATCGGCCGGCTCTCCGTGGCCCCGGACCAGCACGGCCGGGGCGTCGGCGGACGGCTGTTGCGCGCGGTGGAGACGGCCTGCGCCGCCCGGGTGCGCCGCTTCGCGCTCTTCACGGGCGCGGACACCGAGCAGAACCTGCGGTTCTACCACCGGCACGGCTACCAGGTGGTCGGGCACCGCCCGGACGCGAACGGCATCCGGCTCGCCCGGTTCGAGAAGGCGGTCAGTCCCGCTCGCAGCGGCGCCTGAGCCCGTCGGCCTCCATCCGCAGGTAGCGGCGCATCAGGTCGCCGTAGAGCCAGCCGACGGGCCCGGCGAGCGGCCCGGACTGCGTGAGGGCCAACTCGACGCGGCTGCGCCCGTCGGGCAGCGGCAGCACCCGGTGCTCGCCGAGCGTGCGTACCCCCGGGCTGCCCGAGACCCAGGAGAACGACCGGCCCTCGGTCAGCTCGGTGACCCGCCACACCGCCGGTCGCAGCTTCGGCTGCGCGAGCCGGGCGGTGGCGCCCACCGCGAGCGGTCCCGCCTCTCCCCGTTGCGCCCGGCGCACCGAGGGCGTCCACTCCGGCCACCGCTCGACGTCGACCAGCACCGCCCAGACCCGTTCCGCCTCGGCGGCCACCTCCGTACCGGCCTCGAACCGCATCGCGCCCCCTCCCCGTGTCGGCGCCCGGCGGCGCCGCTGCCAGTCTCGACGACGCCGCGTGCGGGATCGTGACGAGGCGCCCGCCGGCCGGTCCGTGTCCGTCGGCGCGCGGGGGTGCCGGGTCGGCGGGTCGCCGGGCGTCCGCCGGGCTCGGCCGCCGCCGGGTCAGGCGGCCTCGCGCAGGTCGGCCAGCCCGAGGGGGGTACGCCGGCGCAGCAGTTCCTCCAGCTCCGCCACGGAGCCGGCCTCGCCGAGCACGTCCTTGCCCCCGCCGAACTGGCGGGGATAGCGGCGCACCAGCCGGTACCGGTAGCGGCCCCGGATCAGCTCGACGCTCACCCGCCACCGCCCGCAGCACCCGCAAACCCACTCCGACACCCCGCGAAGGTAGCTCTGACCTGCACTTTTATGATTCGCCCGGTGCGGTACGAGCGGCGCGCGGCCGGACACGCCACCCGCCGCGCGGACGTGATCTGCCTCACGACTGTCGGTGCGGTCTGGTTGACTGGTCGCCGTGAAGCTGCCGATCAGTCCGCCGGTCGAGCCGATGCTGGCCAAGAGCGTCCCGCGGGTCCCCACCGCGCCGGGGATGACCTACGAGCCGAAGTGGGACGGCTTCCGGTGCATCGTGTTCCGCGACGGCGACGAGGTGGAGCTCTCCAGCCGGGGCGGCAAGTCGATGACCCGCTACTTCCCCGAGGTGGTCGAGCAGGCCCGCCGCCAGCTGCCCGAGCGGTGCGCGGTCGACGGCGAGCTGATCGTGATCCGGCGTGACGGGCCGGGCGGGCAGCCCCGGCTGGACTTCGAGCTGCTGGCCCAGCGCGTCCACCCGGCCGCGTCCCGGGTGAGGATGCTGGCCGAGACGACTCCGGCCGACTTCGTCGCCTTCGACCTGCTCGCCCTCGACGACGAGACGCTGCTCGACGAGCCCTATCCGCGACGCCGGGCCCGGCTGGAGTCGGCGCTGGCCGGGGTCCGGCCGCCGGTGCACGTCACGCAGGTCACCACCGACGTCGACACCGCCCACCGCTGGTTCGACGTCTTCGAGGGCGCCGGCCTGGACGGCCTGATCGCCAAGCCGGCCGACCTGCCCTACGAGCCGGGCAAGCGGCTCATGTTCAAGGTCAAGCACGCCCGCACGGCCGACGTGGTGGTGGCCGGCTTCCGCTGGCACAAGTCCGGCCCGGTGGTCGGCTCGCTCCTGCTCGGCCTTCACGACGACGACGGGGTCCTGCACCACGTCGGGGTGAGCGCGTCGTTCACGATGGCCCGCCGCGCGGAGCTGCTGGAGGAGCTGGAGCCCTACCGTGACGTCGGCGCCGATCACCCGTGGGTGCACGGCGACCACGAACGCGGCCAGCGCCTGCCCGGCGGGGTGAGCCGCTGGACGGGCGCCCGCAACCTCGAGTGGGAGCCGCTGCGCCCCGAGCTGGTGGTCGAGGTCGGCTACGACGCCATGGAGGGCGACCGGTTCCGGCACACCGCCCGGTTCGTCCGCTGGCGGCCCGACCGCGAACCGCAATCCTGCCGCTACGACCAGCTCGAGCGGCCCGTACGGTTCGATGTGGACCAGGTGCTGCGCGGCGATCCCACGGTGACCGTGGGGTCCGCCGCCGGTCCGGCGTAGCCTGGCCGTCGACCCGATCACGGAGGCTCGCTCGTGACCCGCACCCCCGACCGGATCCGCCGGTTCCGGCTCACCCTCGCCGGGCTGGCCGCCGCCGCGCTGGTCGCCGCCGGCTGCACCCTTCCGGCGATCGCGCCCCGGACGGAGGCCGGCGGCGAGGCCGCCGCCCCCGGCACGGCGCCCACCTGGCGGGCCTGCCCGGAGGTGGCCGAGGAGCTGGTCGGGCGCGGGGCGCCGGGCATGCGCTACGAGTGCGCGCGGATCAAGGTGCCGCGCGACTGGGGCACGGGCACGGGCGGCGGGGCGACCGCCGGACCGGGCGCCGGGCAGACCTTCGAGATCGCGCTGCTGCGGGCCCGGTCGACGAAGCAGCGCGACCGGATCGGCTCGCTGGTGATCAACCCGGGCGGGCCCGGCGGCTCCGGCGTGGACACCGCCGTCTACCTCTCCTTCGGCCCGAGCTTCGGCGGCCTGCCCGCCTCGATCACCGACCGGTTCGACATCGTCGGCTTCGACCCGCGCGGGGTGTCCCGCTCCAGCCCGGTCAAGTGCATCCCCGACGCCGAGCTGGACGCCAGCTTCGGCTACGACCCCGACCCGGAGAGCCAGGAGTCGTTCGACGGCTTCGTCGCGCTCAGCCAGAAGATCGGGCGTGGCTGCGGCGACCGCTACGGCGACCAGCTGCCGCTCTACGGCACCGAGCAGGCCGCCCGGGACATGGACGCGGTCCGCGCCGCCGTCGGCGACGACAAGCTGACCTATCTCGGCTACTCCTACGGCACCCTGCTCGGGGCCACCTACGCCCAGCTCTACCCGCAGCGGGTACGGGCGCTGGTCCTCGACGGCGCGGTCGACCCGCGACAGGGCCTGATCGCCGGCTCGGAGGGCCAGGCCAAGGGCTTCGAGCGGGCCTTCGGCAACTTCGCCACGTGGTGCGCGGCCAACGCCGGGCGCTGCCCGATCGCCCCGGACGCCCGGGCCGCGGTCACCTCGGCGATCGACAAGGCGCGGGTGTCCCCGGTACGCGGTGACGACGGCCGGGAGGCCACCGCGGGCTGGGTCTTCTACGCGATCATCTCGTCGCTCTACACCGAGTCGGGGTGGCAGGAGCTGGCCGTCGCCATCGACAAGCTGGAGGGCGGCGACCCGGGCGACGTGTTCCGCCTCGCCGACGCGTACGCCGACCGGGACTCCGACGGGCACTACTCGAACATGTTCGACGCCAACCTGGCGGTCAACTGCGCCGACGAGGAGGAGAAGCCGAGCCGGGAGCGGATCCGGCAGCTCCAGTCGCAGTGGCGGGCGAAGTACCCACTGTTCGGGCCGGCCCTGGCCGTCGGCCTGCTCTCCTGCACCGAGTGGCCGGGCGGTCGCGACCCGTACCCGACGGGCCGGGCCGACGGGGCGCCGCCGATCCTGGTGGTGGGCACCACCGGCGATCCCGCGACGCCCTACGAGCAGACCCCGGCGCTGGCCGCGATGCTGGGCGTGGGCCGGGTGCTCACCTGGGAGGGCGAGGGGCACACCGCGTACCCGCAGACCTCCTGCATCACCGAGGCGGTCGACGCCTACCTGATCGACCTGACCGTGCCCCGGGAAGGGCTGCGCTGCCCGGCCCGCTGACCGGTCGTTCCGGCGGAAGGTCGGGCAGGTCGATGCCCTGCCGGGCCGCGATCTCCTCCAGCAACGCCCGCATCCGGCGTACGTCGGCCTTCAGCTGCTCCTGCTCCTCGTGTTCGAAGGCGTCGTCGTCGACGATGAGCTGACTGGCGAAGTGCGCGGTGATCAACGGGATGACCAGCAGCACCATTGTCGAGATGAGCAGCGCGGCGAGGGTGCGGCCCTGCCAACTCACCGGGGAGATGTCGCCGTAGCCGACGGTGGACGCGGTCACCACCGCCCACCAGACGGCGTCCGCCGGGCTGCGCTTCTCCACGTGGCCGTAGATCACGCCGGCCACCACGATCATCAGCAGGTAGGAAATGATCAACGTACGGGGCGAGTTGGCGAACCAGACCAGCCCCCGGTAGATCAACCGGAACGGCAGCAGCAGGACGTCCATGGACAGTCATGTTGCCCCCCGTACCCGAGCGCTGCCCGCCCATCGGTCCGGCTCACTGTGCCACGCTGGCGGCATGAGTGACGTGATCTTCCGTGAGGCCGTCCGCGGCGACCTGCCTGCCGTGATCGCCCTGCTCGCCGACGACGTGCTCGGCAGGACCCGCGACTTCACGGAGGTCGACGCCGCGTACGAGAAGGCGTTCGCCGACATCGACGCCGACCCGCGCAACCAGCTGATCGTGGCCGACGCGGACGGTGAGCTGCTCGGCTGCATGCAGCTCACCTACATCCCCGGCCTGGGCCGGCACGGCGCGGAGCGGCAGCTGATCGAGGCGGTCCGGGTCCGCTCCGACCTGCGCGGGCGCGGCGTCGGCCGGCAGATGATCACCTGGGCGGTCGACCAGGCGAGGCAGCGTGGCTGCGCCCTGGCCCAGCTCACCACCGACAAGACCCGCCACGACGCCCACCGCTTCTACCTCAACCTGGGCTTCCTCCCCACCCACGAGGGCATGAAGCTCCCCCTCTGACCCCCACGCCCCACGCCCCACGCCCCACGCCCCACGCCCCACGCCCCACGCCCCACGCCCCACGCCCCACGCCCCACGCCCCACGCCCCACGCCCCACGCCCCACGCCCCACGCCCCACGCCCCACGCCCCGGCGATCATGCAGTTGCGGCGCCCCGCAAAAAGGGCAAAGCGGTGAACAACTCCCACCACAACTGCATGATCGACGCGAGCGGGGCGGGCGGCGCGGGCGGCGCGGGAGGCGCGGGAGGCGCGGGAGGCGCGGGAGGCGCGGGAGGCGCGGGAGGCGCGGGAGGCGCGGGAGGGCGGGAGAAGGCGGGGTCAGGTGGGGAGGAGGTGGCCGTCGCGGAGGGTGAGGACGCGGTCGGCGAGGTCGATCAGGGCCGGATCGTGGGTGGCGACCAGTGCGGTCATGCCCCGGGCGTGCACGACCGCCCGGAGCAGGTCCATGATCGACCGGCCGGTCTCGGAGTCGAGTTGGCCGGTGGGCTCGTCGGCGATCAGCAGGTCCGGCTCGTTGGCCAGGGCCCGCGCCACGGCCACCCGCTGCTGCTGCCCGCCCGAGAGCTCGTACGGGCGCTGGCCCGCGTGCCCGCCGAGGCCCACCAGCTCAAGCAGCACCGC
The DNA here is from genome assembly GCF_035920365.1 of Micromonospora sp. NBC_01740. Classification (NCBI taxonomy): domain Bacteria; kingdom Bacillati; phylum Actinomycetota; class Actinomycetes; order Micromonosporales; family Micromonosporaceae; genus Micromonospora; species Micromonospora sp. NBC_01740. Next base: position 3,342,320 of record NZ_CP109150.1, on the reverse strand, counting down.
CACCCGCTCCTCCCGCTCGGCCGCCGGGACCCGCGCCAACCGCAGCGGTACGCCGACGTTCTCGGCGGCGGACAGGATCGGCACCAGCCCGAAGGTCTGGAACACGAAGCCGACCGTGCCGCGGCGCAGCTCCAGCAGCTCCTTCTCACCGGCGCCGGTGACGTCGTGCCCGGCGACCACCACCCGGCCCGAGTCGGGCCGGTCCAGCCCGCCCACCAGGTTCAGCAGGGTCGTCTTGCCCGCCCCGGAGCGACCGCGCACGGCCACCAGCTCGCCCCGCCCGGCCGAGAACGACACGTCCCGTACGGCGTGCACCGCGTGCTCGCCGCGGCCGAACGTGCGGCTGACCCCCTCCACCCGGACCACCTCGTCGGTGACCGTGACGCCCGCCACCGCCCCGGCCGACCGGTCGTCCGACGTCACGTCGTGCTCGCTCATGATCCCGCCCCGCTGTGCTCGGCGCGGTCGACCGGATCGACCACGCGGTACCGACTGATGCCCCGTCCGCCCACGGCGACGGCCTTCCGCCCGCCCACCGCGCCGGCTTCCCGCCCGCTCACCGTGGCGATGCCACGCCCGCTGGCCGCGCAGGCCTCCCGACCGCTGACCGTGGCGATGCCCCGGCCGCTCACCGCGGCGTCTCCCGCTCGTCCTGCGGCCGGTCGCCCGGGCGTACCTCCACGTGGTCCGGCTCCAGGTTGAGCCGCACCCGGTCGCGCAGCGACAACGCGTCCACGAACGGCGCCGGCAGCTGCATCCGGCCGCTGCGGTCGAGCACGGCGTACTCCTCGCTTACCAGTTCGGTGCTGCCGTCCGCGCCGATCCGCGCGGTCCGGCGTACCTCGGAGGCGGTCCGGCCGTCGCGGATCGCGACGGTCCGGCGGACCTGGGTGGCCACGGCGTGGTCGTGGGTGACCACCACGATGGTGACGCCGAGCTCGGCGTTGATGGTGCGCAGCGCCCCGAAGACGTCGGCCCCGGTCGCCTCGTCCAGCTCACCGGTCGGCTCGTCGGCGAAGAGGACCTCGGGGTCGTTCGCCACCGCCACCGCCACCGCGCAGCGCTGCTGCTCGCCGCCGCTGAGCTGCCCGGGCCGCCGGTCCGCGCAGTAGCCCACCCCGACCAGGTCGAGCAACTCCCGCGCCCGCTCGCGGTGGGCCCGCCGGCCGCCGCGCCGCCCGGCGAGCCGCATCGGCAGCTCGACGTTCTCCAGCGCGGTCAGGTACGGCAGCAGGTTGCGGCCGGTCTGCTGCCAGACGAATCCGACCATGCTCCGCCGGTAGCTCAGTCGCCGTCGGGTGGAGAGGTTGAGCAGGTCGTAGTCGCCGACCCGGGCGATGCCGGCGGTGGGCGTGTCCAGCCCGGAGAGGATGTTCAGCAGCGTCGACTTGCCGGAACCGGAGGCGCCCACGATCGCCACCAGCTCGCCCCGGTCGATGACCAGGTCGAGCCCCTGCAACGCGACGACCTCCACCCCCTCGGTCTTGAAGATCCGGACCAGCCCGTCGCAGACGATGTGCCCACGCAACCGGTCCCGGCCGCCGGCCCGCTCGGCCGCACGCTGGGCGGCCCGCTGTTGCAGGGCGGCCAGGTCCGGCACGGCGGTGCTCTCCGCGGTAGCGGTCATTGTCAGTTCTCCTCTCCGAGCCGGAGCACCTCACCGAGGCGCATCCGGCGGTTGTTCAGGGCCTCGACGGCGACCGCGAAGCCGAGGGCGAGCGCACCGAGCGCGATGACCGCGGCCGCCAGGCCGGGCTCGAACGCCACCCGGACCTCGACCCCGTCGGTGAAGGCGGACAGGCCGAGCACCGGGGTGAGCAACAGCGGCAGGACCGTGCCGACCAGCGCACCGGTCACCACCGAGACGCCCACCAGCGGGACCAGCTCCACCAGCAGCAGCCCGCGCCACTGGCGTCGGGACAGGCCGAGGGTGCGCAGCCGGGAGAGCACCTGGCCACGCTCGCGGGCACCGGCGAGCACCGTGAAGGCGATCGCGAGCAGGCCGAGCGCCGTCCCGCCGGCTGCGCCGGCGGTGAAGCCGAAGGCGAGCACCCCGTTGGCGCCGCCCTCGCCCACCTGCCGACGGGTGTCCGCGAAGGTCAGCACCTCCACGCCGCGCGGGCGCTCCCGGCCGGTGACGGCCCCGCCGGTCTGGAAGCGGGACTGCCCCGCGTCGCCGGCCCGGCGCAGCGCGTCGCCGTCCAGGTCGTCGCCGGCCACCAGGAAGCCGGTCGGCACGGCGGCGTAGTCCCGCCGGGGCAGGGACTGCCAGGGCAGGACGACGAACCGGCTGCTGTCCGCGCGCAGCAGCGGGAAGCTCTCCGCCTGCCCGGCGACCCGGAACTCGTACCGCTGGCCCTGGGCGCTGACGAAGGCGGAGCCGTCGAGACCGGCGTCGGCCAGCTCGGCGGCGACCGTCGGGGAGACCACCGCGGGCAGCGGGCCGCCTTCCCCGGCGGGGGCGAGCAGCGCCGCCGGCACCGTCACGTCGACGCCGGACTCGCGGACGATCCGGGCCATGGCCGGACCGTCGACCATGAGTACGGTCACCCCGCCGAGCCGGGCCTCGGTGCCGACGGCGTCCTTCGCCAGTCGTTGGCCCGCCTCGTGCAGCACCGGGCTCGCGGCACGGACCCCCGGCAGCCGCTCCAGCTCGGCGCCCGTGTCCGGGGCGATCCGGTCCCCCAGGATCAGGGCGTCGGCGGGGACCACCCGGCTGGCGGCCCGGTCCCGGCTCGCCTCGATCCCGGCGGCCGTCACCGCGCAGAACGCCGCGGTCGCGATGGCCAGCACGACGACCACCAGCGGCACGGCGACGACGGACCGGCCGGCCCGGGCGGTACCCAGGAAGGCGACGCTGCCCCGGGCCCGGGCCGCGAGCCGGCTGACCAGCCGCAGCGGCCACGGGTACAACCGCATCGCGACCACCGCCGCGGCGACGGCCAGCAGCACCGGCACCGAGACCAGCAGCGGGTCGACCTCCCCCGGGGTGAGGCCGCGGCGGCGCAGCAGCACGACCGCGAGACCCGCGAGGACCAGCAGCCCCGCCTCCACCGTGAGGCGACGCGCGGAGGGGCGCGACCGGATCAGGTCGCGCCGACCGGCACCGCCCCTGGACGCGGCGAGGGTGGCCACCGGCAGCGCGAGGGCCACCAGGACGGTCGCGGCGACGGCGGACCACAGGGTCTCCCCCGGTGCCCCCGGAGCGAGGCCACCGACCAGCCAGCCGAGCGCACCGGCGGGCGGCACCACCAGCAGCGCCTCGGTCAGGCTGCGGCCCGCGCTCGTGGTGGCCGCCCCGCCCCGGGCCCGCAGCAGGGTGAACTCCGAGCGGCGGCGGCGCACCAGCAGCCCGGCGGCCAGCACGACGAGGCCGGCCAGGGTGGCCAGTACGCCCGCGGCGATGACCCCGAGCACCGTCCGGGCGCTGTCCACCTCGGCGGAGAACTGCCGCAGCGGGATGTCCAGCCCCTGGACGAGGTTGCGGCCGCCCGCCTCCCGGGTCATCTGCTGGAGTCCGCCGATCACCTGGTCCAGCTCGCGGGCGTCGACGCCGTCGGCGCCCAGGCGGTAGCGCCAGCTGAACGTCAGCGGCCAGCCGGCGACGGCCTGGCGGTTCAGCGCGGCGCCGTCGACGACGCCGACGGCGATGAAGGGTTGGCCGTCCCCCACCGGCTCGACGATGCGCAGCAGCGGCGGCAGCCCGTCCCAGAACCCGTCGGCGGCGTCACGGGGCTGGAAGAGGCCGACCACGGTGAGCTGGGTGGGGGGCGGGGAGTCGGCGGTGAGCGGCTCCGGCGCGGCGAGGGTGAGCCGGCTGTTGAGCCGCAGGTTCAGCTTGCCGGCGACGTCCGCGGCCAGCGCCACCTGCACCGGCTGGTCCTTCGGCGTGTCGGCCGGCCAGCTTCCCTCGACCAGCGTGCCGGCCTCCTCGATCCCGGTCACGGACCGCAGGCCCAGGTGGACCAGGAGGTTCTTCGCCGCCAGGTCCGGGCCCCGCACCAGGCTGGCCGGGGTCTCCCCGGCGTACCACCGCTGGTCGACCATGCGCCCGACGACCGGCGGCATCGCGCTCTCGATCGCCGCCAGGTCGCCCTCGTGGGCGTCCACCACGGAGGTGCCGTTGTCCGCCGCGGCGAGCGGCCCGGACGAGTACGTCACGTCCCGCTGCTGCGGCGGCACCGCACCCAGGTGGGCCTTCAGGCCCTCCTGGGCGTGCCCGTTGACGATCCTGGGCACCCCGCTGATCACCAGCGTGGCGACCAGCGTCAGCGCCGCGAGGAGCAGGAACTGCCCGCCGTACGCCCGGACCCGGCGGACGACCGCCCCGATGCTCACCACGCCCCGTCTCCGCTCCTGGTCGTCCCTACGCTCCCGGTCACCGGTCTCCCCCGATCCGCAGCTGCGCCACGGCCACCCGCTGTCGGATGCCGAGGGCGATGAACGCGCTGAAGGCGAGTGCCGCCAGCAGCAGGCCGAGCGCGGTCAGGCCGATGGGCAGCCAGGGCAGCACGAAGGCGGCCTCCGGCACCGGCCGGCCCGCGGACGGCGTGAGGATGACCAGCGGGGCCATGGTCGCGCCGACCGCGGCGCCCAGCAGCAGGCCCACGCCGACGCCGATCCCGGCCAGGAAGGTCTGCTCGGCCAGCAGCGCCCGGGCCAGCAGCCGGGGGCTGGCGCCGAGCGTGTGCAGCACGGCGAACTCCCCCAGCCGGTGCCGGGCGGTCGCCCAGACGTCGACGATCAGGCCGACCAGGGCCAGCAGCACCGAGCCGAGCGCCGCGGCGAGCAGCCCCGTGCGGGCCCCCTGCCAGTACGGGTCGCCGGCAGCCCGCTCGGCCACCTCCCGCCGGTCGAGCAGCGTGGCGCCGGTCAGGTCGGCCGCCGCGCGGGCCGCCTCGGCGTGGCCGGCGTCCTCGGTGCCCAGCCACCACTCCGGCACCGGCCGGACCCCGCCCCGGTCCCGGATCAGCCAGTCCGCCGCCGCAGGCAGGTCCAGCAGCACGCCCTCGCCGGCCGCGGACGGCACTGCGTCCAGCTCACCGACGAGCGTGACCGGCAGCGTCGCGCCGGACAGCACCAGGTTGACCGTGTCGCCGACGCGCAAGCTCAACGCGTCGCGTACGGCCGGGGTCATCAGTGCGGGTACCGGCCGGTTCTCGCCGGCCGGCACCACGGCGAAACGGCTCGGCGGCTGGAACGCGAACCGGCCGCCCTCGCGGTACTCGACCTCCCAGTCGGCCTTCAGCCCGGCGGCCGTGGCCGACGCATCGACCGGTTTGCCCTGGCCGTCGACGGCCACCCACCCGCCGTCCAGCGACGCCGGCCGGGCCGCGCCGTCGGCGCCGACCAGCCGCAGGTCCGACACCTCCAGGCGGTACGCCCGCCCGCGCGCGCTCCCGCCGTCGGCCTCGAAACCGGACAGTCGTAGGGCGCCCTCCCCGGCGGGGACGGCGACGGTGAACGGCGCCGGTCGGCCGTCGCTGCCGCTGCTGCCCGCCGGAAGCCGGAAGGCCAGCCCGTCCGCCCGGGTCAGCAGCACCCAGAGGCCGATCTGGTGCGGCGTGACGGCGTCGCGCACGGGGGTGCGTACCGTGCCGGTGAGCGACCGGGTGCCGGCGGGCAGTTCCAGCCCGGTGGGCGCGCCGCGCGCCCGGGTCAGCCGGTCGAGCAGTGCCGGCGCGGGCTCGTCGGTCAGCCTCTCGTTGAGCCGCAGCACGTCGGCCGCGGCCGCGGCGTCGAGGCTCACCACCGTCGTCGGCAGGTCGGCGCGGCCGAGGCGAATCTCGTCCCGCCAGGCCGGCAGCGCCTCGCGGACGCCGGGCAGAGCGGCGAGCTGACCGGCCCGACCGTCGGGTGCCGAGCCGGTGCGCTCGACGACCCGCAGGTCGGCGCCGACGGTGTGCTCGGCCTGGTCGGCCTGCGACAGCTCGCCGGTGGTCACCAGCGACCACGCCAGGGTGCTGCCGCCGACGGCGAGGGCGAGCAGCAGCACGGGGCCGGCGTGCGGGCGCCGCCCCGCCTGCCACATGCCGAACATGGTCGCGGTCCACGGTCTGCGGTCGACGAACCGCTCGGCGAAGCGGGTCGCGGGCGGCAGCAGCCGCAACGCCACGACCGCGCCGGCCAGCACGCCCAGCGTCGGCGCCGCGACCAGCAGCGGGTCCACCCCGAGCCGGCCGGCCGCCCCGGCGACCGGCGACGAGTACTGGCGCAGCTGGGTCCAGGCCAGCACCGCGAAGCCGACCAGCACCAGGTCGAGGCTGGCCCGCTGGACGCTCGCGGCGCGGGTGGGCCGGGACCGGGCCGCCATGTCGGCGACGTAGGTGCCGGCCCCCCGCAACGTCGGGACGACCATCGCGACCAGGCAGCCGGCGGCGGTGGCGGCTGCGGCGGCCCAGATCAGCGTGGTGTTGCCGGCGGCGAGCGTCAGCGGGGTGGCGCCGCCGGTACCCACGTGCCGCAGCGCCTCGCCGGCGATCAGGGGCCCCAGCACGCCGGCGGGCAGGACGACCAGGGCCGCCTCCCGGGCCGCCAGGCCGGCCAGTTGCCGCCGCGCGGCGCCCCGGGCCCGGAGCAGGGCGGTCTGGCCGCGCCGGTCCTCGTGCAGCAGGGCGGCGACGAGCACCAGCGCGTACCCGCCGAGGACGACGATCAGCAGCAGCGGGGTGGCCAGCGAGGAACGGCCCACCAGGTCGGCCCGGGTGACGCGGTCGAGGAGCCGGTCGATCGCCGTGACGGTCTGGCCGGAGGAGCCCAGCCCGGCCGCCTCGGGCACCTCGGCGAGGGCCGCGGTGAGCGCCTGCCGCACGTCGGACAGCCGCCCCGCGCCGGCCGCCGCCGCGAGGTCCGGCTCGACGACCCAGGACGCCGACACCGAGCCCGGGTACGTGGCGACGAAGTCCGCCGGGTCCAGCACGAACGGCCCGTACGAGGTGCCGGCGTCCGCGGCGCTGCCCGCCCCGACCCCGGGTGCCAGCCGCCAGTACGGGTCGGCCGCGTCGCGGGGGCGCCAGGTCCCGACGAGCACCACGGTGCTGGCCTCGTCGGACCGGCGGTCCAGCATCGGCACCCGGTCGCCGACGGTCATCCCGAGCATGCCGGCGACCTTCTCCGGCAGGGTGACCTGCAGCGGCGAGGCTCCCGGGGCGGGCCAGGCGCCGCCGGTCAGCTCGGCGTGGCGGGGCAGGTCGTCGAGGGCCGCCAGGGTGGCGAAGACCGGATCGTCGTCGTCGCGGGCCACGGGGCCGAGGTCGCCGGTCAGCTCGCGGCCACCGCCGTAGCGGGCGGCGTCGACGGTGACCGGCGCGCCGCCGAGGCCAGCGGCGAACCCGTCCCGGACGGCCCGGTCCCGGGCGGCGAACTCGGCAGCGTCCCGGCCGGCCGCGCCGCTGACCAGGAGGCTGCGCTCCTCGAACGACGCCCCGCTGAGCAGGGCACGCTGGCCCGCCTCGACGGCCCGCCGGTTGTAGTCAGAAAGCCCGGTGACCAACGCGACCGCCACCAGGGCCGCGACCACCGCGGCGAGCAGCAGCCCACGCGCCTCGCGGGCCCGCCTCCACACCAGCTTCATCCGATGCCCTCCCCTGGCCCGTTGTCGGGCCGACGATCAGGGAGAGCGGTGACGTGCCGGGAAAGGTTCGCGCCCGTTACTTGATCGTTATCCGGAGGCGCCCGACCGGTGGGCGGGGCCGGCGACCCGGCGAGGGTGGCGCGGTGCGCGGATGTGCTTCCATCACCGGATGGAGATCGCCCTCACCGCCCTGATGGTGGCCGTCGTCGCGCTGCTCGCCGCCCAGTTGCCCGGCAGGACCGAGCAGGCGCGGACCGCGTACCGGCTCGCCGAGATCGAGCGCCGGCTCCGGCTGGTGATGGACCACCTGGGCGTGGTGGACGCCTCGCCCGTGCCGCCGGAGGTGGGACAGCACCTGGCCCGGGGCGACAAGATCAAGGCGATCGCCGCGTACCGGAAGGCGACCGGCGCGGACCTGCGCTCGGCCAAGGAGGCGGTGGAGGCGTACGGCGACCGCCGGTGACGGCGGGCACGCGTCCCGCCCGTGCCGGCGGGACGGCGGCGATCGGGCGGGCCGGTCAGCGGGGGCGGTCGCGGTCCTTGGAGGGCTGCACGCGCTTCGGCTCGCCGGGCATCTTCGGGTGGTCCGGCGGATAGGGCATGTCGCCCTGGCCGGCGGTGTCGTCCCGGTCGGCCCACTCCAGCAGCGGGCTGATGTCCCACGCGGTGTCGTCGATGCCGGCGTGCGGATCGCCGCGCTCGGCCAGCCGGGCCGGGACGGTGCGCAGGTCGAAGTCGTCGGGGTCGACGTCGGGCAGCTCGTCCCAGGTGACCGGGGTGGACACGGTGGCCCGGGCGTTGGCCCGCAGCGAGTACGCGCAGGCGATCGTGCGGTCGCGGGCCATCTGGTTGTAGTCGACGAAGACGCGCTCGCCCCGCTGCTCCTTCCACCAGGCGGTGGTCACCAGCTCCGGCCGGCGCCGCTCCAGCTCGCGGGCCAGCGCGATGGTGGCCCGGCGCACCTCCGTGAACGTCCAGCGTGGCGCGATCCGCAGGTAGACGTGCACGCCACGGCCGCCGGAGGTCTTCGGCCAGCCGGTGACGCCCAGCTCGTCGAGGAGCCCGCGCAGCTCTCCGGCGGCGGCAACCGCGTCGGCGAAGTCGGTGCCGGGCTGCGGGTCGAAGTCGATGCGCAACTCGTCGGGGCGGTCGACGTCGGCGGCACGCACCGGCCACGGGTGGAACACGATGGTGCCCATCTGGGCGGCCCAGGCCACGTGGGCCAGGTCGGCGGGGCAGAGCTCGGCCGCGCTGCGACCGCTCGGGAAGCTGATCGTGGTCGTCCGCACCCAGGGCGGCACGCCCCGCGCGGGCACCCGCTTCTGGAAGAACGCCTCCCCCTCGACGCCCTCCGGGAAGCGCTGCAACGTGGTGGGACGCTCGCGCAGGGCGCGCATGATGCCGTCACCCACCGCGAGGTAGTAGTGGAAGACGTCGGCCTTGGTGAAGCCGCGCTGCGGGAAGATCACCCGGTCGGGGCTGGTCAGCCGGACCTCGTGCCCGGCCACCTCGATCAGTTCGGCCGCAGCCTTCGTGCCACCCATTGCGCGACCATATGCCACACCTCCGACGTCCGACGTACCGTTGACGGGTGAGTCTTGACGAGAGTGAACTGCCCCGTACCGAGGAAGAGTGGCGGGTCCGGCTCAGCCCGGAGGAGTTCCGGGTGCTGCGGGAGGCCGGCACCGAGCGCCCGTGGACCGGCGAGTACGTCGACACGAAGACGCCCGGGACCTACCACTGCCGGGCCTGCGGCGCGCAGCTCTACCCCAGCGACACGAAGTTCGACTCGCACTGCGGGTGGCCCAGCTTCGACGACGCGATCCCCGGCGCGGTCAAGGAGATCGAGGACCGCAGCCTGGGGATGAGCCGCACCGAGATCCGCTGCGCCCGATGCGACAGCCACCTGGGGCACGTCTTCCGGGGCGAGGGTTTCACCCCGAAGGACACCCGGCACTGCGTCAACTCCGTCTCCATCCGGCTGGAGCCGCGCGCCGACGCCTGATCCGGCGCCCGGGGTTCAGGCGCCCCGGGCCGGCGTCAGCCCGGCCATCAGCGAGACCTCGGCCGTACGCGACCGCTCGACGCGACCGGCGAAGTCGCGTACGCGCGGGTCGGCGCCGACCGTCTGGTGCGCCCGGGCCAGGTCGGCCGCCGCCTCCTGGTGCGGGACGAGCAGGCCGAGCAGGACGCGGTCGACCTCGCCGTCCGGGGCGGCCCGCAGGCGTGCCATGTCCTCGGCGGCGGTCCCGTGCTGTCCGTGGTCGTGCCGGCGGGCGGCCTCGGCGGCGGCCGGTCCGGCGTCGCGCAGCCAGCCGCGCATCGTGGCGAGTTCGTCGATCTCGGTGACCTCGATGGCGGCGACGAGGGTGTGCAGCTTCCGGTCGGTCACCCGGTCGCGGCTGAGCCGCACCATCTCCAGCGTCTGCTCGGTGTGTGCCGCCAACATGGCCAGGAAGACCACGTCCAAGCCGTTCATCTCGGTCGCGCTGGCCGCGGCCGGCCCCGGCGGCGCGGGGACGGACGACGCCGGGGCGGTCCGCGCGGCGCAACCGGAGACGGTCAGCAGGACGGCGAGCAGGACGACCGTGGGCAGCCGTCGCATGGCGTACTCCGATCCGGGAAGGGATGACGGGTGCGGGCGCCGGGGGGACGGGCCGCACCCGTCCGGTCAGACCTGCGTCCAGAGCGCCGGCACGTGCGGCGGTTCCCAACCGGGGATCGCGGTGTGCGCCTGCCGGCAGCGGTACGTCAGCCCGCCGTAGGTGACCTGGTCGCCGACCTGGTAGGCCCGGCCCGCCGTCCAGCTGCCGCCCGGCGCGGGCGGGGTGGTCGGGGCGGCGGTGGGGGTCGGGGTGGGCGACGGGGCCGGCCCGGTCGGGCTCGGCGTGGGCGACGGGTTGCCGCCCCCGCCGACCTGGAGGTCGACGCAGGAGTAGAACGCGTTGGCGGTGTCCGCGATGTTCCACACGGCGAGGACCTTCTGCCGTCCCGGGTGGCCGCCCAGGTTGACGGTGTGCGAGACGGTGGCGCCGGGCTGCTGCCCGCCGCCGTTGAAGACGGCCACCCGGGTGCCGCCGATGAAGTACTCCCAGTTGCTGGTGGCGTGCCGGGCGGTGTTGGTCCAGGTGAAGGTGACGGAGCTGCCGACCGAGGTGGCGGGCCAGCCCCGGCTGTCGTCGTTGAGGACGGCGAACTGGGCGATCCCCGCGTGGCAGCTGCGCAGCCCCTTCGGCCCCTCGACGCTCTGCGGCTCGTACTTGATCTGCCCGCAGTCGGGGACCCGCCCCTGGGCGCAGAGCGCCTGACGGCTCGGCGGGCCGGACACGTAGCCGTGCGCCTGGGCGGGCGCCGCGACGGCGAGTGCGGAGACGACGGCACCCGTCGCCACGAGCGGGATGGTGATTCTTCGACGCATGGTGGCAGCTCCTTCGGACTTCGGCCTGGTGAGGTGCCATCAACATAAATTAAAGCTTGTTAACAGTAAAGACTCCTGTCGATAGAAACATCGCACCTTCTGCACACGCAGGGTGACCATCAGAGCAGCAACAGGCTGCCCCGCTCGTCCACCCGGTCGGCGGACTCGTCGTCCAGCCAGACGCCACCGGTGGCGAGGTAGCGGAAGCGGTACTCCCCCGGGCCGAGTCGTACGGTGACCGTCCGGGTGCCGTCCCGACGCGGGAGGAGTTCGTGCCGCCCCGGCTCCCAGCCGTTGAAGGAGCCGACCACGCTGACCGGGCCGGGCGGGGTGTCGCGGGGCAGGCTGAAGGTGACCCGTACCTGGTTGCCGAAGAGCTTGTTCCGCTTGATCATGTCGTGTTCCTCCGGGGTCGCGCGGTCACCCGGTACAACGCCCGACACGCCGGGGGCGACACGCCGCCACCCCCGAGTGACCTGGGCCGATCCGCCCACCCGGCACGGTCCGGTTGCCGCACGCTCGAGGAAATGTGTCGGCCTTCGGGGGGTTCTGTCGTGGCGACGTGCGAGGTCTGCGGTAACGACTACTGGATGGCGTTCGAGGTGCGGACCGTCAGCGGCGACGTGCACACCTTCGACTGCTTCGAGTGCGCCGCGCACAAGCTGGCGCCGATCTGCGAGCACTGCCAGGTCAAGATCGTCGGGCACGGGGTGGAGGTGTCCGGCCGGTTCTTCTGCTGCGCGCACTGCGCCCGCGCGGAGGAGGGCGCCCGGGGCGCAGAGATCCGCGACGCGGTCGGCGCCCGCCCCGCCTGAGGCCGGCGGTCGGCCGGCCGCCGCCGCCATGGCCGCCCGGTCGGCCGGGCGCACCGGCGGCACGCGGGGCAGCGGGGCGGCTGGCCCACGGGCCCGGCCTACCATCGGGGAGTGCCACAGCCCCCCGTGCCGAGGACCGCCTCGTTCGCCGAACTCGACGCCCGCACCTTCCACGACCTGCTCCGGCTCCGGATCGACGTGTTCGTGGTGGAGCAGGCGTGCCCGTACCCGGAACTCGACGGGCGCGACGTCGAGCCGGGCACCCGCCACCTCTGGCTCGACGACGGCGGCGCGCCCCTGGCGTACCTGCGGATCCTCGCCGACCCGGGCGGCGTGGCGCGGATCGGGCGGGTGGTGGTGGCGCCGAAGGCGCGCGGCGGCGGGCACGCGGGCCGGCTGATGGCCGCGGCGCTGGAGCTGGTCGGCGACCGCCCCTGCGTGCTGGAGGCCCAGTCCCACCTGGTCGGCCTCTACGCCCGCCACGGCTTCGCCGTCGCCGGTCCCGAGTACGTCGAGGACGGCATCCCGCACACCCCGATGCGCCGGGAAGGCATTGACCGAAGCCGATAAATGTGACAGCCTCCGGGCAGAGCCGTCGCGGAAGCCACGCAGCGCGCACGGGAGGGGCAACTCCCGGGCCGTCCGGGCGTCGTCGTCCGACCTCTCCTCCCGGGGGCTCCCCATGTCCACTCAACTTCGCACCTCCCGCCTGGCGTGGCTGCTCGCCGTCGCGGCGACCGCCGTGCTGCTGCTGACCACCGCCCTGGCCAACCCCGTGTCGGCGCACGGCTCCGTGGTGGACCCGGCGTCACGCAACTACGGCTGCTGGCAGCGCTGGGGCAGCGACTTCCAGAATCCCCGGATGGCCACCGAGGACCCGATGTGCTGGCAGGCCTGGCAGGCCAACCCGAACGCCATGTGGAACTGGAACGGCCTGTTCCGCGAGGGCGTCGCCGGCAACCACCAGGCCGCCATCCCCAACGGCCAGCTCTGCTCCGGCGGCCGGACCGAGGGCGGTCGCTACAACGCCCTCGACACGGTCGGCGCCTGGAAGACCGCCCCGGTCTCCAGCAACTTCCGGGTCCGCCTCTACGACCAGGCCAGTCACGGCGCGGACTACATCCGGGTGTACGTGACCAGGCAGGGCTTCAACGCGCTCACCGAGCCGCTGGGCTGGGACGACCTGGAACTGGTCGGCCAGATCGGCAACACCCCGGCGTCGGGGTGGAAGCCGGAGCCCACCGGCGTGTCCATCGAGATCCCGGCGAACGCGCCGGGGCGGACCGGGCGGCACGTCGTCTACACCATCTGGCAGGCCAGCCACCTGGACCAGTCGTACTACCTGTGCAGCGACGTCGACTTCTCCGGTGGGCCGACCAACCCGCCGCCGACGACGCCGCCGCCCACCACTCCCCCGCCCACCACGCCGCCGCCGACCACTCCCCCGCCGACGACGCCGCCGCCCACGACCCCGCCGCCGGCCGGGGCCTGCACGGCGACGTACCGGGTGACCGGGCAGTGGACCGGAGGCTTCCAGGGCGAGGTGACGGTGACCGCCGGTGGCGGGGCCGTCAGGGGCTGGTCCGTGACCTGGACCTACGCCAACGGCCAGCAGGTGACGTCGGCGTGGAACGCGACCGTGACCACCAGCGGCACGCGGGTCGTCGCCCGCAACGCGGAGCACAACGGGTCGCTGGCCCCCGGGGCGAGCACCACGTTCGGCTTCCTCGGCTCGTGGTCCGGCACCAACAGCGTGCCGACACCCACCTGCACGACCGTGGTCTGATCCCCACCGGAACCCCGGCCGGGGTCGCAGCCCACTCCCTCCGGGCGCGACCCCGGCCGGCCCGACGGCGGTGCGGCGGGCAGGCGTGCGTCAGACCAGGCAGTTGACGATGTCGGCGACCGAGCGGCGACGACCGGTGTAGAACGGGATCTCCTCCCGGACGTGCCGCCGGGCGCCGGAGGCCCGCAGGTCGCGCATCAGGTCGACGATCCGGTGCAGCTCGTCGGCCTCGAACGCGAGCATCCACTCGTAGTCGCCGAGCGCGAACGAGGCGACCGTGTTGGCCCGCACGTCCGGGTAGCCGCGGGCCATCTTGCCGTGCTCGGCGAGCAGCTCGCGCCGCTCGGCGTCCGGCAGCAGGTACCACTCGTAGGAGCGGACGAACGGGTAGACGCAGACGTAGGAGCGCGCCTCCTCACCGGCCAGGAACGCCGGGATGTGGCTCTTGTTGAACTCCGCCGGGCGGTGCAGCGCCATCTGCGACCAAACCGGCGTGAGCGCCCGGCCCAGCGTGGTGCGGCGGAACCGCAGGTACGCGTCCTGGAGGTCGTCGCTGGAGGCGGAGTGCCACCAGATCATCAGGTCGGCGTCGGCACGCAGCCCCGAGACGTCGTACGTGCCGCGAACGACCACGTCCTTGCCGGCCAGCTCCGCGAAGAGTGCCTCGACCTCGCCGGTGACGTTGTCGCGCAGCGACGGCAGCGGGCTGGTGGCCCGGTACACCGACCACATCGTGTAGCGGATGCTGTCGTTGAGCTCCCGCAGCCGGGCCGCGTTGGTCTGCTCGGTCATGTCCCCGGTCCTCCCAGTGCTGTGATGATCTCCTCGGCCGCCGTCTCGCCGGAGCGGACGCAGATCGGGATGCCCACCCCGTCGTACCCGGCGCCGGCCAGGACCAGGGTCGGGTGGCTCGCCCGCAGGGCCGCCCGCGCGGCGGCCACCCGGTCGGCGTGTCCCGGGGTGTACTGCGGCAGCGACCCGCCCCAGCGCTGCACGTGGCCGGCGACCGGTGCGGGCAGCGGCACGCCGAGCACCGCCGACAGTTCCCGGTGCACGGTGGCGGCCAGGTCCTCGTCGGTGCGCTGCACCTGCCGTTCCTCGCCGTAGCGGCCCACGGAGGCGCGGACGAGCGCCAGCCCGTCGGTGCGGCGCAGGTGGCCCCACTTCGTGGTGAAGAAGGTCGACGCCTTGATCAGCAGGCCCTCGGTGCCCGGCACCAGGAAGCCGGACAGCTCCGGCAGCTCCGGCTCGGGCAGCGCCAGGGTGACCAGCGCGACGCTGGCGTAGTCCAGCCCGCCGACGCCCTCGGCCACCCGCGGGGCCGGGCCGCCGAGCAGCCGGGCCGCCGGGCGGGCCGGCACGGCCAGCACCACGGCGTCGACGTCGACCGACTCCGCCTCGCGGGTGGGGCCGACGGTCAGCCGCCACCCTGCCCCGGCCGGGGTCAGCTCGCGTACCGCCGCGCCCCGCCGGATCGTCGCCCCGCTGGCCGCCGCGGCGGCCTCGACCAGCGTGCTGAGCCCGCCGGCCAGGGTGCCGAAGACCGGCGCCCCCGGCGCGCGGGGGGCCGCGGCCTGTGCGGCGCGCACCGCGCCCACCAGGGTGTGCTCCACCCGAGCGGACCGGGCCAGCGCGGGCATGGTGGTGGTCAGGGAGAGGTCGTCGGCCCGGCCGGCGTAGACGCCGCCGAGCATCGGGTCGACCAGCCGGTCGACCACCTCGTCGCCGAACCGGGCCCGCACCAGCGCGCCGACGGAGACGTCCTCGTCCGCGCCGAGCAGCGGGCGGCCGGCGTCGACGTCGGCGTCCGCCGCCGGCCGCGCGACCGTGGCCACCCGCTCCAGGTCCCCGGGTACGCCGACCAGCGTGCCGCCCGGGATCGGGCGCAGCCCCCCGTCGACCACGAGCGCGGCCTGCCCGACGGTGGGGTGCACGATCCGCTCCCCCAGGCCGAGCCGGCGGACCAGGGCCACGGCGGCCGACTCGCCCCCGGCCGGGTCGCGCATCAGGAACGACTCGGCGCCGAACTCCACCGGTGAGCCGGCCAGCTCCCCGGTGCGCAGCTTGCCGCCGAGCGCGCCGGACTGCTCGTACACCGTGATCTCGGTGCCGGCGGGAGCGCGGTCGCGCAACCGGACCGCGGCGGCCAGCCCGGCGATCCCGCCACCGACCACCGCCACCCGCCACGGCGCCCGCATGCCGCTCAGCCCCGGTCGCCCGACTCGGCGGACAGCTCGTGCACCAGGGCGACCACCCGGGTCAGCACGTCGGGGTCGGTCTCCGGCAGCACCCCGTGCCCCAGGTTGAACACGTGCCCGGGGGCGGCCCGGCCCTGCTCCAGGATCCGCCGCACCTCGGCCTCGACCACCGGCCACGGCGCGAACAGCACGCACGGGTCGAGGTTGCCCTGCACCGCCCGCTCCGGCCCGATCCGCCGGGTCGCCGCGTCCAGCGGCGTACGCCAGTCGACGCCCACCACGTCGGCGCCGGCCTCGCCCATCGCGCCGAGCAGCTCGCCGGTGCCCACCCCGAAGTGGATCCGGGGCACGCCCGCGTCGGCCAGCCCGGCCAGCACGCCCGCCGAGTGCGGCAGCACGAAGCGGCGGTAGTCGGCCTCCGACAGCGCGCCGGCCCACGAGTCGAAGAGCTGCACCGCGGAGACCCCGGCGGCCACCTGCACCCGCAGGAACTCCAGCGTCACCTCGGCCAGCCGGCCACAGAGCGCGTGCCACAGCTCCGGCTGGCCGTACATCATCGCCTTGGTCTTCGCGTGGGTCCGCGACGGGCCGCCCTCGACCAGGTAGCTGGCCAGGGTGAACGGCGCGCCGGCGAAGCCGATCAGCGGGGTGTCGCCCAGCTCGGCGACGAGCATCCGGACCGCCTCGTCCACGTACGACACGTCGTCGCGGGTGATCGGCCGGATCCGCTCCACGTCGGTCAGGGTGCGCACGGGCTCGGCGACCACCGGGCCGGTGCCCGGCACGATGTCCAGGTCCACCCCGGCGGCGGCGACCGGCACCACGATGTCGCTGAACAGGATCGCGGCGTCCACACCGTGCCGGCGTACCGGCTGGAGGGTGATCTCGGTGACCAGGTCGGGGCGGCGGCAGGACTCCAGCATCGCCACGTTGGCCCTGATCGCGCGGTACTCCGGCAGCGACCGGCCGGCCTGGCGCATGAACCAGACGGGGGTGTGCGGGCCGGACTGACGCCGGCAGGCCCGGACGAAGGGCGAGTCGGCCGGTCCGCCGGGGCGGGGGTCTTCGTCTCGGGCGTCGGCGCCCGTCGTCGTGGTGCTCATCGCGGCCATCGTGCCACGGGGGACGCGACCGGCAGCGGGCAGCGCCGCCTTTTGTGACCCCGGTCAGCCCGCCGGCGGTGGGACCGGCCGGGCGGTGGCGGCGGCCCCGGCGTCAGACGGCGTCGGCGCGCCTCTCGGGCGGGCGGGCGGCCGGCGGCATAGGCTGCCGGCATGGCCCCCCCGATCGCGCTCCCGGAGACCTTCGCCCGCGCGGTCACCGGGCTGCGGTCCGCGGCGCCCCGATCGGAGATCGTGCTGGAGGAGGTCGGCGCGCCGCAGCGGCTCGCCCCGTACACCTTCGCGCTCTCCGCCACCGTCCTGCGCGACGGCGAGGAGGTGGCCTCCGGGCGGCTCATCCTGCTGCACGACCCGGCCGGTCACGAGGCGTGGCAGGGCACCCTGCGGCTGGTCACCTACGTGACGGCGGAGCTGGAGGTCGACCTGGCCGCCGACCCGCTGCTGCCGGGGGTGGGCTGGACCTGGCTGACCGACGCCCTGGAGGCGCAGGACGCGGAGCACCGGGCGATCGGCGGCACCATCACCCAGACCATGTCGACGCGCTTCGGTGACCTGGCCGGGCCGCCCGCCGCCGGCGACATCGAGATCCGCGCCTCCTGGACGCCGGTCGACGACGACCTCGCCCCGCACCTGCTGGCCTGGTGCGCGCTGCTGGCCTCGACCGCCGGGCTTCCCCCGCCCGGGGTGACCGCGCTGCCGGAGCGTCGCCCCGCCGGCGCGGCCTGACCCCGCGACGGATCACCTCACAGATACTTCTCGGCCTCGTTGCAGACCTTGTCCATGCCCTGGATGGCCTTGTCGTAGGCCGGCTTGTTGCCGTTCGCCGCCGCGGCGAGCGCGGTGGTGAGCTTGTCGAGGCAGTTGGCGATGACCTTCTTCTGCCGGGCCTGCTCGTCCCGGTCGTTGCGGGTGCCGGTGAGGTCCTGCTCGGTGTCGCCGAGCTTGTCCCGGACCGCCTGGAGGTCGGTCTTGAGCTTCTCGATCTCCTTGCCGTTCGCCGTGATGGTGCCGTCGCGCTGGCTGACCTCGCTGGCCATCTTCTTCTCGGTCCGGTCCAGCTCGTTGGTGGTCGACACGAACAGGCCGGTCATCACCCCGCCGAGGACGAAGAGCAGCCCGGCCACGACCGCCAGGACGAGCACCTTGTGGCTCTTGCGGGGGCCGCCGGGCGCGGGGGCGCCGAAGGGCGGGGCGGAGCCGGGCGGGGCGGACAATGGCTGCCCGTACGCCGGCCCGGAGGCCGGGGGGACCGACATCGGCTGCCCGAAGGCCGGCCCGCCGGAGGCCTGCCCGGCGTGGGGCGACGCGCTGCCGGGGCCGAAGCCGGGCGACGCCGGCGGCGCGGACTGCGGGTAGCCGGAGGGTCCGGCCGGCGGCGCGGACTGCGGGTAGCCGGCGGGCGGGGCCGGGTTGTACTGCTGCGGCGCCGGGGCGTACTGCTGGCCGGCGTCCTGCTGTTCGGGCGTGTACGGGCGCGGGCTGCCGTAGGTGGTGCCGTGCGGGGCGCCGCCCGACGGCGGCTGACCGGGCGCGGCCGGCGGGTACGGCGGGTAGCCCTCCGGCCCGGTCGGTGGCTGGGACATGTCGTTCTTCCTCCACGTGTGCTGGTCCGGCGTTGGAGCCGCCGGGCCGAGGGGGTGGTTGGGCGCTGACGGGGTCAGCAGATCTTGAAACCGTCGCAGGCGACCTTGATCGGTACGGCGAGACCGATCCCCTCGGCGTTGCGGGCCTTGGCGGTGGCGATGCCGACGACCTGCTTGCTGCCGTTGATGACCGGGCCGCCCGAGTTGCCGGGGTTGATCGGGGCGTCGAACTGGATGACCGGGCCCTCGCCGCCGCCGGCCTCGCGGAAGGCGCTCACCACGCCGGTGGTGACGCTGTCCTCCAGGCCGAGCGGCGCGCCGACGACCACGATCTGCTGCCCGGACTTCACCGCGGCGGACGCCGCGACCAGGCCGGTGAACTTGCCGTTGGTCCGCAGGTGGGCGACGTCGTTGGTCTCGTCGACGCGCACGATGGTCGCCGGGAAGCGCTGGTTGGTGCGCTCCAGGAAGACCTCCCGCTCGCCGGTCTGCCAGAGCGCGTCCACCACGTGGTAGTTGGTGAACAGGTTGGTGCCCCCGCCCGCGGCCGGCTTGCCGATCGCGAACGCGGTGCCGGTGGAGTTGCCGGCCCGGACCCGGAAGACGCTGGGCAGCACGGCGCTGGCCACGGCCTCCGGGTTGAACGCGGCGCCGGCCTGCTTCTCCAGCGCCCCCGCCCGGGACTCCAGGCCGTCGAACCGGGTGCCGTCGGCCGCCTGCGCCGCCGCCACCCGGCTGTCGGTGTCGCCCAGCCGGTTCGAGAGCCGGTTGATCTGGTACGCCTGCACGCCCGTCACCACGGCCAGCAGGCCGGCGAGCACGAGCGCGGTGACGGTGAGCCCGCGCCCCTTCGTCGCCGGCGCCGGCCCGACGGGGTACGGCTGGCCCGGCCCGGGGCCCTGGGGGTGGCCGTGGGCTGGCGGCTGACCGGGGACACCCGGCGGCGTCGACCCGGACGCGGGGGGCCAGCCGGGCCCCGGGGGGACCCCGGGGGGCGTCGACGGGCCCGGGGCGGTGGACGGCGCGCCGCCGTGTCCCCAGCCTGCGGCGGCGGGCGCGGCGGCCGGGGCGGGCGCGTTGGCCGGGGCGGTGCCCCACTGGCCCGGCTGCGCCGGCGGCGACCAGGCGGGGCGGGGGGCCGGGGGCTGCCCGGGGGCGCCCGGCGGCAGGTATGCGGAGCCGACCGGCTCGATCCGGGGTGGCAGTGGCCCGGGGCGGGCCGTCCCCGGCGGGAACCCGCCGTCACCCGGTCCCGCCGGGCCCTTGTCCGCCGACCCGTAGCCAGTCATGATCGCCTTGCCCTCCCCGTAGACGCCCCGCTCCGCACGCGGGACCCTGATGATGCCGTACCCGCGCAACGGCCCGATGGACCGTACCTGCGTCAACGGGCTTTGTCTTCCCCTATGTCCGGCCTCCGGAAGGGCATCCGGCGGTCGCCCGGCAACACACACCGGACCGGCTTCACCCACCGCGTCGCGTCGCGCACTAGGGTTGTCAGGTGACCGACGAACCACCCCTGCGCCGTCGGCCCGCCGAAAGCCGTACGGGAAACGATGCGCACCACCCGCCGTCGGCCCGACCGGAGCCGGAGGCCGCGGGGACCGAACAGACCGCCGACGGGCCCGTTCCGCTGACCGCCCCGCGCGAGGGCACACCCCAGCCGGCGGCCACGCCCGGCGAGCTGGACGACGTCGTGGCCCGCTTCGCCGCAGGCACCGGCCCCGTCGCCCTCGACGCCGAACGCGCCTCCGGCTACCGCTACAGCCAGCGGGCCTACCTGGTGCAGCTGCGCCGGGCCGGTTCCGGCACGGCGCTGATCGACCCGCTGCCGCTGCCCGACCTGAGCGCCCTCGACACGGTGATCGGCGAGGCCGAGTGGGTGCTGCACGCCGCCAGCCAGGACCTGCACTGCCTGGCCGAGCTGGGGCTGCGGCCCCGCCGGCTGTTCGACACCGAACTGGCCGCCCGGCTGGCCGGATTCGAGCGGGTCGGCCTGGCCGCGCTGACCGAGCAGCTGCTCGGCTACAGCCTGGAGAAGCACCACTCGGCGGCCGACTGGTCGAGCCGCCCGCTGCCGGAGTCCTGGCTGACCTACGCCGCGCTCGACGTGGAGATGCTGGTCGACCTGCGCGACGCGCTCGACGAGGAGCTGACCCGGCAGGGCAAGTCCGCGTGGGCGGCGGAGGAGTTCGCCGCGCTGGTGCGCACCGGCGCCCGGCCGCCGAAGGTGCGGGCCGAGCCGTGGCGCCGCACGTCCGGCATCCACCGGGTGCGCGGCGCGCGGGCCCAGGCCCGCGTCCGTTCCCTCTGGTACGCGCGGGACCAGATCGCCGCGCGGCGGGACGCCGCCCCGGGGCGGGTGCTGCCGGACTCGGCCATCGTCGCGGCGGCGGAGCTGGATCCGAGGGACGAGAAGACCCTGCTGACCCTGCCCGGCTTCGGTGGCCGCTCGGTGCGCCGGCTGGCGCGCACCTGGCTCGCCGCGCTCGACGACGCGCGGCAGCTGCCCGAGGACGCGCTGCCGGTCGCCCCGACGGTCGAGGGTCCCCCGCCGCCGCACCGCTGGGCGGAACGGGACCCGGTGGCGGCGGCCCGGCTGGCCCGCTGCCGGGAGGTGGTGGTCCGGATCGCCGGCGCGCACCAGCTGCCGCCGGAGAACCTCATCGCTCCCGACTCGATCCGTCGGCTGGCGTGGGTGCCTCCGGAGGAGGTCACGGAGGCGGCCGTCGCGGAGACCCTCCGGGGCTTCAACGCCCGCGAGTGGCAGATCGCCCTGCTCCTTCCCGCCCTCACGGAGGCCCTCACCGATCCGCCCCCCGCGCCTTGAACCGGCGGTGTGGGGTGGGCCACACGGGGGCGGGTGCCAGTGTTGGTTACTGGCGAGTAGCATCCGGAGGAACACGCCCGTGCCGGCGACCTTCGTCCGGTCCGTAGTGCCGCCTGCCGGCACGGAGGCCGGATCAGGTCGAAGAGGAGGCTCAAGTGCCCCGTGAAGTTCGGGATGTCGTCTTCGTCGACGGCGTCCGTACCCCGTTCGGCAAGGCGGGTGGCATGTACGCCAACACCCGCGCCGACGACCTGGTGATCCGCTGCATCCGCGAGCTGCTGCGCCGTAACCCGCAGCTGCCGCCGGAGCGGGTCGAGGAGGTCGCGATCGCCGCCACCACCCAGATCGGCGACCAGGGCCTGACCATCGGCCGGACCGCCGCCCTGCTGGCGGGCCTGCCCAAGACCGTCCCCGGCTTCGCGATCGACCGGATGTGCGCCGGCGCCATGACCGCGGTGACCACCGTCGCCAGCGGCATCGCCATGGGCGCCTACGACGTCGCGATCGCCGGCGGCGTCGAGCACATGGGCCGCCACCCGATGGGCGAGGGCGTCGACCCCAACCCGCGGATCGTCGCCGAGAAGCTCGTCGACCCGTCCGCGCTGGTCATGGGCGCGACCGCGGAGAACCTGCACGACCGGGTCCCGCACATCACCAAGGCGCGCACCGACGCCTTCGCGCTCGCCTCGCAGCAGAAGACCGCCAAGGCGTACGCCAACGGCAAGCTCCAGGACGACCTGGTGTCCGTGGCGGTCCGCGACGAGGAGAACGCCTGGGGCATGGCCACGGTCGACGAGGCCCCCCGCGACACCTCGCTGGAGAAGCTCGCCACCCTGAAGACCCCGTTCCGCCCGCACGGCAAGGTCACCGCCGGCAACGCGGCCGGCCTGAACGACGGCGCCACCGCCAGCCTGCTCGCCTCCGAGGACGTCGCCCGCGAGCTGGGCCTGCCGGTCGCCATGCGGCTGGTGTCGTTCGGCTTCGTCGGCGTCGAGCCCGAGGTGATGGGCGTCGGCCCGATCCCGTCGACCGAGAAGGCGCTGCGCCTCGCCGGCCTGACCATCGACGACATCGGCCTGTTCGAGCTGAACGAGGCGTTCGCCGTGCAGGTGCTCGCCTTCCTCGACCACTTCGGCATCGCCGACGACGACCCGCGGGTCAACCCGTGGGGCGGCGCGATCGCCATCGGCCACCCGCTCGCCTCCTCGGGCGTGCGGCTGATGACCCAGCTCGCCCGGCAGTTCGCCGAGCACCCCGAGGTCCGCTACGGCGTCACCGCCATGTGCATCGGCATCGGCATGGGCGGCACGGTCATCTGGGAGAACCCGCACTGGGAGGGTGGAGACAAGTGAGCGCGCTCGCCGCACCGAACGAGGTCGTCACCCGGGCGCTGCTGCGCCAGGTGAACGTACCGGGGCTGGACCGGCCGGCCGCCCTGATCACCCTGGACAACGGCTTCGACCACACCAAGCCCAACAGCTTCGGCCCGGGCGGCCTGACCAGCCTGGACGAGGCGATCACCGCCGCCCTGGCCGCGAACCCGGCGTTCGTGGCGGTCACCGGCAAGCCGTACGTCTTCTGCGTGGGCGCGGACATCACCAGCCTCCCGCAGCTCGCCGACCGCGAGCAGGCGCTGGAGATCGGGCGGCTCGGCCACCGGGTCTTCGCCCGGCTCAAGGACAGCGAGGTCCCGACCTTCGCCTTCGTCAACGGCGCGGCGATGGGCGGCGGCCTGGAGCTGGCGCTGCACTGCCACTACCGGACGCTCTCCGGTGGGGTGGCGGCGCTGGCGCTGCCCGAGGTCTTCCTCGGCCTGGTCCCCGGTTGGGGCGGCACGCAGCTGCTGCCGAACCTGATCGGCATCCCGGCGGCGACCCAGGTGATCATCCAGAACCCGCTGATGCAGAACAAGATGCTCAAGCCGAAGCAGGCCGCCGAGATGGGCATCGCGGACGTGCTGCTGGAGCCGGCGGACTTCCTGGAGCGGTCCCTGGAGTGGGCCGCCGGCGTCGTCCGGGGCGAGGTCACCGTGACCCGGCCCGAGGTCGACAAGGACATGTGGGCGGGCGTGCTCTACTTCGCCCGGCAGACCCTCGACCAGCGGCTACACGGCGCGGTCCCGGCCGCGTACAAGGCGCTGGACCTGCTGGAGACGGCGAAGGACGCCGACTTCGCCACCGGCACCGCCGCCGAGGACGAGGCCCTCGCGGACCTGGTCTTCTCCGAGGAGCTGCGCAGCGGCCTCTACGCGTTCGACCTGGCGCAGCGGCGGGCCAAGCGGCCGGCCGGCGCGCCGGACAAGGGCCTGGCCCGCCCGGTCACCAAGGTCGGCATCGTGGGCGCCGGCCTGATGGCCAGCCAGCTCGCCCTGCTCTTCGCCCGTCGCCTCCAGGTGCCGGTCGTGATGACCGACCTGGACCAGGCCCGGGTGGACAAGGGCGTCGGCTACGTGCACACCCAGATCGAGAAGGCCGTCAGCAAGGGCCGGATGGACAAGGGCACGGCCGCCAAGCTGTACGGCCTGGTCAGCGGCTCCGTCGACAAGGGCGTCTTCGCGGACGCCGACTTCGTCATCGAGGCCGTCTTCGAGGATCTCGCCGTCAAGAAGCAGGTCTGGGCCGAGCTGGAGAAGATCGTCAAGCCGGAGGCGGTGCTGGCCACCAACACCTCCAGCCTGTCGATCACGGCGATGGCCGAGGAGCTGGAGCACCCCGAGCGGGTGGTCGGCTTCCACTTCTTCAACCCGGTCGCGGTGCTGCCGCTGCTGGAGATCGTCCGGGGCGAGCGCACCGACGACGCCACGCTCGCCACCGCGTTCGCGGTCGGCAAGCAGCTGAAGAAGTCCTCCGTGCTGGTCTCCGACGCCCCGGCGTTCGTGGTCAACCGGCTGCTCACCCGCTTCCTCGGCACCGTCTTCGCCGCCGTGGACGCGGGCACCCCGCTGGACGTGGCCAACAGCGCGCTGGACCCGCTGGGCCTGCCGATGCGCCCGCTCGCCCTGCTCCAGCTCGTCGGGCCGGCCGTCGCGTACCACGTGGGCGGCACTCTGCACGCCGCGTTCCCGGACCGCTTCGACGTGAGCGAGAACCTCAAGCGGATCGCCGACTCCGGTCAGCCGATCGTCGTCGACGACCAGGTCAACGACGAGGTGGCCAAGCTGCTCGTGGTGGGCGACCAGCCGCTCACCGCCGAGCAGGTGCGCCAGAACGCGCTCGACGCGCTGGCGCAGGAGATCCGGCTCATGCTCGACGAGGGCGTCGTCGCCGAGGCGCAGGACATCGACCTGTGCATGATCCTCGGCGCGGGTTGGCCGTTCCACCTGGGCGGCATCACGCCGTACCTGGACCGGACCGGCACCTCGGAGCGGGTCACCGGCCAGCGGTTCCTGCCGCACGGGGTGGCCAGCCTGCCCGCCTGATCCACACCGCCCCCCGCGTTCGCGGTGGTTGCCCCGTCCAGCTTGGATGGAGGTGGCCACCGCGTTCGTCGTTGCGGCCGATACGGTCGGGGTCGGGACAGCGGTACCGTGCCGTGGCTGGCTACGATCACCCGTTCGCACCCTCGCCTGGAGCTGATCATGTCCTCACCGCCGGTCGATCCCTGGTCCGGGCAGCCGGAGCACGACGCCCACTACGACTTCCATCCGCCGCGACCGGACGGCTACCCGGCACCGCCCGCCGATGGTTGGGCCTCCCCGCCGCACGGGCAGCCGCCGGCGGGTGGCGGCTGGCCCACCACGCCGCACCCCCACCCCCCGCAGGCCCAGCCGTACCCCGGGCCCACGTCCGCCCAGCCGTATCCCGGACCCACGTCCGCCCAGCCGTACCCGGGGCCCACCTCGGCACAGCCGCACCCCGGGCCCACGTCGGCCCAGCCGCACCCCACCCAGCCGTACGGCGGCTATCCCGTGACGCCGCAGGGCGGGTTCCCGGCCAGCCCGTACGCCGGCTACCCGCCGCCCCCTCCCGGCGCGGGCCGGCCGGCGAGGCCCCACCAGCTGGTGCTGTCCCTCGGCATCGTCGGGCTGCTGGTGCTCTGCCTCGGCGGAGGTGGCATCGCCTACCTCGCCTACGAGGGCGATCAGGGCGCCGACCCCAGGCCCACGCCGACCGCGTCCCCCACCGCTGCGGC
This sequence comes from Micromonospora sp. NBC_01740, assembly GCF_035920365.1. Taxonomy (NCBI): domain Bacteria; kingdom Bacillati; phylum Actinomycetota; class Actinomycetes; order Micromonosporales; family Micromonosporaceae; genus Micromonospora; species Micromonospora sp. NBC_01740. The sequence goes on along the minus strand of NZ_CP109150.1, from coordinate 3,316,868 downwards.
GCCGAGCGCCACGCCGAGCGCCGACACCTCGTCCGAAGCCGCCCCGTCGCCGGAGTCCAGCGACGCCCCGCAGATCAGGGTCGTCACGCCGGAGACCCTCGGGGGCCGCCCGAAGAGCACCGAGCCGACCCTGCGGAAGGCCGCCGACGACATGGTCCGCGAGCTGCAGTCCTCGGTGCGCGGCGAGACCGGCGTCGCCGGCGCCTTCTACGGCAGCGCCGACAAGCGGGACATGGTCATGGTGATCGCCGCCAGCACCTTCGTGCTCAACCCGGAACGGGAGCTCGACGACGCGGTCAAGGGCATCTCGAAGGACCTGGCCGTCAAGCGGTTGACCACCGTCGCCCCCGGACCGCTCGGCGGCCTGGCCAAGTGCGGCGACGGCGAGTCCGCCGGCGTGCCGCTGGGCGTCTGCGCGTGGGCCGACCACGGCAGCGTCGGGCTCATCGTGATGTTCTTCTCCTCCTCGGCAGCCACGGCGGCGGAGTTCGTCGCCTTCCGCAGTCAGATCGAGCAGAAGTACTGACCAGCACCCGCCCGGTGCGCGCCGCCGCCCACGACCGACGCGGCGCGTCGGGCGTGGCCGGGGCCGCACGGACCACCATCTCTCTCGCGCAGACCCGGAGCTGACCGATGTCCTACCCACCCGCCAACTCCTACCCGCCGCCGGACGGCGGGGGCGGCCCGTACGGCTCGTACCCGCCGGCACAGCCCGGCGGGTATGGACCGCCACCGGCACAGCCCGGCGGATACGGACCGCCGCCGCAGGTTGGCGGGTACGGACCGCAGCCCCACGCCGGCGGGTACGGACCGCAGCCCCACGCCGGCGGGTACGGGCCACCGCCCGCGCAGGCCGGCGGGTACGGGCCACCGCCGTACGGGGGCGGGTCGGGGGCGTACGGCGGCCCGCCGGCGCCGCGGAAGTCGAACGCCGGCAAGATCGTGCTGATCTCGCTCGCCGTGGTGCTGGTGCTCTGCCTGGGCGGCGCGGCGATCGTCGCCTTCGCCGTCAAGGACGACGTCAAGGAGACCGTCGACGCCACCCGGACCCGGGTCGTCGCGCCGGCGACCCTCGCCGGGCGGCCCAGGGCGACGGACCCGACCCTGCAGGCCGGCGCCCGGGAGCTCGAGGCGGAACTCAACAAGACGATCCCCGGCGCCAGCAGCACCGTCGGCGAGTTCTACGGCACCCTCACCGGCAGGAACCTCGTGATGATCGCCGCCGCGTCCGGCTTGAACCCGGACCCGGCCAAGACGCTCGAGGACACCATCAGGGGCGCGCGCACCAGCGACGTGCGGCTGGGCGAGATGAAGACCGTGGATCCGGGACCGCTCGGCGGCGAGGCCAAGTGCGGCGACGCCAAGGCGCAGGACGTGCCGCTCGGCGTCTGCGTGTGGAGCGACAAGGGCAGCGTCGGCATGGTCATCATCTACTTCAAGACGGGCCAGCAGGCCCACGCCGAGTTCGCCACCATCCGGGGACAGGTCGAGCAGAAGTCCTGACCCGTACGGCAGCGCGGGGGCCCGCCCACGACGGTGGACGGGCCCCTTTCGCGTCAGCCCGCCGTGGCGGCCCGCTCGGCGGCGCTGCGCAGCACGCAGAACTCGTTGCCCTCCGGGTCGGCGAGCACCACCCAGCCCGAACCGTCGGGGCGGCGCTGGTCGGCGACCTGGGTGGCACCGATGCCCACCAGGCGCGCGACCTCCTCGTCCCGGGTCCGGTCCGTGGGCTCCAGGTCGAGGTGGAGGCGGTTCTTCACCTCCTTGCCGTCCGGCACCGCCACGAAGAGCACCTCCGGTCCTCCCGGGGGCAGCAGCATGGCCTCCGGGTCGCCGGGGAAGTCGTCCGGCTGGCGGGGGCAGTCGAAGACCTGCGCCCAGAAGCCGGACAGCGCGTACGTGTCGCGGCAGTCGATGCAGACGTTGTGGATCCGTGCGCTCACGGGTGTTCCTCCTCGATGGTCTTACCCGCCCGCTCCGTCGCGCCGGCGCCGAGCACCCGCTCGGCCTCCCGCGCCCGGGTCCGAACGGCCGGTTCGAGACGGACGCGCGCCCGGCTCTTCACCGTCCCGGCCTCGCAGACCGGTGGGAAGAAGACGTGCGGGGTGGCCGGCAGCGCCGCCTCCGGACCACCGGGGGCGTCGTCGCCGTGCCGGACGTACCCGGTCACCGCCGGCCAGGAGCCGGAGCGGGCGTAGGTGTCGTGACAGTCGAAACTGGTGTTGTGGATCCGTGGATACACGGAGTTCCTCCGCTGGGGATGAGGCGCCCCGCGTGCGTGAGGGTCAGCCGGCGAGACGGGGCGCGGAGATCATGACGGTGAACATCGACGCACCCCCCTCCGGTCCTCGAGCTGACGCCGTGATCCTTCCATCGGGCCCGTACTCCCCGCAACCCCGGGGTGGCCCGTCACCGCCGGGCGGCCGGCTCCTGGGCGGTGACCGCCGGGGCCGCCTCCGCCGCCGGCAGGGTCACCGTGACCTCCAGCCCGCCACCGGTCTGGGCGACCACCTTCACGGTGCCGCCGTGCGCGTCGCAGACCGCCCGCACGATGGAGAGCCCGAGGCCCGAGCCGCGCGCGCCGGTACGCTCCCGGCCGCCGCGCCGGAACGGCTCGAACAGGCCGGGCACGTCGGCCTGGTCCACCTCGAAACCGGTGTTGCCCACCACCAGCCACGACCGGCACCCGTCCGACCCGGTACGCACCCAGACCCGGCCGTGCAGGTGGTTGTAGCGGATCGCGTTCTCGATCAGGTTGCCGGCCAGCCGGTCCAGCAGCCCGGGATCGCCGACGACCGGCGCGGACTCCAGCGAGGTCTGCACCCGCAGCTTGATCCGCTCGACCTCCCGCCGTACCGCCGACAGGGCGTTGGCGGTGCCGGCGGCGAGGTCGCACTCGGTGCGGCGGCCCAGCCGGCGGCCCGCCTGGGCCTCGCTGCGGGCGAGCACCAGCAGGGCGTCGACCAGCCCGTTGGCCCGCTCGGAGGCGTCCCGGACCACGGTGGCCATCCGGCGGTACTCGGCGGCGTCCGCCTCGTCGTCGCTGAGCGTCACGTCGATCTCGGTACGCATCACCGCGAGGGGGGTCCGCAGCTCGTGCGAGGCGTTGGCCACGAAGCGCTTCTGCGCCTCGAACGCGGCGGCGATGCGGTCCAGCATCTCGTCGAAGGTCTCCGCCAGCTCGGCCACCTCGTCGTCGGCGCCCGAATAGCCGATCCGCTGGTCCAGGGTGGTCTCGCCCAGCCGGCGGGCGGTGGCGGTGACCTGGTGCAGCGGGCGCAGCGCCCGGCCGGCGACCGCGTACGCGCCGGCCACCCCGACGACGCTGATCGCCAGCAGCGCCACCAGGCCCTTGACCAGCAGCTCCGCGCTGGCGGCGTCGACCAGTTGGCGCTGCCACTGCGCGGCGTCCAGCGACCGGCCGTCCGCCAGCACCACCACGGTGCCGGGCAGCAGCTCGTCGGTCGGGCGCAGCGCGTCGCGGACCAGCAGCCAGGCCAGCAGCACCAGGATCGCGCCCGCGCCGACCAGCAGCACCCCGTTGAGCAGGGTCAGCCGCAGCCGCAGCGTGGGCCGCAGCCGGGCCCGCCGGGTCGCGGCACCAGCCTTCGTCCGCGACTGCGGGGCCCGCAAAACCGGCTCACTCCTCACGCTCACAGCCCCACCTTCGTTCGCGACTGCGGGGCTCGCAAACCCGGCTCACTCCTCACGCTCACAGCCCCACCTTCGTTCGCGACTGCGGGGCTCGCAAAACCGGCTCACTCCTCACGCTCACAGCCCCACCGTCTCCGCCGTGCGGTAGCCCGCACCGACAACCGTCTCGATCAGCGGCGGGTCGCCGAGCTTCTTGCGCAGGGTCATCACGGTGACCCGGACGATCGTGGTGAACGGATCGGTGTTGGCGTCCCAGACCCGCTCCAGCAGCTCCTCGCTGGAGACCACCGCGCCGCGCGCCTTGAGCAGCTCGCAGAGCACGCCGAACTCCTTGTTGGTCAGGTCGACCGGCTGGCCGCCCCGGGTGGCCACCCGGCGGGCCGGGTCGAGGACCAGATCGGCGAGTTCGAGCACCGGCGGCGCGGCCGGGGTGGCCCGGCGGCCGAGCGCCTGCACCCGGGCGACCAGCTCGTCGAAGGCGAACGGCTTCGGCAGGTAGTCGTCCGCGCCGAGCTGCAGCCCCTCCACCCGGTCGGCGACGGTGCCGCTGGCGGTAAGCATCAGCACCCGGGTGAGCGTGCCGGAGGCGGCCAGCTCGGCGCAGATCTGGTCACCGTGCACGCCGGGCAGGTCCCGGTCGAGCACCACCACGTCGTACCGGGTGACGAACGCCATCTCGTGGCCGCTGTCGCCGTCGTAGGCGACGTCCACCGCCATCCCCCGCTTGCGCAGCCCCCGCGCGATCGCGTCGGCGAGGTTGCGCTCGTCCTCGACCACCAGTACCCGCATTCCGGCCTCCTCGCGCCCCTGACCACCCACAACCTAGTGCCGGCAGCCAAACCGGGCCGCACCCGCCGTCCCGGTCCGACCCCGTTGCAGAAAACCTTCGTCGTACGCAATGCTCTTGGCGGCAACCTTCACGACGGACGGGAAGACGCATGACCGACGCGGCGCCGACGATCCGACGGGACGTCACCTACCGGGGCTTCCGCCTTCCCGGCGACGCCGGGCTGGGCAGCCTGTCCGGGCTGCGCGCGGGCGGACGGGGCCTCGAACTGGCCGACCCGGCCGACCGGCTCGACCACACCGACGCCGACGGCCGCACCCGCCGGTACGCGGCCGGCAGCTGGACGTCCCCGCCCGTGCCGGTCGGCTTCGCCGTGCGCGACGTGGTGCCCTCGTGGACCGGGGACACCCCCGGCGACTGCTGGCTGCGGGTGGAGCTGCGGGGCTGGCACGACGACGCGCCGGCCACCGGGTGGTACGTCCTCGCCGACTGGGCGGCCGACGACCACGCGATCCGCCGGACGTCCGTGCCCGGGCAGCGCGACAGTGATGCCCGGGTGGACACGGACACGCTGGTGGTGACGGGTGCGACCGTCACCGGCTGGCAGGTCCGGGTGACCCTGCTCCGGCCCGAGGACGCCGACGCGACCCCGGTGCTGCGCGCGGTCGGGGCGGTCGCCGCGGGCCCGCGCCCGACGGCTGCGGCCGGGGCGTCCCGGCCCACCGCAGCGGGCTCCCCGCCGGTGGCGGCCGGGCCCGCCCCGGTCACCGGGCCCGAGTTCCGCGCCCCGGGTCCGGCCCCTGCGAGTGGGTCCGCCGCGACGGTCCCGGCCGCCTGGGGCACGGTGCTGGACGTGCCGCGCTACTCGCAGCGGCTGCACGCCGGCGCCCACCCGCAGTGGGGTGGCGGCGGGGATGCCTGGTGCAGCCCCACCTGCACCTCGATGGTGCTGGCCTTCTGGGACGCCGCCCCGGCCCCGACCCGGTACGCCTGGGTGGCTCCGGCCGGCCCTCGCCCGGTGGTGGTGCACGCCGCGCGACACTGCTACGACCACGCCTTCGCCGGGGCCGGGAACTGGCCGTTCAACACCGCGTACGCGGGCCTGCACGGGGTGGACGCCTTCGTCACCCGGCTGCGGTCGCTGGCCGAGGCGGAGGCGTTCGTGGCCACCGGCATCCCGCTGATCGTCTCCGCCGCGTTCAAGTCGGGCGAGGTGCCCGGGTTGGACTACGACACCGCCGGGCACCTGATGGTGCTGGTGGGCTTCACCGCCACGGGCGCGCCGGTGCTCAACGACCCGTACGCCCCGGACGACGACGCGGTGCGCCGGACCGTCGACCGGGACCGGTTCGAGGCCGCCTGGCAGGGTGGCAGCGGCGGGGTGGCGTACGTGCTCCGGCCGCCCGGCGTGCCGCTCCCCCCGGCGCCGGAGCAGCCCAACTGGTGACCCCGGCGGCGTCCGCGGCACCGGACGCGGCGGCTCAACCGGGATAGCGCCAGACGCCGAGCTCGCCGGTCTGCAGCCGGCACACCACCGTCTCGGCCCGGCTGCGGCAGTCCCCGGTCGCGCCGCGGAGCACGTCCAGCACCCGGGCCCGGCCCTCGGCGACGTCCAGCTCGGCGACCACCACCCCGCCACCGGCGGCGGCCGGCCGCACGGCCAGGAGCCGTTCGTCGGCGTGCCAGGTCATCAGCTGCCAGGTGCCCAGGTCGGCCACTTCCCGACCGGTGGCCGCGTCGAGCACGCCCAGCCGGTCGCCGAGGGGCCCGGGCGCGACCGCCAGGAGCCGGCCGCCCTGTGCCGACAGCACCCCGAACCACCGCCCGCCGACCCACCGGAGCGCGCCGGTCGCCGGGTCGAGCGCGACGAACCTGTTTCCCCCGGGCACGCACAACAGCTCGCCGCACTCGGTGACGTGCTCCACCATGGGGACGCGCGCCTTCCACCGCCGCCGCAGCCCGTCCAGCCCGTAGGCGGTCACCACGCCCGCGGCCGGCCGGACGACCAGCAGCAGGTCGTACGCCACCACCACGTGCCCGGAGGCCTCGTCGAGGCCCAGGTCCGCCGCGTGCACCAGTGCGCCGGAGCGGGGGTCGCGCACCTCGACCCGCCCCTCGGCGGGGACCCGGACGATCCGCTCGACCCGCCCGTCGCGGAGACTGTACGTCGCGCCCTCGCGCGTCGTCGGCACCGACCACAGGGCCTGCCCGGAGGCCGGATCCACCGACCGCACGGCGCCGCCCTCCTCCCCGCCGGTCTGCATCAGCAGGATGCCGGCCGGGTCCCACCAGGGGTAGCCGGGCTGCCGCCAGAGCCCGCGGCCGGTCGCGGCGTCCAGGGCGATCGTCTGCCCGTCGTCCTGGTCCCCGGTGACGGAGAAGAGCACCATCCCCGGCCCGGTCTGGACCTGCCAGAACCGGCCCGCCGCCGCGACCCGGGAGCGCCACACCGGGGTGGGTGGGGCGTCGTCCGCCGGCGCCCGCTCGGGCAGGGCGTACGCGCGCACCTCGACGGTCCCCTCGGGCTCCCCCTCGGCCGGCTCGACGACGTAGAGCCGGTCACCGTGCAGGAACGCCTCCGACCCGAGGCGGGCCGGCACGACGAGCCCGACCCGGGCCGGCACCGGGGCGGCCGCCGCCACGGTGGCCACGAGGAACGCGAGCGCCAGCGCGACCCGCAACGGGCGGCCGACGGCGCGCGGCGGGCGGGGCGGCGGCGCCTCGCGGCCCGGCTCGTCACGCACCTCGCCGAGGTCGATGAGCGTCACGCCCGCCCCTTCCGGTCGCGGTCGCCGGGCAGTTCCCACACGCCCAACCCACCGTCCTCGCGCCGGCAGGCGACGAACGACTCGCGAGCGCCGCACTCCCCCACCACGCCGCGCAGTGCCGCCAGCACCTGCACGCCCTCCCCGCGCTCGTCGATCCGGCCGACCAGGTACCGCCCGTCGCGCTGCCGGCGGTGCACGGTCGTCGCGTCGGCCGAGAGCCACGGGGCGCCGGCCCGCCAGCGGCCCAGTTGCCGCACCGGCTGGCCGGTCGCCGCGTCGAGCAGCACGTGCTCCGCGGCGCCACCGGAGGCGCGCCGGACGGCCAGCAGCCGGCCCTCGACGGCGACCGGCCCCAGCGCCGCGTTCTCGCTCCGCCACCGCAGGGCGCCGGTGGCGGGATCGAGCAGCCGGGTGGCGGGCGAGCCGTCGTCGACACAGATCAGGGCGCCGCAGTCGTAGACGTCCGGCTGGTCGGCCGGGCCGCGGGGCACGCTCCACCGCCGGCGCAGGCCGGGAATCTCGTAGCCGCTGAGGACGCCGCTGGCGTCGGTGAGCAGCACCAACTCCTCCGTGACCGTCAGCACGCGGGAGCGGTCGGGCACGGTGGTCGCGGCACGCGCCGCGCCCGTGTCGGGGTCGCGCAGCTCCAGCCGCCCGCCGGCGAGCACCGTCAGCAGGCTGATCCGCTGGTCCCGCCGCGACAGGTGCGCGTCCTCGAATGCCAGCGGCTGCGACCACCGGACGGCACCGGTGGCGGGGTCCACCGAGCGCAGCACGGACGCGCTCGATCCGGCGAAGCCCGACAGCAGCAGGTGCCCGGCCGAGGTGGCGCCGTGCAACTGTCCCGCGCCCCGCCAGCGCACCCCGCCGTCGGCGAGGGAGAGCCCGACCACCTCGGACGCCGTCCGGTCCCCGGCCAGGCCGACCGCCAGCAGGTCGCCGGCCCGGACGGCGTGGAACACCCGCCCCGGCGCGGGCAACGGCACCCGCCACAGGGGACGGCCGGAGGGCAGCCGGTGGGCGGCCAGCCGCGACACCGGATCCCCGTCGGCCACCGTGCCGGGGCCCGACGGCTCCGCCACCAGCAGGACCCCCTCGACGAACAGGAGATTCGCGTCCGGGCCGGCCGGGACCGTGACGCCCGGCGGTTGCGCGGGCCACGGCGCGGCGGCCGCAGACGTCACCAGGCAGAGCAGGGCGACCAGGGCCGGGGCCCAGCGGCGGAGGAACCGGCCCGGACCGGGCCCGGCGGCCCCGTCGACGTCCCGTCGCTCGCCCAGGTCGATGACCGTCACGTGGCGTCCTCCCCGTCACACCGTGGCCTCCGGCGGACCGGCAAATCGGCCGTGGGGGCACCGGCCCGGCAAAAGCGACGCCGGAGCGCCTGTACGATGGCGCGTCGTGGCTGTGCCGGTGGTAGACCCCTCGCTGAACTCCGTCTCCGAGCCCGTCGCGGCCGAGCCGACGCGCCGGCCCCGGCGCAGGCCCTCCCGCGCCGACGTACTGGCCATCGGAGCCTATGTCCTGCTCGGCGTTTTCGTGTGCCTGAACTACTGGGTCGACGTGCAGAACCGGGTGTCGTCGCACCTGCCCACCGACCACAGTTGGTTCGAGTGGCTCTTCTCGCACGGCGCGTACTCGGTGCGGCACCTGGAGAACCCGCTGTTCACCGAGCGGCAGAACGCCCCGGACGGGGTGAACATGATGGCGAACACCTCGCTGCTCGGGGTGACGCTGCCACTGGCGCCGCTGACCATGCTCCTCGGCCCGCAGGTCATGTACGCGCTCTACCTGGGCGGCGCGCTGGCCGCGACCGCCGGCACGTCGTACTGGATGCTGTCGCGGCACCTGGTGCGCTCGCGCGCGGCGGCCTTCGTCGGCGGCGCGTTCCTGGGTTTCGCGCCGGGCATCGTGCACCACGCCAACGGCCAGCCCAACTTCGTCTCGAACTTCCTGCTGCCGCTGATCGTGGTGCGGGTGCTCCGGCTCGGCGAGCCCGGCCGGTGGCGGCGCAACGGGATCGTGCTCGGCCTGCTGGTGGCGTACCAGATCTTCATCAACGAGGAGATGCTGCTGCTCACCGCGCTGGCGTGCCTGGTCGTCGTGGTCGCGTACGCGATCATGCGGCCGGCGCGGACGCGGGCGGTGGCCGGCACCTTCGCCGCCGCGCTCGGCGTGGGCGGCGCTCTGGCGCTGCTCCTGACGGCCTACCCGATCTGGTTCCAGTTCAACGGCCCGCAGTCCTACCGGGGGTTGCAGGGCGGGGTGTTCCACAACTGGGGCGAGGACCTGGCCGCCTTCGTCACCTTCGCCCGCGACACCGTGGCCGGCGACGAGGCGGTGGAGAAGACCATCGGCCTGACCGAGCAGAACACCTGGTTCGGCTGGCCGCTGGTGCTGCTGTCGCTGGTGGCGCTGGTGCTGCTGGTCCGCCGCTCGCTCGCCGCCCGGATCCTCGCGGTGCTGGTGGTGGTCTTCACGGTGGCCTCGATCGGCCCGAAGGTGCGGATCAACGGGGTGGAGACGGAGACGGACGGCCCGTGGGCCTACGTCTCCGACGACCTGCCGCTGGTCGAGATGATGATGCCGACCCGGCTGGCCCTGGTCGTGGCGGCGGCGCTCGGCGTGCTGCTCGCCCTGGCCTGGGACACCGTCGCCGGCAGCGGCCGCCCGCCGGTGCCGGCCCCCCGCGCCGGCTCCGACGGCGACGACCGCGCGGCCGGTGCCGACGCCGGGTCGCGCCGCCGCTGGCTCCGGCCGGTCGGGTACGCGGCCGTCGCGCTCGCCGTGCTGCCGCTGTTCCCGCGTCCGCTGCCCGCGGAGCCCGTCGACCCGCCGCCGCACTTCATCACCGCCGGCGGCTGGCGCCCGTACGTGCCGGAGGGCCGGACCCTGGTGCCGGTACCGATCCCGAGCAACGTGCACGGCCTGCCCACGCTGCGCTGGAGCGCGCTGACGCAGCACGCGTTCCCGATCCCGGGCGGCTACTTCATCGGGCCGAACGAGCTGGGCGAGGGCGTCTTCGGCGCGCCCAACCGTCCGACCAGCACCCTGATCTACTCCACCATGGACAAGAACGCCGTCCCCGCGCTGACCGACGAGAACCGCCGCCAGGCCGTCGAGGACCTGCGCTTCTGGCGGGCGTCCGTGGTGGTCCTCGGCGCGCATCCCCGGGAGGCGGTCCTGCGCGAGCTGATGACCGCGCTGATCGGCCCGCCCCAGCGCGTCGACGACGTGTGGCTCTGGGACGTCCGGCCGCTCGTCGGGTGAGCCGGCGACCGTCGAGGCTCAGCCGGCCGCCGGGCGACCGGCGGCGGGGCTGAGCCGTCAGCCCACCACCGGGCGGACGTCCCAGACGTGGGCGCCGGCCACCTCCCGGCCGGGCCCGAGCAGCGCGTCGAGCGTACGGCGCACCGGGTCGCCGTGGTGCAGTCCGCCCTGCACCACCAGCGCGGCGCGCCAGTGCCGCAGGTCCTCGACCGCCTGCCGGCGGTGCTCGTCGGTGACCACCGGCACCTCGCCGGTCTCGGCCACCCGGCGCAGCAGCTCGGCGGTGGGGCGGTCCGGGGCGCCCCACCGGGCGGCCGGGTCGTCGGCGCCCCGGGGGCCGATGAAGTAGCCGCCCGGGGCCGGGAAGGCCAGCCCGGTGCGGGCCGACCAGAGCATCGCCGGGCTGAGCCCCGCACCGGTCACCGGCGGCACCGGGACGAGGGTCCGGCCCGGCGGGACGTGGGCCCGCCAGCCGCCCTCGGCCACGAACGCCGGCACGGGCCAGGCCGGCACGGTCCGGATCGGGGTGGGGATCAGCGGCAGCAGCGCGGCGGCCACCGCCCCGCCCCAGAGCAGCCGCACCGGCACGGCGCCCACCCGGGCCTCGGCCCCGTCCTCGGGGCGCAGCCGGTCGGCCCCGGCCGCAGGGCGCAGCCGGTCCAGGGAGAGGGCGAGCAGGATGCCCAGCACCGGGACGCAGACCAGCGGGAAGCGCGCCGGCACCGCGTGGTCGAGCAGCGGCAGCTCGGCGACCAGCCGGTACGGCCCGGGGATGCCGGTGGACGTGCCGTCCAGGCGGACCTGCTCGCCCAGCGAGAGCAGCGCGAAGAGCAGCCCGCAGGCGGCCAGCGCGCGGACCAGCGGCCGGCGCCACAGCCAGATCACGATCACCACGGCGAGCACCAGCAGCCCCGGGCCGAAGAAGGAGTTCTCCTCGGTGGGGTTCGGCGCGAGCAGGCCGGGCAGGTGGTCGTCGCCGAGCACCGTCTGCCGCGCCGAGGCGGTGAACGACGCGGCGTCGAGCTGGTAGCCGTACGCGTGGAAGGGCATCCCCCGGTAGTGGCCCGGACCGAAGAACTGGAACCACAGCGGGTACGCCAGCAGCGGCAGCGCCACCGCCACCCCGACCGCGAGGCGGCCGAGCAGCGCCGGGGCCCGCCGACGCGCGCTCTCCCGGTCGGCCACCGCGTACGCCAGCGCGAACGTCCCGGCGGCGAGCACCAGGAAGACCAGCACCTCCTCGCCGAGGAAGACCTGGTACGCCACCAGCAGCCCGAGCAGCGTCCCGTGCCGCCACACCCGGCGCGGGTCCGGGTGGAACACCAGCGCCAGGATCACCGGCACCAGGAACTGCGCCGCCATGTGCAGGTGCGCCCCGGCCTGCGCGACCATGCCGGGGGCGAAGCCGCAGAAGAGCCCGCCGACCGCCGCCGCCGCCCGGGAGTCGACGAGCCGGCGGCGCAGCAGCGCGTACCAGGCGGTCGCGGTGCCGGCCAGGCAGCAGACCACGGCCACCAGGAACGCGACCTGCGAGCCGAAGAGCAGGGTGACCGGGGTCAGCGGCACGCCCAGGCCCAGCACCGAGGTGTTGGCCATCAGGTTCACCCCGTCCGGGGCGTTCAGCTCCCCGCTGTACAGCGGGTTCTCCAGGCCCGTCACCGCCCGGGCCGCGCGGGCCAGCATCCACTCGAAGAGGACCTGGTCCCCCGCCTGGTGGAACAGCCGCCCCGGGCGACCCCACTGGCCGAGGGTCAGCAGCACCGCCAGGGCGAGGTAGCCGGCGACGACCAGCGCGTCCGGCGCGCGCACCGGCAGCCGGCGGGACCGCCGGGCGGGTGCCGCCCCGGCGGTGCCGGTCGCCGCCGGGGCGGTCATCAGGTCGGCTGGTCGGTCAGCGCCCGGACGTCCCAGACCCAGACGTCCAGCTCCCGGCGGCCGGGACCGACCAGCTGCTCGACGGTGCGCCGCAGCTGCTCGGAGTGGTGCTGGCCGACCGGGAGCACCAGGACGGCCGCCCGCCAGTGCCGCAGCTCGTCGAGCGAGCGGCGGCGCTGCCGGTCGTCCAGCTTCGGGATGCGGCCGGTCGAGGCGACCTCCTCCAGCAGCCGCCCGACGCCGCTGGGCCGGCCGCCGAAGCGGCCGGGGTCGCCGGTGTTGCCGTTGCGCGGCGCCAGGAAGTAGCCGCCGGGGATCTTGAAGTCGAGGTTGGTGGAGGCGGCCCAGCGCATGCCGTGGGTGTGCCCCATGTTCGGCACCGGGATCGGCACCAGCGTCTGGTCCTCACCGACGTAGCCGCGCCACCGGTCGGCGGTGATGAAGTCCGGTACGGGCGGGCGGGAGGTCACCTTCAGCGGCATCGGCGCGATCGGCAGCAGCGCCAGGACGAGCCCGGCCACGGTGAGCGTACGCAGCGTCCGCCGCTCGACCGGCAGCGTCCGGGAGCGCTCGACGGCGAGCGCCAGCAGGATGCCCACCACCACGCTGGTGATCAGGCCGAAGCGGGTGGGCACCACCGCGTCGAGCAGCGGCAGCCGGACCAGCCACTCCCAGGGCCCGGTGAACAGCTCCCGGTGCCACCAGGACACCCGCTCGCCGAGGGAGAGCACCGCGAAGAACGCCCCGGTCGCGGCGAGCGCCCGGACCAGCATCTCCCGGCGCAGCCAGGCCACGATGCCGATGGCGATCAGGGCGAGGCTCCAACCGAAGAAGGCGTTCTCCTCCGAGTAGTTCGGCGCGAGGTTGACGTTGGCGCGCTCGTCGCCGCCGATCGTCGGCGAGCCGGGCGCGAAGAAGGCCGCGATGTCGTTGCCGTAGTCGCGGACCGCGTCGCTCAGGCCGTGGTACGCCATCGGCCCGGCGAACTGGACGTAGAGCGGGTACGCCAGCAGCGACCCGGCGAGCACGGTGCAGATCGCGAGGGCCTTGGCCAGCGGCCGCCACGCCGCCGACCAGAGCCCGGGCCGCTGGGCGAGCACGGCGAGCAGGAACACCCCGCAGGCGAGCGCCGTGAAGAGCAGGATCTCCTCGTTGATGAACGCCTGGGCGGTGACCATCAGGGCGAGCAGCACGCCGTCGCGCCACGGCCGTCGGGACCGGGTGATGACCAGCACCCGCCAGACGATGAACGGCAGCAGGAACTGCGAGATGATGTTGGGGTGCCAGTTGGCGTGCGACAGCATCGCCGGCGAGAACCCGCAGAACCAGCCGCCGACGGCCGCCGCCAGCGGGCTGCGCACGACGTGCCGGGAGAGCACGAAGTACCAGGCCGAGGCCGTGCCGGCGAGCGCGAGCGTGACCAGCACCACGAAGGTCACGGCCGGCCCGAAGAGCAGCGTCACCGGCACCATCGGGATGCCCAGCGCGAGGATGGCCGTGTTGGCCATCAGGTTGACCCCGTCGGGGTAGTTGAACTGCTCGGTGAAGAACGGGAACTCGCCGTGCAGCACCACGCGTACCGAGTGGGCGAGGAAGAACTGCACCTGGGCCGGGTCGCTGCTGTAGAGCGAGGCCACCCGGCCGGCCGGGTCCACCCAGATCTGGCTGGTGACCCACACCGCGGCGAGCAGGAACAGGCCGAAGACCGTGAGGTCCTGCCGACGCCGGGTCCACCGCCGGGGCCGGGCCGCGCCGTCCGCCCCGCGGGCCTCACCGGAGGGGGCGGCGGCGTCGGTCGCTTCGGTGGTGGCCACGGCCGCGCCGGGGGCGTCGGCCTCGTCGGCGCGGGCGGCCCCGTCCGGCGTACGGTCACCGGCGCCGCCCACGGGCGGCGCCACGGGTTCGGACGCGGGGGCCGCGGCGGCGTCGGATTCCGACCAGGATTCGGCGCGGGTCTCGGCAGGCGTCACAGTCGGCGGAGTCTACCCGAGCGGGACATTCACCCTGAAACCACGGCAGTGTCCTCTGTGGTCGGCGTCGCCCACCGCCCGCGACCTGCGCACGGACGGTGGGCGAGGTGGCGCGTCCCGGTGATCCGACATCTCGTACTATGGCGCTTTCCGTTGAACGACGGCTGAGGCGATCGAGGGGGCGTACAGGTGGCTCCAGTCCGCCGGCGCGGCATCACGGCCACCGCACTGCTGACCCTGCTGCTCACCGCGACCGCCTGCGGGCCGGTGGCCGACCGGCAGCCGGGCGACCTGCGGGTCGGCTACGACAGCCTGGACGGCGACCTGACGGTCTGGCCGCCACGCGGCACCCTGGCGGGCGACGCCGCCGTCCGGTCGGCGGTGACCGAGGCGGTACGCGACTGGCGGTCACCGGCCGACGACCGGGTGCACCTGCCCACGTCCGGGATCCTCTGGTCCGGCGAGGTCGGCGGCGCGCCGCTGGCCCTGGTCGCCGCGGACGTGCCCGGCGAGAGCGCCTCCTGGCTGCTCCAGGTCACCACCGAGGACGGCCGGTACGCGGTCACCCGCGCCGCCGAGTACACCGACCCCGGCTACCTCGTCTACTCCGACGTGCTCCCCGTGCACACCTCCGACGGGCGGCGCTACCTCACGTCGGGCCGGGTGCAGCGGCTGCTCGGGCCGGACGGCCGCGCCCTGCGGCACACCGACGGCCTCACCGAGCCGGTGACCGTGCCGGCCTGCCGGGCGGTGCCGGTGACCGCCACGCTCAGGGCCACCGAGGCGCTGCCCCGGGGCCGCGCCGCCGACCGGCTGCTGGACCTCGGCACCGGCACCACCGACCCGCGCTACCCCCTCGTCCGCGACGAGAGCGGCTCCGGCAAGCGGGCCCTCACGGGCCTGGACACCTGCGCGCTCGCCGGCGAGGAGGGCCCGTTCGGCAGCGTCCCCCGGCGCATCGGCGACCGGGACGCGCCGCGCTCGGTCCCGTCGTCGTGGCCGATGACCAAGCTGACCGTACGCACCCTCGGCGAGGTCGCCCTCGGCGGCGGGGAGCCGGCGGAGCTGGAGCAGTTGAGCTGGGAGACGGCCGACGGCACGATGACCGCCGTGGTCTACCGCCCCGCCGACGGGGGCACGCCGGTGGTCTCCCCCGCCGACCGCTCCAACCCGTTGCAGACGTACACGCTGCCGGTGCCGGGGCAGCCGCTGGCCGTGCTGAGCTGGCGGCCGACCGCCGACAGTTCGCTGTCGACGCCGCCGGACACGCCCCGGCTGGTGGACCGGCCGGGGCTGGTCGTGGTGCCGGCGCCGACCCGGTCGGAGACGTTCAGCCTCGCCGAGGCGGAGAAGACGCACTACCGCTCCCTCGGCGGTCGCTGACCCGGCGTCGGCTCCGCTGACCGGCACGCGAGACGCCGACGGCGGGTGACCCGGTCTCCCGGGGCACCCGCCGTCGGCGGTCTGGAACTCAGTTCTGTGCGGTCGCGTCGTCGGCGGCGATCACCGGCTCGACCGGCTCGACGTCCAGCCGGGAGATCCAGCCGGTGACGTCGCGGGCCACGTCCTGCGCGGTCAGGCCGAGGTCGGCGAGGATCTGCGCGCGGGTGCCGTGCGGGTGCCAGTCGGCTGGCACGCCCAGGTCCTTCAGCGGCACCCGGACGTCGGCGTCCCGCATCGCCTGGGCGAGGGCGTCACCCACGCCACCGACCCGGACGCCGTCCTCGACGGTGACCACGAGGCGGTGCCCGGCGGCCAGCTCGACCAGCTCGGCCGGGACCGGGCGGACCCAGCGCGGGTCGACCACGGTCACCCCGAAGCCCTGCCCGGCGACCCGGGTGGCCACCTCCATGCCCAGGTGGCCGAAGGAGCCGACCGCCACCAGCAGCACGTCCTTGCGCGCCGCCTCGGCCAGCACGTCGACGGTGCCGACCCGGCGCACGGCCGGCAGGTCGGCGGCGACGGTGCCGGTCGGGAAGCGGACGATGGTGGGGCCGTCGTCGACGGCCACAGCCTCGCGCAGCTCCTCGCGCAGGGTGGCGGCGTCGCGGGGCGCGGCGATCCGCAGGCCCGGCACGACCCCGAAGACGGACATGTCCCACATGCCGTAGTGGCTGGGCCCGTCGGGGCCGGTGATGCCGGCCCGGTCCAGCACGAAGGTCACCGGCAGCCGGTGCATCGCCACGTCCAGCAGGACCTGGTCGAAGGCGCGGTTGAGGAAGGTCGCGTAGACCGCCACCACGGGGTGCAGCCCGCCGAGGGCCAGGCCGGCGGCGGAGGTGGCCGCGTGCTGCTCGGCGATGCCCACGTCGTAGACCCGGTTCGGGTGCTTGCGGGCCAGCTTGGCTATGCCGGTGGGCTCGGCCATCGCGGCGGTGATGCCCACCACGTCGGGCCGCTCGTCGGCGATCGCGACCAGCTCGTCGGCGAAGACGTGCGTCCACTTCACCGACGGGGCGGCGACCAGCTTGCCGGTCTCGATGTCGAAGGCGCTGCCGGGGCCGTGCAGGCAGTCGGCCTCGTCCTCCTCGGCCGGGCGGTAGCCGTAGCCCTTACGGGTGACGGCGTGCACGATCACCGGGCCGCCGAAGTTCTTCGCCGCGCGCAGCGCCGACTCGACCGCGGCCACGTCGTGCCCGTCGACCGGGCCGACGTACTTGATGCCGAGGTCCTCGAACATCGCCTGCGGGGCGACGGCGTCCTTGATGCCCCGCTTGACGGCGTGCAGCACCTCGTACATCGGCCGGCCGACCAGCGGCGTCGAGCCGAGTGCCTCCTTGACGGTGTCGAGCACCTTCTCGTAGCCGGGATTGAGCCGCAGCGAGGAGAGGTGGTCGGCGAGGCCGCCGATGGTCGGCGCGTAGGACCGGCCGTTGTCGTTGACCACTATCACCAGCGGGTTGCGGGCGGTGGCGATGTTGTTCAGCGCCTCCCAGCACATGCCGCCGGTGAGCGCGCCGTCGCCGACCACGGCGACCACGCTGCGCTGCTCGCCCCGCAGCGCGTACGCCTTGGCCAGGCCGTCGGCGTAGGACAGGGCGGTGGAGGCGTGCGAGTTCTCGATCAGGTCGTGCTCGCTCTCGGCCTGGCTCGGGTAGCCGGAGAGGCCGCCGCGCTGGCGCAGCCGGTCGAAGCCGGCCTGCCGCCCGGTCACG
This sequence comes from Micromonospora sp. NBC_01740, assembly GCF_035920365.1. NCBI lineage: Bacteria > Bacillati > Actinomycetota > Actinomycetes > Micromonosporales > Micromonosporaceae > Micromonospora > Micromonospora sp. NBC_01740. The sequence goes on along the minus strand of NZ_CP109150.1, from coordinate 3,299,389 downwards.
ATCTTGTGCACGTACGCCTGGTGGCCGGTGTCGAACAGGAACCGGTCGCGGGGCGAGTCGAAGACCCGGTGCATGGCCAGGGTCAGCTCGACCACGCCCAGGTTGGGGCCGACGTGCCCGCCGGTACGCGAGACCTTGGCGATCAGGAAGTCACGGATCTCGGCGGCGAGGACGTCCAACTCCTCGGCGGACATCCGCTTGACGTCCTGCGGACCCCGGACGGTGGCCAGCAGCCCGGTGTGGTGGACCGTGCCCTCTTCAACGCTCATGACGCAAGAGTCTATCGGCCGTCCGACACTCCGCAGGCTGGCCCGGACGCCCGCCCACCGACCGGGGGTGCTGAGCGCCTGGTCAGCCTGCGGATGGATCGCGGGCGGCCGGGCGCGCGCCCGCGGGAGTCAGGCCGCGATCCGCAGCCGCCGGGGCGCCGGGACGGCCGGGGTGCCCCGGTACGCCGGCCCGGACGGGGTCCAGGAGCCCAGCACGGCGGCCCGGGCGGCGCCGGTCACCGAGGGCAGCGCGCCGGGCAGCCCGTGCCAGGAGAGCCAGCCCAGCAGGGCGAACGCGTAGGCCTCCTTGGCCTGCGCGGGCACCCCCAGCTCGTCGGTGGTGCGCAGCCGCCAGCGCCCCGCCCCGAGGGCCGCCAGCCGGGCGGTCAGGGTGGGGTTGCGCACCCCGCCGCCGGCCGCCACCACCTCCGCCACGCCGTGCCGGTCGCACTCGGCGGCCACCACCCGGGCGGTCAGTTCGGTCAGGGTGGCGAGCACGTCGTCGGCCGGCACCGCCTCGTCGAGGGCGGCCAGCCGGGCGTCCAGGTAGCCGGCGTGGAACAGCTCCTTGCCTGTCGACTTGGGCGGCGGCGCCGCGTAGTACGGCTCGGCGAGCAGCGCGTCGAGCAGCCCGGGGTGCACCCGACCGGCCGCCGCGCGGGCGCCGTCGAGATCGCAGGGCCGCCCGAGGAGGCGGCGGGCCGCCGCGTCGAGCAGCGCGTTGGCGGGCCCGACGTCGTACCCGAGCACCGGCGCGCCCGGCGCGAGCACCGTGAGGTTGGCGATGCCGCCCAGGTTGAGCGCGGCGCGTGGGGCCGCACCGTCTGCCGGGTCGAGCAGCAGCGCGTCGAACGCCGGGACCAGGGGCGCGCCCTGCCCGCCGGCCGCGACGTCCGCCGAGCGCAGGTCGCTGAGCACGGGTACGCCCACCCGGGCGGCCACCCGGGCCACCGCGCCCAGTTGCAGGGTGCCCCGGGCGCGCCCGTCGGCGACCCAGTGGAAGACCGTCTGCCCGGGCGAGACCACCGCGTCGACCGCGCCGCCGGCCAGCTCGACGCCGAGGGCCGCCGCCTCGGCGAAGACCTCGCCGAGGCGGTTGTCCAGCCGGCAGACCGCCTCGATCGTGGTGCTCCCGGGCGGCAGCAGCGCGCCGATCGCTTCGCGCAGTTCGTCGTCGTAGTCGAGGGCGCGGTGCCCCAGCGGGCGCAGCCGCAGCGTGTCCCCGTCGAGGGTGAACTCGGCGGCGGCCACGTCCACCCCGTCGTAGGAGGTCCCCGACATCAGTCCGACGATCTTCATGGCGTCAGGCTAGCGGGCGGCTCCGTCGGGCGGCAGGAGCAGACCGACCAGCTCGACGTGCTGGGTCATCGGGAACAGGTCGAAGCCGCGCAGCACGGTCAGCCGCCAGCCCAGCCCGGCGAAGGTGCGCACGTCGCGGGCGAAGGCGGCCGGGTCGCAGGCCACGTACGCCACCGCGCGGGGACCGGCGGCCACGATGTCGCGCACCACCCGGGCGCCCGCGCCGGAGCGCGGCGGGTCGAGCACCACCACGTCGACCGGGCCGGTGATCCGGCGGCGGGCCAGCGCGGTCTCCACCCGGGCCGGCACGACCTCCACCCGGGGCAGGTCGCGCAGGTTCTCCCGGGCGGCGGCGACGCCCTGCGCCGCCGACTCGACCAGGGTGACACGGCCCGCGTCGCCGACCCGGCCGGCGAGCGCGGCGGCGAAGAGCCCCGCCCCGCCGTAGAGGTCCCAGGCCCGCTCCCCCGGGCGCGGGTCGACCAGCTCCAGCACGGCGTCGACCAGGGTGTCGGCGGCGGCCGGGTGGACCTGCCAGAACGACGACGCCGGCAGCGTCCACTCCCGGCCGGTGGCCACCTCGCGGACCCGGTCCGGGCCGCTCACCGTGCGGGGCGCCCCGTCGGCGACGGCGGTCACGGCCACGTCCCCGCCGGTGGAGGCGACGGTCTCGACCGCGTCCGCGTCCGGCCAGCGCGCCCCGGTCGGGGCCAGCACGGGCAGCTCGCGGATCGCCGGGTGGGCGATCAGGCAGCGGTCGATCGGGACCACCTCGTGCGAGCGGTGCTTGAGCAGGCCGGCCCGGCCGGCCCCGTCGACGGCGTAGCGGACCCGGGAGCGCCAGCCGAGCGGCCCGCCTGGCAGCGCCTCGACCCGGACGCCGAGGGCGTCCAGCTCGGCGTCGGTGAGCCCGCCGAGGCGGGTGAGCTGCTCGCGCACCACCGCCGCCTTCCAGTCGAGCTGGGCGGCCGGGGCGACGTGTTGCAGGTCGCACCCGCCGCACCGGCCCGGCTTCGCGTACGGGCAGGGCTGCTCGACCCGGTCCGGGGCGGCCTCGAGCACGCTCACCGCGTCGGCCCGGACGAACCCCTTGTGCACCTCGGTGACCTCGGCGACCACCCGCTCGCCGGGCAGCGCGTGCCGGACGAAGACCACCTGGCCGTCCACCCGCGCGACGCAGTGCCCGCCGGGCGCGACCGCCCCCACGGTCAGCTCGACCCGCTCGGCCTCCTCCAGCCCCCGGTCGTTACCGTGCGCCCTCACCGTTCACCTCCACCACTCTGGCCGCTCTCGCCGGGCGGCGCGGACACGACGGGCGGGACGCTCGGCGGCAGGGTGCCGCGCGGCGCGACCCGGGGGCCGCGTGCCGGCCCCCGGCTCAGTGTGGCGTCCAGCCGGTCCAGGTCCTTGCCGGCGGTCGAGGCGAGCTGCCACGGCACGCTGGTCACCATCACCCCCGGTTCGAAGAGCAGCCGGCCTTTCAGGCGCAGCGCGCTCTGGTTGTGCAGCAGGTGCTCCCACCAGCGCCCCACCACGTACTCCGGGATGAAGACCGTGACCACGTCGCGCGGCGACTCCCGGCGGACGCCGGCCACGTAGTTCAGGATCGGGCGGGTGATCTCCCGGTACGGCGAGTCGACCACGGTCAGCGGGACGGGCAGGTCCCGCCGCTCCCACTCCGCCTGCAACTCCCGGGTGTCCTTCTCGTCGACGTTGACGGTCACCGCGGTCAGCGTGTCCGGCCGGGTGGCCCGGGCGTACGCGATCGCCCGCAGCGTCGGCTTGTGCAGCTTGCTGACCAGCACGACGGCGTGGTTGCGGGCGGGCAGCACGGCGCGGCCCTCGTCCGGCGGGGTCAGCTCCGCCGCGACCCGGTCGTAGTGTCGGCGGATGCCCAGCATCAGCACGTAGATCATCGCCATCGCGGCGATGGCGATCCACGCGCCGAGCAGGAACTTGGTGACGAGCACGACGATCAGCACCGCGCCGGTCATCGCCATGCCGAAGGTGTTGATCGCCCGGGAGCGGAGCATCCGCCGGCGCGCCTGCGGGTCCCGCGCGGTCCTCAGGTGCCGGTTCCAGTGCCGGATCATGCCGGCCTGGGAGAGCGTGAACGAGACGAAGACGCCCACGATGTAGAGCTGGATGAGCTTGGTCACCTCGGCCTGGAAGCCGACGATCAGCACGATCGCGGCGACGGCCAGGAAGACGATGCCGTTGGAGAAGGCCAGCCGGTCGCCGCGGGTGTGCAGCTGCCGGGGCAGGTAGCGGTCCTGGGCGAGGATCGAGCCGAGCACCGGGAAGCCGTTGAACGCGGTGTTCGCGGCGAGGAAGAGGATCAGCGCGGTGACCCCGGCGACCACGAAGAGCAGCACCGAGCCGGAGCCGAAGACCGTCTCCCCGAGCTGGGTGGTGACGGTCTTCTGCACGTACCCCTCGGGGCCGGAGATGATCTGGAGCCGCGGGTCCTCGACGAACTGGAGGCCGGTGAGGCGGGACAGCCAGATGATGCCGACCAGCATCGCCACCGAGATGGTGCCGAGCAGCAGCAGCGTGGTGGCCGCGTTGCGGCTCTTCGGGGCCTTGAACGCCGGCACCCCGTTGGAGATCGCCTCCACGCCGGTCAGCGCCGCGCAGCCCGAGGAGAAGGTGCGCAGCAGCAGGAAGACCAGGGCGAAGCCGGTGACGCTGTGCTCGGCCTGGATCTCCAGGCCGGCGCTGGGCGCGCGCAGGTCGTGGCCGAGCACGAACACCCGGACCAGGCCGGTGAGCAGCATCCCGACCATCACGATGATGAAGCCGTAGGTGGGGATGGCGAAGGCCGTGCCGGACTCCCGCAGGCCGCGCAGGTTCACCGCGGTGAGCAGCACCACCGCGGTCACCGCGATCAGCACCTTGTGGGTGGCCACGAACGGCACCACCGAGCCCAGGTTGGCCACCCCGGAGGAGACCGAGACCGCGACCGTGAGCACGTAGTCCACCAGCAGCGCGCTGGCCACCGCGACCCCCGCCCGGGGTCCGAGGTTGACCGTGGCCACCTCGTAGTCGCCGCCGCCCGAGGGGTAGGCGTGCACGTTCTGCCGGTAGCTGGCCACGACGGTGAGCATCACCACCACGACGGCCAGGGCGATCCACGGCGAGAAGAAGTACGCCGAGGCGCCGGCGATGGAGAGGGTCAGCAGGATCTCGTCGGGCGCGTACGCGACGCTGGAGAGCGCGTCGGACGCGAACACGGGCAGCGCGATGCGCTTGGGCAGAAGCGTGTGCTTGAGCCGGTCGGACCGGAACGGTCGACCGAGGAGCAGCCGCTTCAGCAGCGAGGTGGGTCTGGCCACAACGGCCAAGCGTACGACCAGCCGGGTGGGCGTCGTGGGGTGGTCGAGCGCGGCGGGGCGGACCGGCGGAGTACCGTCGGTCCGCACTCGCGCCGGGAACGTGGCAGGCTCGCAGACGGCACGCTCACCGGCCGGTGTGGCGCACCTTGAGGAGGGACGCGGTGCATGTCGTGATCATGGGTTGTGGCCGGGTCGGCTCGACCCTCGCCTACAGCCTGGAGTCCCGGGGGCACTCGGTCGCGGTCATCGACCACGACGCCGACGCCTTCCGCCGGCTCGGCCCGGACTTCGCCGGGATCACCGTCACCGGCGCCGGCTTCGACGGGGAGGTGCTGCGGCAGGCCGGCATCGAGCGGGCGGACGCCTTCGCGGCCGTCTCCAGCGGCGACAACTCCAACATCATCTCGGCCCGGCTCGCCCGGGAGACGTTCGGCGTGTCCCGGGTGGCGGCGCGGATCTACGACCAGCGCCGCGCGCAGGTCTACGAGCGGCTCGGCATCCCCACCGTGGCCACCGTCCGGTGGACCGCCGAACGGATGCTGCGGCACCTGGTGCCGGAGGGGAACGTGGAGATCTTCCGCGACCCGACGAGCACGGTGTCGATCATCGAGGTGCCGGTGCACAAGGACTGGGTCAGCCGGCCGGTACGCGCCCTGGAGGGGGCGACCGGGGCCCGGGTGGCGTACCTGATCCGCTTCGGCATCGGCACGCTGCCGACCCGCTCCAGCGTCGTCCAGGAGGGCGACCAGCTCTTCATGCTGGTCACCGACGACATCGCGGAGACGGTCACGTCGGTGGCGGCGGCGCCGCCGGAAGGAGGGCTGTGAGCATGCGCATCGCCATCGCCGGCGCGGGCAACGTGGGCCGCTCGATCGCGCAGGAGCTGATCGACAACGGCCACCAGGTGATGCTCATCGAGCGCCAGCCCAGGATGCTCCGCCCCGACCGGGTGCCGGCCGCCGACTGGGTGCTGGCCGACGCCTGCGAGCTGGCCAGCCTGGAGGAGGCCGACATCGCCGGTTGCGACGTGGTGGTCGCGGCCACCGGGGACGACAAGGTCAACCTGGTGGTCTCGCTGCTGGCCAAGACCGAGTTCGCGGTGCCCCGGGTGGTGGCCCGGGTCAACCGGGCCGAGAACGAGTGGCTCTTCACCGAGCAGTGGGGCGTCGACGTCGCGGTGAGCAAGCCGCGGGTGATGGCGGCCCTGGTCGAGGAGGCGGTCACCGTCGGCGACCTGGTCCGGCTGATGACGTTCCGGCAGGGCGAGGCGAACCTGGTGGAGATCACCCTGCCGCCGACCGCCCCGTACGTCGGGGAGCCGTTGCGCGCGGTCCCCCTGCCCCGCGACTCGGCGCTGGTGGCGATCCTGCGCGGCAAGCGGGTGCTGGTGCCCACGCCGGACGACCCGTTGGAGGCCGGCGACGAGCTGATCTTCGTGTGCACGGCGGAGGTCGAGGACGCGGTCCGCGCGGTGATGCTCGGGGCGGACAGCGTCGAGCGCACCCGCGAGCAGCGCTGAGGCGGCGGTCTCAGCCGCCGGGCAGCGCCTCGGACTCCGCCTCCCGGGTGACCCGGCGGACCGTCCAGACCGTGATCAGCAGCAGCAGCACGTACGGCGGGTAACCCAGCACCAGCCGCGCCACGCCGAGCGCCGTGTCCTGGTGGGCGAGGTAGAGCCCCGCCTGCACGCCCACCTTGGCCAGCCACACCACGCCCCACAGCACGGTGAGCCCGGTGAAGGTGCGTACCAGGCGCGGATCGTCGCGCCACTCCGAGCGGCCCTTGGCCACCAGCACCGACCAGATCCACCCCACGAGGGGCTGCCGGAGCGCCGCCGAGAGCAGCAGGGCCAGTCCGTAGCCGATGCCGTAGAGGATGCCGGGAAGGTAGAAGTCGCGTTCGTCGCCGGTGCGCCAGGCGATCGCGGCGCCGACGGCGACGCCGAAGAGCCCGTTGACCGCGTGCCGGACCGGGCGGCGCTGCGCCAGCCGGAGCCCGGCGATCGCGAGGGCCACGGCCACCGAGGCGATCACGGCGGGCCGCAGCTCGCCGATGATGTTGGCCAGCACGAAGACGACCACCGGGATGCTGGACTCGACCAGGCCCCGCCAGCCGCCGAGCTGGTCGGCCATCTGCTCGGCGAGGGTGGGCAGCGGCTCCTCGCCCTGCGGGTCGCTCTCCGGCTGTGCCGCCCGGTGCTGTCCCGTCGTCATCGCACGCCTTCCGTCCGCCGCGGCCACCGGATCACTTCGGCGGTTCCAGCTCGTAGTACGGGTTGTAGATGACCTTGCGGTCGTCGCGCACCGCCACCCGGCCGCGCGCGGTCAGGTGCCGGCCGGGCTCGATCCCGGCGATGTGCCGCCGGCCCAGCCAGACCAGGGTGACCACGTCGCTGCCGTCGTAGAGGTCCGCCTCCAGCGTGGGCAGGTTGGTCCGCGGGGTGTAGACGACCGTACGCAGCCGACCGGCCACCGAGACCACCTGGCCCCGCATGCACTGCCCGGCCGGTACACCGCCGTGCTCGGCGCTCTCCCGGCGCAGCTCCTGCGCCTCGATCTCCGCCTCGCTCGCCGTCAGCCGTCGCAGCATGCGGCGCAGCGGACCCCGGCCCTCGTCGGTCGACATGACCTCCGCGTCACCCTCTCCACGCTGGGCCGACGCGTCGCCGGCACCCGGGACGACCCCGGCGACGCCGGAACCGTCCCGCCAGCGTACGCCGACGGGGCCGGTCCCGGTGCGTCGTGACGGTCGGTCAGGCCTCGCGGGGCGCGGGCGCGGGGTTGCCGTCGGCCGGTGCCTCGGTGCCCGCCTGGTCGGCCACCTCGCGGGGCAGCCGCAGCGGCAGCGGCTCGCGCACCGGCTTGGCCTCCTGGCCCCGGTCGACCACCAGGCCGTCGAGGCACTCGGCCAGCGGGCCGGCGGCGGCCGGGTCGGTGGCCACCTCGCCCTGGTAGACGCCGCGGACCATCCAGCGCGGCCCGTCGATGCCGACGAACCGCAGGGCGGTCAGCCCGTCCGGGGTACGCACCCGGGCGTGCAGCTCGGTGCCGTACTCGCCCTGGACCTCCTGGGCCGCCGCGCCGTCGTTGAACAGCGACTGGCGGATCTCCTCGCGCACCTCGTCCCAGATGCCCTCGGAGCGCGGCGCGGCGAAGACGCCGAGCTGGAGCGCGTTCGGACCGTGCACGAGCACGACCTGCTGGATCACGCCCTCCGGGTCGGCCTGCACCCGCACCTCGACATCCCGCACCGCCGGGATGTGCAGGCTGCCCAGGTCGAGCCGCTGCACCCCCTCGGGCGCCTCGGAGATGTCGTACGGGCCGCGGGCCGGGGTCGACTCCTCGTGCGAGTCGAGGACCTCGGTCGTCCGCTCGTCACGGGCGTGCCGTCCGGCACTGTCCCGCTTCCGGGAGAAGATCACTGCGCCAACCCTCCGCTGTTCGCTCTCACCCTGCCACCTCTTCCGTCCGGCCGCCTGCCCGGTCCCGCTCTTCCCGTCGCACGTCCGGCGACCGCCGTCCGTCCGGCGCCGCCGGGGCCGCGTCCTGCCCGCCGTCCGCCGGGGACGGCACCAGGCCGGCGTGGCCGCCCGTGGAGCCGTGGCCGCCGGTCCCCCGCCGGGACTCGGGCAGCTCGGCCACCGGCCGGAAGTCCGCCCGCGCCACCCGCTGCACGACGAGCTGCGCGATGCGGTCACCACGGGAGATCTTCGCCGGTGTCTCCCGATCATGGTTGATCAGGTTGACCAGGATCTCACCCCGGTAGCCGGCGTCGACCGTACCGGGCGCGTTGAGCACCGTCACGCCGAGTCTGGCGGCGAGCCCCGAACGGGGGTGGACCAGGCCCACGTACCCCTCGGGCAACGCGATCGCCACGCCGGTCGGGACCAGGGCCCGGCCGCCGGGTGGCAACTCGACGTCCGTCGCGGCCACCAGGTCCGCGCCGGCATCGCCGGGATGGGCGTACGCCGGCAGCGGCAGCTCGGGGTCGAGCTGCCGTACGGGCACGGGTACGACGTCGGTCACGGTTCTCCTCTTCCGTCCGTTTCCTGGGGTGACCCTGCCATCCTGCCGGTTCCGTCGCCCGTCGTGCGCCGTACCCTCGCAGGAGTGAGCCTGTCACCATCCTCGCCGTCCCCGGCGCCGCCCGCGGCGGTGCCCCCGCAGCACGCCGAGCGGCTCGGTCTGCCCTGGTGGCTGTGGCTGGGTGGCCTGGCTGCGGCCACGCTGCTGGCCCTCGAGGTCTGGATGGGCGCCCCCGGCGTCCGCGCCTGGCTGCCCTTCGTCGTGCTGCTCCCGGCGACCGTCGCCGGCCTGGCCTGGCTGGGCCGGATCCGGATCGCCGTACGCGACGACGAGCTGCGGGTGGACGACGCCCGGCTGCCGGTCCGGTTCGTCGCCGACGTCGTCCCGCTGGACGCCGCCGGCCGGCGTGAGGTGCTCGGGGTCGGCGCCGACCCGCTGGCGTTCGTGGTGCAGCGGCCGTGGATCCCCGGCGCCGTGCAGGTGGTCCTCGACGACCCGGCCGACCCCACCCCGTTCTGGGTGGTCAGCACCCGGCACCCGGTCGAGCTGGCCGAGGCGCTCCTCGCCGCCCGCGACGCCGCCCGGACCTGAGTTCGTCCGGCGCCCGGTCGCGCCGTCCCGCTGCCCGACGCCGGTCCCTCCGCTCGGGCCCCGGCTGCCCGGGCGCTGTCCGTCCGTCCGGCCGCTGCCCGTTCGCTCCGACGCTGTCCGGCGCCGTTCGGGACCCTGCCCGTGCTCGGTGCCGGTTGCCCGCTCAGCGGGCGCCGGGGAGGGCCGGCGGGGCGTCCGGCAGGGCCTTGGCCTGGCGACGCAGGTCGCTGCGGAGCTGGTCCGCCATGGTCCGGGTGGCCCGGCGGTTGAGGTAGCTGGCCACCGCCGCCCCGGTGAGGAAGGGCCCGAGGGTGGTCAGGTTGCGGCCGAAGCGCTTGAGCAGCGTGTCCCGAAGCTCCTTGCGCGCGGCGGTGCCCAGCACGGCGCCCACCCCGACACCGGGCATCATCGGGTTGATCCCCCGCTGGCCGGCCCAGGACTGCACCAGGGCGACGGCCCGCTGGGTGCCGCCGCTCGGCACCGGGACCCCGTAGACCTCGTGCAGTTCGCCGATCAGCTTCAGCTCGACCGCCACCACGGCGACCGTCTCGGCGGCCAGCAGGACCGGCGCGGAGAGCAGGGTCGGGGCGACCGCCCACTCGACCGCCGCCACTCCCCCGCCGGCGGCGCCGATGCCGGCCGTCGTCCGCGCGGCGTTGCGGACCAGCCGCTCGGCCAACGCCTCGCCGTCCAGGCCGTCGAAGTGCCGGCGCAGGGTGGCCAGGTCGCGTACGGGCACGTGCGGGGCGACCTCGGCGACCGTGTCGACCATCCAGCGCACCGCGCTCTTCGGCTTGAACAGGTCGGTCAGCCCACGCGCCCGCGCCTGCCCGACGAGCCGGCCGAGCAGTTGCCGCCGGCGCGCCGGCTCGACGTCGTCGGCGGTCAGGGCCGCGACGGTGGCACCCAGCTCGTCCGTGCCGCGCGCGGGCACCGCGTCGGCGTGGTCGTCCCGCGCGACGGGGGCGTCCGCCCCGTCGGCCCGGCCCTGGTCCGCGCCACGCGTGCCGCCGGACTCGCTCCGCTCGCTCATGGTCCGACCTCCCGAATGGACCGACGTCGTCATGACGGTCACCCGTCAACGAGTCAAGCAGGTCCCCGGGAATGCCGCACGGCGGCTCGGGCAGCGGCGGCCCCGACGAGGGAGCCGCCGCTGGTGCGGACGCACGGTGTCAGACGCACTCGCGGCAGATCAGGTCGCCGTTGCGCTCGACCGCCAACTGGCTGCGGTGGTGCACCAGGAAGCAGCGGGCGCACCGGAACTCGTCCTGCTGCATCGGCAGCACCTTGACCGTGAGTTCCTCGTCCGCCAGGTCGGCGCCGGGCAGCTCGAAGCTCTCGGCCACCTCGGCCTCGTCGACGTCAACGGCGCCCGACTGTGAGTCGACGCGTCGGGCCTTGAGCTCTTCCAGGCTGTCCTCGCCGAGGTCGACCTCGTCGCGACGCGGGGCGTCGTAGTCGGTGGCCATCGGTTTCACTCTCCCATATCGATGTTGTCGCTTCCGGTTGTAACGCCGGACGACGCTGTTTCGGTTCCGCTGGCCGGCCACCACTTGTGTCGGTCACCCGACCCGAAGACAGCACGGACGGAGGCATCCCCAAGGAACACCCGACGAGCGCGGAACCATACCCCCCCATTTGGCGAGGCATGTATACCGCCCTCGTGGCTGAGATGTACGCCCCCGCACGCGAAGTTGTTCCCAATGTGACTCAGGCGACACGAAGATAGGGGTAGTACTACCCGGTTCCCGGATGGCGCGCCGGCATGTCCGGCTGTTTCCACGCGACGGCCGGACAACCGTTAACCTCAGCGGCGTACTCGACGGCCGGCGGGGCGGCCCGACCACCGGCGGCCGCCACCACCCACCCACTGTCCGGGGAGCACCCTGATGAGCTTTGCACGAGTGCGAGCACTCGTTGTCGTCGGCCTGCTGGCGGTGCTGGCCCTCGTCTTCGTGGTCGTCGCACTGGTCCGCGACACCCAGAGCAGCGCCGGCCTCGCCGGAGGCTGCCCCGAGGGCTGGCCGATGGCCGACGTGACCCTGCGGGAACCCAAGGACGTCAAGATCAACGTCTACAACGCGACCGACGAAGCGGGTCGGGCCAGCACCGTCGCGGACGACTTCCGCAACCGTAAGTTCCAGGTCAAGAAGGTCGGCAACGAGAAGAAGCACATCGACGACATCGCGGTCCTGCGCTACGGCCCGAAGGGCGTCGGCTCGGCGCACCTGCTGCGGGCGTACTTCCTCGACAACGCCGAGTGGGACTACGACGCCAAGCGCACCGACGACGTCGTCGACGTGGTGCTCGGCGGCGGCTTCCAGCAGCTCGCCACCACCACCGAGGTCAACCAGTCCCTGGGCGACCTCGGCGCGCCGGTCGCACCGGCCGAGTCCTGCCCGATGTCCGAGGACGACTGACCACGCCGTGCCCCCGGTCCCCCCCGGGGGCACGGCGCCGGCCGGTCAGGGACCGCCCGAGGCGTCCAGGTCCGCGAGGCGGTCGTGCAGCGGCTTGAACAGCGCCGCCGGCGCGGCGATCACCAGGTCCGGGCCGGCCGGCAGCCCGCCCAGCCCGGCGACCAGCAGCCCGGCCTCGGTCGCCACCAGGGCACCGGCGGCCTGGTCCCAGGCCGCGAGCCCCTTCTCGTAGTAGGCGTCCACCCGCCCCTCCGCCGCCAGGCAGAGATCCAGCGCCGCGGCGCCGAACCGGCGGATGTCCCGGATGTGCGGGATCAGCTCGGCGACCACCCGAGCCTGGTGCGCCCGGCGCCCCGGGTCGTAGCCGAATCCCGTGGCGACCAGCGCCTGGCCGAGATCGGTCTCGGTGGAGCAGCGCAGCCGCTCGCCGTCGCGCCAGGCGCCCCCGCCGGCGGTGGCCGTCCACTCCTCGCCGGTGCTGACGTTGCGCACCACCCCGGCGACCACCTCGCCGTCGACCTCGGCGGCGAGCGACACCGCACAGTGCGGGATCCCGTAGAGGTAGTTGACCGTGCCGTCGATCGGGTCCACGATCCAGCGGACGCCGCCGGGGGCGACCGGGCCGGTCTCCCCCGCCCCGTACTCCTCGCCGAGGACGGCGTCGCCCGGCCGCAGCCGGCGCAGCGCGTCGATCACCTGCCGCTCGACCGCCCGGTCGGCGGCGGTCACCACGTCGGTGACCGTGCTCTTGGTGGCCGCCACCGACACGCCCTCGACCCTCATCCGGTACGCGGTGGCGGCCGCGTCCCGGGCCACCTCGACCGCGATGTCCAGCAGTTCCGCCGGCGCCGAGCGATCCATCGTTCGTCCCCTTCCCGCACGGCCGGGGTGTTCCGGGTCACGCGCTGTACCATCCTTACAAAGTCCACATCTACGTCGAATCGGCGGTCCCCGCCGCCGGTCCGCCGTGCGGCGCGGGATGATCGCCGCAGACGGCGTTACAATTCACCCCTGCCCACGCTGCGACGGACCGCCAACGACCGGCCGGCCCGGGACACGGGGGTCCCTCAACCACATCGCCCGGCAAGGTGCCCCGCTCTGCGTCGGACGACCCGGCCGTGCTCGCTCTTCGCCTCCGGAAGGTCATTCGTGACAGAACCCCGCCAGACCGGCGCCGACGTTCGCTCGCTCACCGACACTCTGATCGCCCACGCGCAGAGCGCGGGCGGCCAGCTCACGTCGGCTCAGCTCGCGCGCACCGTCGAGTCCGCCGAGGTGACTCCGGCCCAGGCCAAGAAGATCCTGCGGGCGCTCTCCGAGGCGGGAGTGACCGTGGTGGTCGACGGCTCGGCGAGCACCCGCCGCCGCGTCGCCGCCGCCCGATCGGCCACTCCCGCGTCCCGGGCCACCACCGCCAAGACCACCAAGAAGGCCGTCGCGCCCGCCCCGAAGCAGGCGCCCGCCGCGGACGAGGCCCCGGCGCCCGCCCCGCGCAAGGCCGCCCCACGCAAGGCCACCGGCACGACCGCCGAGGTGGCGGCCAAGGCCGCCGCGCCCGCGAAGGCGACCAAGGCGACCCGGGCCACCAAGGCGACGGTCGCCGCGGCCGGCGCCAAGCCGGCCAAGGCCGGCGGCAAGGCCAAGGGCGAGGGCGCCGAGGGCGACATCGACCCGGAGGAGCTGGCCGCCGCGATCGAGGACGTGGTCGTCGAGGAGCCGGCGGAGCTGACCCGCGCCGCCGAGACCGACGCCGCCAACTCGGCCAGCGACAACGACTTCGAGTGGGACGACGAGGAGTCCGAGGCGCTCAAGCAGGCGCGTCGCGACGCGGAGCTGACCGCCTCCGCCGACTCGGTCCGGGCCTACCTCAAGCAGATCGGCAAGGTCCCGCTGCTCAACGCCGAGCAGGAGGTGGAGCTGGCCAAGCGGATCGAGGCCGGGCTCTACGCCGCGGAGCGGCTGCGGGCTGCCGACGAGGGCGAGGAGAAGCTCACCCGCGAGATGCAGCGGGACCTGGGCTGGATCTCGCGCGACGGCGAGCGCGCCAAGAACCACCTGCTGGAGGCCAACCTCCGGCTGGTGGTCTCGCTGGCCAAGCGTTACACCGGTCGCGGCATGGCCTTCCTCGACCTGATCCAGGAGGGCAACCTCGGCCTGATCCGCGCGGTCGAGAAGTTCGACTACACCAAGGGCTACAAGTTCTCCACGTACGCCACCTGGTGGATCCGGCAGGCGATCACCCGGGCCATGGCCGACCAGGCCCGCACCATCCGCATCCCGGTGCACATGGTCGAGGTCATCAACAAGCTCGGCCGCATCCAGCGCGAGCTGCTCCAGGACCTGGGCCGCGAGCCCACCCCGGAGGAGCTCGCCAAGGAGATGGACATCACACCGGAGAAGGTGCTGGAGATCCAGCAGTACGCCCGGGAGCCCATCTCGCTGGACCAGACCATCGGCGACGAGGGCGACAGCCAGCTCGGTGACTTCATCGAGGACTCCGAGGCCGTGGTCGCGGTCGACGCGGTCTCGTTCTCGCTCCTGCAGGATCAGCTCCAGCAGGTGCTGCAGACGTTGTCCGAGCGTGAGGCGGGGGTGGTACGCCTGCGCTTCGGGCTGACCGACGGCCAGCCGCGCACGCTGGACGAGATCGGCCAGGTCTACGGGGTGACCCGGGAACGCATCCGGCAGATCGAGTCCAAGACGATGTCCAAGTTGCGTCACCCGTCGCGTTCGCAGGTGCTCCGGGACTACCTGGACTGATCGCGATCGTCAACCGAACGTGTCGTTTTGACCACCTGGCGTGCAACGTCGGAAGGTGATCGTTCGGTTGCACGATTGTGATCGTTGACGTGGCACCCTTGGTGCACGGCACACTGTCCCTGCCATGTGTGACCTCGGTCCCCCGCGGGCACACAGGGAAGGCAGCGCCGGGACAGGGTGTTGCACGATAGGTGAGCAAAGACCGAAGAGAGTGTTCATCGGTGACGACCAGAGGAGGAAGGCGATGACCCCGACCCTCACGCCGCCGCCCGAGACGGTGGCTCCCCCAGCCGCCGATGAACGGTGCGACCGCTGCAATGCTGCCGGCAAGCTCCGGATCACTCTGGCGGGTGGGAGCGAGCTGGTGTTCTGTGGGCACCACGCGAACAAGTACGCGGAGGATCTCGTGAAGATCACCGTGCGGTTCGCGACGGACCCGGAGTTCAGCTGGCGTGGCGCCGATCTGATGGCGAACTGAGATCCGCAAACCCACGACATAGCCGGCCGGAGGCCCCCTGAGGGGGCCTCCGGCCGGCTTTTGCGTCTCCCCCGCCCGGCACGCCCGATCCGCCCGGCACGACCGATCCCGGGCACCGGTGGCGGGCCGGTCGACAGCCGTCAGAGGGTCTGGACGGTGGCGATGCGTTCCTCGAGCTGCTCGATGGTGGCCTGGGCGCTCGGCGGGCCGCCGCAGAGGCGGCGCAGCTCCGCATGGATCTTCCCGTGCGGCTGCCCCGTGCGGTGGTGCCGGGCGGCCACGAGGCCGTTCAGTTGGCGGCGTAGGGCGACCCGACGCTGGGCGGCACTCATTGGTGCCGGCGGCGCCGTGGGCGCCGCAGCGGCCGCCTCAGCCGGCCTGGCGGCCCGACGGCGCTGGGCCGCGAGCTGTTCCTGCTGCCGCTTGGTCAGCAGCAGGGCCACCTGGTCGGCGGTGAGCAGCCCGGGCAGGCCCAGGTACTCCTCCTCCTCGGGGGTGCCGGCCTGGGCGGCGGTGCCGAACGAGGCGCCGTCGAAGATCACCTGGTCCAGCTCGGCCGTGGCGGAGAGCGCGGCGAAGCGCTTCTCCAGCTCGCCGCTGGCCTGGTCGTCGCGCTGGGCGCGCTCCAGCAGGTCGTCGTCGAAGCCCTCGCGCTCCTTGGGCTTGCCGAGCACGTGGTCCCGCTCGACCTCCATCTCGCTGGCCAGCCCGAGCAGGTGCGGCACGCTGGGCAGGAAGACCGAGGCGGTCTCACCGGGGCGGCGGGCGCGGACGAACCGGCCGATCGCCTGCGCGAAGTAGAGCGGGGTGCTGGCGCTGGTCGCGTACACGCCGACCGCCAGCCGGGGGATGTCGACGCCCTCGGAGACCATCCGGACCGCCACCAGCCAGCGCTGCTCGGACGCCGCGAACGTCGCGATCCGCGCCGAGGCGCCCACGTCGTCGGAGAGCACCACCGCCGCGCGCTCGCCGGTCACCTGCGCGATGAGTTTCGCGTACGAGCGGGCGGTCTGCTGGTCGCTGGCGATGATCAGCCCGCCGGCGTCGGGCATCCCCGCGTTGCGCAGCACGGTCAGCCGGGCGTCGGCGGCTCGCAGCACCTGCGGCATCCAGTCGCCGGCCGGGTCCAGCGCGGTCCGCCACGCCTGCGCCACGAGGTCCTGGGTCATCGGCTCGCCGAGCCGCGCCGCCAGCTCCTCCCCGGCGTTGGTGCGCCACCGCGTCTCCCCCGAGTACGCCAGGAAGAGCACCGGCCGCACGACGCCGTCGCGCAGCGCGTCGGCGTAGCCGTAGACCGAGTCGGCGCGGGATCGCAGCAGGCCGTCGCCGCCCCGCTCGTACTCGACGAACGGGATCGGGTTGTCGTCGGAGCGGAACGGGGTCCCGGTGAGCATCAACCGGCGCTCGGCGCCCTCGAAGGCCGCCTTCACCCCGTCGCCCCAGGAGCGGCTGTCCCCGGCGTGGTGGATCTCGTCGAGGACGACCAGGGTGCGCCGGGTGAGGGTGCGCCGCTTGTGCACGTGCGGCGCCATGCCCACCTGCGCGTACGTCACGACCGCGCCGTGGAAGTCGGCGGAGGAGTGCAGGTCGGCGTTGCGGAAGGCGGCGTCGAGCTGGATGCCGACCCGGGCCGCCGCCTGCGCCCACTGGGTCTTCAGGTGCTCGGTCGGCGCCACCACGGTCACCGCCTCGACGGTGCCGTCGGCGAGCAGCTCGGCGGCGATCCGCAGGGCGAAGGTGGTCTTTCCGGCGCCGGGGGTGGCGACCGCCGTGAAGTCGGGGTCCCGCCGACGCAGGTACTCCACGAGTGCCTTGCGCTGCCATGCGCGCAGTGCCGGAAACGTCTCGATCGCCGGCAACCGGGCCGCCACGGGAAGCTCCTCTCCGACCGCCTGACGGCGGACCCCGGGCGAGGGCCACGGGTACCGCCGCCCATGAAAACGCCTCCGCGCAGTGGGTGCCGCGAAGGCCGACCCAGCATAACCAGCGCCGCCCCGCCGGGCCCACGCGACATACGGGCCACGCCGGTCCCACCGCCCCCGCCCGGTTACGAGCGCCGCCCTGGGTCACTCCCGCCGGCCGCGCATGCCCGTCCTGGACGGCCGCGTGGTCGGCACCGGCGCGGACCACCGGCGGCGCAGCGACACCAGGCGCAGCAGGAAGACGAAGACCGCCGCGGCCATGAGCCAGCCGGCGTTGGCGTGCCCGAGGGCGTCCAGCAGCACCACGAGGATCGAGCCGGCGAGCGCGGCGACGGCGTAGATCTCCCGCCGCAGCACCACCGGGATCTCGGCGGTGAGCAGGTCCCGCCCGAGACCGCCGCCGATCGCGGTGAGCATGCCGATCACGCAGGCCCCCACCGCCGGCACCTGGGCGTCGAGGGCCTTGACCGTGCCGGTGACCGTGAACAGCGCCAGCCCGGCCGCGTCCAGCACCAGCACGGTGGTGCGCAGCCGGGCGAACTGGGGATGCAGCCAGAAGACGGCCGCGGCGGTCACGGCGGCCGTGGCGGCGTACCGCCAGTCGCCGAAGGCCAGCGGCGGCGCCTCGTCGATCGCCAGGTCCCGGAAGATCCCGCCACCGAGCGCGGCCACGAAGCCGACGAAGACGACGCCGAAGAGGTCGAGCCGTTTGGCCACCGCCGCGGAGGCCCCGGAGGCGGCGAAGACCGCCACCCCGGTGAGGTCGGCGAGGAGCAGGGCGGTGGAGGTGGTCACCGGCGAAGGTTACGTGCGCGACCGGGAGGGTCGCCCACGCTCACTCGCCCCAGGAGTCGTAGATCTCCTTGCACTTCGGGCAGACCGGCGAGCCGGGCTTGGCGGCCTTGGTGACCGGGAAGGTCTCCCCGCACAGCGCGACGACGAAAGTGCCCATGACGGCGCTCTCGGCGATCTTCTCCTTGCGCACGTAGTGGAACATCTCGGGACCGGTGTCGGCGTCCTTCAGCTCCGGACGCTCGAGAACCTCTGTGCTCACTTCTGCACCTCCGACCGTCAAGTCTGGCAGGTCACCCCCGCTCCGGTCCACTTCAGGTCGCCCGGACGGGGGCCGTACGGTGGTGACGTGACCGACTTTCACATCCGCTACGGCAGCGAGGTTGCCGACGCCCTGCGCGACGGGCGTCCCGTCGTCGCCCTGGAGAGCACCATCGTCTCGCACGGCCTGCCCCGGCCGGACAACCTGCGGGTGGCCCGCGAGATCGAGCAGGCCGTCCGGGACGCGGGCGCGGTCCCGGCGACCATCGGCATGGTCGGCGGGCGGCTGGTGGTGGGCCTGGACGACGCGGAGCTGACCCGGCTCGCCACCGTCGACGGGGTCGCCAAGCTCTCCGTACGCGATCTCGCCGTCGCCGCCGCGACCGGCGCGGACGGCGCCACGACCGTGGCCGCGACCAGCGCGGTGGCCGACGCCGCCGGGATCGGCGTGTTCGCCACCGGCGGCCTCGGCGGGGTGCACCGGGAGGCGGCGCAGACCTTCGACGAGTCCGCCGACCTGGTCACCCTGGCCCGTACGCCGATCGCGGTGGTCTGCGCCGGGGTCAAGTCGATCCTCGACGTGGGCGCGACCCTGGAGCGGCTGGAGACCCTCGGCGTCGGCGTGGTCGGCTACCGGACCCGGCGCTTCCCCGGTTTCTTCATCACCGACGGCGGCTTCGACCTGGACTGGTCGCTGGACTCCCCGGAGCAGGTCGCGGACGTGCTGGTGGCTCGCGAGCAGCAGGGCGCACACCACGGCGGCCTGATCGTGGCCAACCCGCTGCCGACCGACGAGCAGCTCGACCCGGAGCTGCACGACCGGACCCTCGCCGACGGGCTGGCCCTGCTGGAGCGCGACGGGGTGACCGGCAAGGCCGTGACGCCCTACCTGCTCGCGCACTTCCACTCGGCGACCGAGGGGGCGAGCCTGGCGGTGAACGTCCGGATCATCCTGCGCAACGCCGACCTCGCGGCCCGGATCGCCGTCGCCGCGGCCGCCCGCCGCGCCGGGGCATGACCGCAGGCCGCGTCCTCGTCGTCGGTGACCTGATCACCGACGTGGTGGCGGTGCTGGCGGGGCCGGTGGCCACCGGGTCGGACACGCCGGCGGCGATCCGGTTCAGCGGCGGCGGGCAGGCCGCCAACACCGCGGCCTGGCTCGCCGCGCAGGGCGTACCTGTCACGCTGGTCGGCGCCGTCGGCGACGACGACGCCGGGCGGGACCGGGTGGCCGAGCTGGAGCGGGCGGGGGTCGACTGCGCGACGCGGGTGTGCCCGGACCGCGCCACCGGGACGGTCATCGTGCTGGCGACTGCCGAGGAGCGGTCGATGATCACCGAGCGGGGCGCGAACCTGCGGCTGAACCCGGGGGACGTCGACGCGGCCCTGACGGCGACGCCGGACGCGCGGCACCTGCACCTGTCCGGGTACACCCTGCTGGACGCCGAGTCCCGACCGGCGGGGCTGCGGGCGTTGGCCGCCGCCCGCGAGCGCGGGCTAACCACCAGTGTCGACGCGGCCTCCGCGGCCCCGCTGCGGCGGGTCGGCGCGGCGGCCTTCCTGTCCTGGGTACGCGGGGTCGACCTGCTCCTGGTCAACGCCGACGAGGCGACGGTGCTGGCCGGCGGGCTGGACCCGGCGGCGCAGGGGCGGGCGCTGTCGGCCTCCGCCCGGCGGATCGTCGTCAAGCAGGGCGAGGCCGGGGCGGTCTGGGTGGACCGGGACGCCTCGGTGGCGGTGGCGCCGGCCCGCCGGGTGTCGGTGGTCGACGTCACGGGGGCCGGGGATGCGTTCGCGGCCGGGCTGCTGGCCGCCTGGCTCGACGGCGCGCAGCCGGCGGTGGCGCTGGGCCGCGCCGGCGATCTCGGCGCCCTCGCGGTCTCCCAGATCGGCGCCCGCCCCTCCCCCTGACCTGTGGGCCGGCGGGTGGGGTGGATCAGGGCTCGACGTCGATGATCTTGTGCGGACGTTCCTCGGCGGTGAGGCTCATCGGCGGGGTCTCGTCCCGGTGCCGCGGCTGGAAGCGGTTGGCCAGCCGGTGCTCCTCCTTGGGCGGGCGGTCGTTGGCCAGCAGCACGGCCAGCCACGGAATGAGCACCATGCCCAGGGCCACCATCGGCAGCCAGAGCCAGAGCAGTGGGGCCTGCACGCCGACCAGGACGGCACCGACGATCACGCAGGCCACCCGGATGCCCATCATCAGCACGTAACGCTTCTGACGGCTGGTGAGCTGGTCGTCCTGGCTGCGCGAGGCGTCGGTGATCAGGATCGGCTGGTACGCCTGACGCTTCACCACGGACCTCCTCGAGGGGGTTACGCCCCATCCTGTCACCTGCGGCGCGTGATCAGCGAAAATCGCTCGACCCGGCCCCGTGTTACCTGCGTGGTACGCTCGCGCCGTGGGCAGCAGGTTCAGCTTCACCGACGAGGCGTTGGCCAACCTGAGGGTCTACGACGTCACGCCCGGGGAAGTCTGGGAGGCGCTGCACAGCACCCGCCGGGTGATCCGACACCTCGGCGACGACGTGATGGTCGTCTACGCCGCCGCCCGCCGGGGGCGCCGGCTGGCCGTGCTGCTCGCCGAGGCCGACGGCACCGACAACGACTGGGACATCCTCTCCGCCCGCGAGCTGAGCGACGTCGAGGCGAAACGCTACGACGAGGCCGTGCGGAGATCTCGCCGATGAGGAGGCGGTGACGATGAACCGTAACGACGCGACCAAGCAGTTCCACAGCGGCGGTGACCGGCTCGCGGAGCTGATCGACGGGAGCCAGCAGGTGGAGCTTCCCACCCCCGACACCGACACCCCCATGGTCAGCCGCTCGGTGCGCCTGCCGCTGGAGACGTACGAGCAGGTCCGCGCCGCCGCCGACGCGCGCGGCATCGGGGTCACCACGCTCATGCGGCAGTGGATCGAGGCCGGCCTGGCCGACCTGGACGACTCGGCCACGGTCTCCCTCGCCGACGTCCGGCGGGCGCTGGCCGCCCTCTCCCGGCCGACCGCCGCCTGACCCACCCCGTCACGGCGCGGGAAACTCGCCGCCACCGGTCCCGCCGTGCCCGAGCGGCGACGCGGCCGGCTCGGGCGGGCGGCCCCTGCTGCGCCGCGCGTCGGCGGACGCCACCCCCGCCAACACCACGGCGACCAGCGCCAGGGCCACCATCGGTGACACCAGGGTGAGCGCCGGGCCCAGCAGGAGCAACACCAGCAGGCCCGCCACCCGGGACCGGGACACCCGGCCGAATATCTCGTACTCGAAGCGGGCCCGGGCCGCCAGGAAGATCGCCGGGCCGCCGACGACGAAGACCAGCCAGGTCGGGTCGGTCCGGCCGTGCGGGTGCACGATCACCAGTTCGTAACCGACGGCGGTGCTCAGCACGCCGACCACGATGACCAGATGGGTGCTGCTGGCGGAGGTGCCCAGCCGCCCGGGCGACCGGGCCACCCGCAGCGCCTCGGCGAGCAGGTGCCCCGCCCGGTGGAAGTAGATCCGCCAGAGCAGCGCCGTGGTGGCGAAGGCGGTCGCGAAGGCGCCGGCCCGGTCGGCGCTGAACTCCGTGCCGCTGTACGTCAGCCCGATGACCAGGATGGTCTCCCCCAGCGAGATGAGGAAGATCTGCTGGTACCGGTCGGCCAGGTGCTCACCGGCGATCAGCCAGCCGGCGGTGCGCGCCGGGCCCAGCCGGGGCAGCGGCCAGCCGAGCAGCAGGCCGGCGAAGTCGACGACCACGGCGAGCGCCCAGAGCGGCAGGCGCAGCTCCTCCGGCCCGACCGCCCCGGTCAGCCACGGCACGGCCCCCGCGGCGGCCCAGGCGAAGAGCCGCAGCGGGACCGTGCGGCGCGGATGGCGGCGCAGGGCCGTGGCGATGATCAGAGGCCGGACGAGCATCACCGCCAGGTACGCCAACACGAACGAGGCAGCCCGGTCCTCGAACGCCCGGGGCAACGCCACGGCCATCACCATGGCGCCGAACATCGTCCCGACCACGACGAACTGGATCACCGGCTGCTCCGGCTCGTACCGGCTGGTGACCCAGGTGGTGATCGACCAGAGCAGCCACAGGGCCAGGAAGAGCACGCCCGTGCGCCCGATCTCGGCCAGCAGCATCCCGCCGGAGCCTCCGGTGCCCTCGACCAGGCGCAGCGAGACCCGGGTCAGCGCGAAGACGAAGACCAGGTCGAAGAAGAGCTCCAGGAAGGTGGCCCGGGGCGAGCTGTCCTCCGGCCGCAGCAACCGCCCGCCGCGTTCGTCCGTCATCGGCTGCCCGTCGTCGCCATCCTGGCTACAACGACCGCCACGACGGCGCGGTTGCGTCAGCCCCCGGTGGACTTCGCCTTCGCCGCCGCCTTCATCTGCTGCTTGTACTCGCGCACCCGGCGCAGCGAGTCCGCGTCGGTGACGTCGGCCACCGACCGGTGGGCGTCCGGGTCGCCGTAGTCGCCGGCCGCCTCCCGCCAGTCCTTCGGCGTGACCCCGAACCGCTTGCCGAGCAGCGCGACGAAGATCTGCGCCTTCTGCCTGCCGAAGCCGGGCAGCTCACCGACCCGGCGCAGCAGCTCCCGGCCGTCGCCCACGTCCGACCAGAGCCCGGCGGCGTCGCCGTCGTACCGGTCGACGAGGGCCCGGCACACCTCCTGCACCCGGGCCGCCATCGCCTTCGGGAACCGGTGCAGCGCCGGTGGCCGGGCGAACAGGGCGACCAGCGCCTCCGGGTCGTGGTCGGCCAACTCCCGGGCGTCCAGGTCGCGCCCGAGGCGCTGCGCCAGCACGTACGGCGAGGAGAACGCCTTCTCCATCGGCACCTGCTGGTCGAGGACCATCCCCAGCAACAGGGCCAGCGGATCCCGGTTGACGAGTTCGTTGGCCTCGGGGTCGATGGGCAGTGCGAGCGTCATGGCGCCATCCTGCCCTGACCGGCGACCGGCGGAGGTGCGTAGGCCGCAGTTGGCAGGGCACGTGTCGGCCTGCGGGCCAGCACCGGAGCGCAGGTGACCCGGCTGCGTGCGGCCGGGGCCCGGCTCTGATCCGCCGGGTGGCCGGACCCCGCTGCCGGGCACCAGGCAGGATGGCGACGTGGACGGACACGACATGTTGCTCTCCCCCGCCGGCGTCGAGGCGCTACGGACCGCGTTGACGCGGGCCGGGTTCACCTCGAACGGCATCGCCACCCGGCTCGGCCCGCAGGCCACCGGCGGGGTGGCCCGCAACGACTTCCGGGCCGCGCTGCGCGCCACCGAGGACCGCGACCCGCTCGGCACCCTGATCCGGGTGTTCGTCTGCGAGCAGACCGAGCCGGAGGCCGCCGTGGCCGCCGCGCTGGCGCCGCTGTCGCTGGCCGAGGCGCTCGCCGGGGGCCTGGTCGAGCGGCACGGCGACGGGTTGCGGATGGGCGTGGACCTGGAGCCGTACGGGGACGAGTGGTGGGTGCTCGCCGACGTGCCCGCCAGTGCCCGGCCCGGCCGCCCGCTGCACGCCGAGCACGTGCTCGGCATCGGCGGGGCGACGCAGACGCTGATCGGCGCGACCGTCCGCCGGCCCGTCGAGGCCGCGCTGGACCTGGGCACCGGGTCCGGCGTGCAGGCCCTGCACCTGGCCAGCCACGCGCGGCGGGTCACCGCCACCGACCTGTCGGCGCGGGCGCTGCGCTTCGCCGCCACCACCGCCGCGCTCAACGGCCAGGACTGGGAACTCCTCCGCGGTGACATGGTCGCCCCCGTCGCCGGGCGGCGCTTCGACCTGGTGGTGAGCAACCCGCCGTTCGTGGTGGGCCCCGGCACCACCACGCACGTCTACCGCGACTCGGGGCGGGTCGGCGACGCGATCGGCGCGGAACTGGCCGCCGCCGCGCCGGGCCTGCTCACCGAGGGCGGCACCATGCAGTACCTGGCCAACTGGGTGCACGTCGCCGGGGAGGACTGGGGCGAGCGGGTGACCGGCTGGTTCGCCGGCACGGGGCTGGACGCCTGGGTCATCCAGCGTGAGGTGGCCGACCCGATGGCGTACGTCAACCTGTGGCTCACCGATGTCGGCGAGGCGGCCGACCCGCGCCGGATGGCGGACTGGCTGGACTGGTTCGACGCGCACAAGGTGGAGGCGGTCGGCTTCGGCATCGTCTCGCTGCGCCGCTCGGGCCACGACGACCCGATCGTGCGGGTGGAGGACCTGCGCCAGCGGGTGGAGGCGCCGCTCGGCGACCGGGTCGACACGTGGTTCGACCGCCAGGACTGGCTGCGCGCCCGCGACACCGACGGGCTGCTCGCCGCCCGCTTCCGGGCCGCCGAGGGCCTCCAGCTGCGGCAGGAGGCCACCATGGGCGACGAGGGCTGGGCGGTGGACCGGCAGGTGCTGGCCATGCCGCACGGCCTGCGCTGGACCGAGGAGATCGACCCGCTCGTCCTGGCCCTGGTCGGCGGGGCCGACGGGCGGCTGGCGTTGCGCGACCAGCTCGCCCTGCTCGCCGCCGCACACGACGTCACCCCCGGGGAGCTGGCCGAGGCGGCCGGGCCGATCGTCGCGCACCTCGTCGAGCGCGGCTTCATCGAGCCGGTCACCGACTGATGCGGGCCGTGGTGCAGACCGTCGGCCGGGCCGCCGTGACGGTCGACGGCGAGGTGGTCGGCGCGATCGACGACGGGCTGCTGGTGCTGCTCGGGGTGACCCACACCGACACCGTCGAGACCGCCCGGACCATGGCCCGCAAGGTGTACGAGCTGCGAATCCTCGACGAGGAACGGTCCGCTGCGGACACCGGCGCGCCGGTCCTGGTGGTCAGCCAGTTCACCCTCTACGGCGACGCCCGCAAGGGTCGCCGTCCGAGCTGGACCGCGGCGGCACCGGCCGAGGTCGCGGAGCCCCTGGTGACGGAGGTCGTGACGGCGCTGCGCACCCGGGGCGCCAAGGTGGAGACCGGCCGCTTCCGCGCCCACATGCTGGTCGAGAGCGTCAACGTCGGCCCCCGCACGGTGCTGCTCGACATCTGACCGGCCGGGCCGGCGGCCGGCGCCGGATCCCGGTGGCGGAGTCCCGTCGTGGCGCAACACCGCCGCCGCCAACTGTTCACGGGGGTCGGCCGACGACGGTAGAACCATCGCATGTCATCCCCCTCACAGCCCTTCACCTGGGGTCGCACGAGACGGCGGCTCACCGCCGCCGCGGCGGCGACCGGAATGGTCGCGGCCGGCCTCGCCGCGATCCAGGCCCCGGCGACGGCGGCCGGCCCGTCGCCGGCCGCCCCCGCCGCCACCCGGGACACCCACACGGTCACCCTGATCACCGGCGACGTGGTCACGGTGACCACCTCCGCCGACGGCAAGGCCACCGCCGAGGTCGACCGGCCCGATGACGCCACCGGCGGCGTGCGCTTCCGCCAAAGCGGCGACGACCTGTACGTCCTGCCCGACGAGGCCCTGCCGCTGCTGGACAGCGACAAGCTCGACCGGCGGCTGTTCAACGTCACGGACCTCATCGAGATGGGGTACGACGACGCGAAGACCCCCACGCTGCCGCTGATCGCGGCGTACACCCCGGCGAAGGCCCGCACGGCGAAGCCGGCGCCACCGCGCGGCGCGAAGCTGGTCCGCGACCTGCCCAGCATCCAGGGCGCGGCGCTGTCCACCGAGAAGAAGCAGGCCCGCACCCTCTGGTCCACCCTCGCGCCCGCCACGGCGACGGCACCGGCCCGGGCCCTCAGCGGCGGGGTCACGAAGCTCTGGCTCGACGGCCGGGTGACGGCGGCGCTGAAGGAGAGCGTGCCCCAGGTCGGCGCGCCCGCCGCGTGGGCCGCCGGGTACGACGGCAGCGGGGTACGGGTCGCGGTGCTCGACACCGGGGTCGACCCCAGCCACCCCGACCTGGTCGACCAGGTCGACGACAAGGTCAGCTTCGTGCCGGGCGAGGACACCTCCGACGTCAACGGGCACGGCACCCACGTCGCCTCGACGATCGCCGGCACCGGCGCGGCCTCCGGCGGCGGCAACCGGGGCGTCGCCCCGGGCGCGGACCTGATCGTCGGCAAGGTGCTCGACAACGGCGGGTACGGCCTGGACTCCTGGATCATCGCCGGCATGCAGTGGGCGGCCGAGTCCGGGGCCGACGTGGTCAACATGAGCCTCGGCGACGGCTCGCTGACCGACGGCACCGACCCGATGACCGCCGCCGTGGAGACGCTCTCCGCGCGGCACGGCACGCTCTTCGTCGTCGCCTCCGGCAACTCCGGCCCGCAGACCATCGGGTCGCCCGGCACCGCGCCGAGCGCGCTGACGGTCGGCGCGGTCGACAAGCAGGACGCGCTGGCGGGCTTCTCCAGCACCGGCCCGCTGGCCCGCACCGGCGCGCTCAAGCCGGACCTCGCCGCACCCGGCGTCGGGATCGTCGCGGCCCGCTCGCAGCAGGCCGCCGGTGAGGGCGCGTACCAGGGCATGGACGGCACCTCGATGGCCACGCCGCACGTCGCCGGGGCCGCCGCGATCCTCGCCCAGCGGCACCCCGACTGGACCGGGCAGCAGCTCAAGGACGCGCTGATGAGCAGCGCCAAGGGGTTGTCCGACGACTACCGGCCGTACCAGGTCGGCACCGGCCGGCTGGACGTGGCGGCGGCGGTGCGCGGCACCGTACGCGCCACCGGCTCGGCGTTCTTCGGCACCTTCGACTGGCCGCACGAGCCGACCGACGCCCCGGTCACCCGGTCGGTCACCTTCACCAACTCCGGCACCGCCGCCGTGACCCTCGACCTCGCCCTGACCGGCGGCGGCCCGTTCACGCTGGGCGCCTCCACGGTGACCGTGCCGGCGGGCGGCAGCGCCGACGTCGCGGTCACCGGCGACCCGCGCGGCGACGCCCACGGCGAGCTGACCGGCTACCTGGTCGGCACCGACGCCGCCACCGGCACGGCGGTCACCCGTACCGCGCTGGGGCTGCTCAAGGAGAACGAGCGGTACGACCTGAAGGTCAAGCTGGTCGGCCGCGACGGCAAGCCGGCCAGCGCGACGGTCGTGGTGAACCGGGCCGGCGAGCCCAACCCCGGGCAGTACCCGGTCGCCGGCGAGCGGACGCTGCGCCTGCCGAAGGGGACCTACACGGTGGAGGCCGTGCTGGACGTTCCCGGCGAGCGGTCCGACCGGCTCGGCTTCGCCCTGCTGGTGGACCCGGAGACAGTGCTCGACCGCGGCGCCGAGGTGGTGCTGGACGCGCGCCGGGCACGGCTGCTCGACACCGCCGCACCGGAGCGGACCGAGGACCGGCAGCGCAAGCTGGACTACACCGTCGGGTACGCCGACGGCAGCGACTTCCGCGCGGCGTACCAGCTGCCGATCCGCTACGACGACCTGTACGTCCTGCCGACCGAGCGGGTCAGCACGGTGTCGTTCACCATGGCGGCGCGGTGGCGCAAGGGCGAGCCGATGCTGAGCCTGCGCATCCCCGGCCGGTCCCCGGTCGACGCCACGGTCCAGCCGGGCAGCACCATCACCGCCGGCACCGAGACGCTGCGACCCGTCTACGCGGGCACCGGCGCTCCGGAGGCGTACGCCGGTCTCGACGTCAAGGGCCGGGCCGTGGTGGTGACCCGCAGCGACGCGGTCGACCCGACCGCCCGGGCCGCCGCCGCGGCGGCCGCCGGGGCGAAGCTGCTGCTGGTCGTCAACGACGGCGCCGGCATCCTCAACGAGTGGGTCGGCGAGTCCGCCATCCCCGTCGCCACCGTGCACCGCGACGCCGGCAAGCAGCTGATCGCCGCGACCCGGGGCGGGCCGCGCAAGCTGACCGTCACCCGGGTCCCGTACGCCGGCTACGTCTACGACCTGGCCCGGGTCTGGCCCGGACAGGTGCCGGACCGGTCGCTCGCCTACCACCCCCGGCAGCGGGACCTGGGCCGGATTGACGCCCGCTACCACGCGGCCGTCGACTCCCCCGGCTCCGGCTACCGCTACGACATGGTCTTCAGCCCCTCGTTCGGCTTCCCGGAGAGCGAGTCGCACCCGGGCACCCGCACCGAGTGGGTCACGCCCGACGTGGTCTGGCACGAGGTGCACGACCAGGGCGGCTGGACCGACACGGCCTACCTCAACACGTACGCCAAGGGCAGCACGACCAGGCTGGACTGGTTCGCGCCGGCCGTCCGACCGGCCTTCAGCCGGGCGTTCGGGGTGCGCAACAGCCGCTACGGGGACTACATGACCCTGAACGTGCAGGCCTGGAGCCCGTCGGACGACGTGTTGGAGCACGGCGGCAACCTGGAGTGGGGCTCGGTGCCGACCCACCTCAAGCTCTACCAGGGCGACAAGCTGGTGGACGAGAACACCTGGAGCTCGGACCTGCAGTGGACGCCGGTGCCCGCCGGCACGCTGCCGTACCGCCTGGTGCTGGACGCCTCGCGGCCGGCCGACCGGTGGCGGCTGTCCACCCGCACGCACACCGAGTGGGACTTCGTCTCCGGCTCGAACACCGCCGACAACTTCGTCCCGTTCGCGCTGCTCCAGCTCGACTACGCGCTGGAGACCGACCTGCGCGGCGACGTGAAGGCGGGCACCACCCAGCGGATCAGCGTCAAGGCCGGGCCGCAGCCGGGCGGCACCGGCACCGGCACGGTCACGTCGGTCACGCTGGACGTCTCGTACGACGACGGCGCCACCTGGCGGAAGGTCACCCTGAGCAAGGGCGCGGGTGACCGCTGGACCGGCTCGCTCGCCCTGCCGAGGCAGCCGGGTGGCTTCGTGTCGGTGCGGGCCGGCGCCAAGACGGACGCCGGCTTCGGCATCCGGCAGGAACTCATCCGGGCGTACGGCCTGCGGTGAGCTGGTTGGCGGGGCCCCGGGACACGCAGCGTTCCGGGGCCCTTCCCGACGACCCGTCGGCCTTCCCGGGCTGGTCAGGACCGGTGCCGGTGTCCCATACTCTGCCTGCCGCAGCGGGCAGAGGGAGGCAGCCACCGATGCTGGGCGCGTTGGGGCTGAGCCCCGAGGACGAGGCGGTCTACGGCCTGCTGGTCCGGCGGGGCCAGTCCGGCCCGGCCGAGTTGGGCGACGCCCTGCGGAGGCCCGCCGCGGCGGTCGAGGCGGTGCTCTCGCAACTGACCGCGTACGGCCTGGTGAAGCGCGGCCCGGACGGGCAGTTCTCGGTGGCGCCGCCCGCCGTCGCGCTCGGGGCGCTGATCAGCGAGCAACGGGGCGCCCTGCACAACGCGGAACTCGCGCTGGTCAGGCTCGCCGAGGAGTACCGCTCGTCGATCGCGGGGCGCACCATCGACGAGCTGATCGAGGTGGTCAGCGGCGTCGACGCCGTCCGGCACCGGTTCGCGCAGGTGCAGCACGCCGCCCGCACGCAGGTGCGCAGCTTCGTCACCACCCCGTTCATCGCCGTACCGCCGGGCGCCAACGCGGTGGAGTCGACGGCGGTCGGCCAGGGGGTGCGCTTCCGCGTCGTGATCGACCGGCCGACACTGGCCGAACCGGGGGTGGTCACCGAGACGCTGGAGTCGCTGCGCGACGGCGTCGAGGTGCGGGTGGTCGACCACCTGCCGATCAAGCTGGTCCTGGCCGACGCGGAACTGGCCCTGGTGCCGTTGACCGCCACGCCCGGCGGCGAGCCCGGCGCGGTGCTGCTACACCGCACCGGGCTGCTGGCGGCGATGGACGCGCTGTTCGAGATCGTCTGGCGGCACGCCCACCCGCTCGACTCCTCGGCGCTGACCGCCCCCGCCGGCGACGACGCCGACAGCCAGGCCGCCGACGGTCCCACCGAACTCGACCGGAAGATCATGGCGCTGCTGCTGGCCGGGCTCACCGACCCGGTCGTCGCCGCCCAGCTCGACCTGTCGTTGCGGACCCTCCAGCGGCGCCTGCGCCACCTCATGGACCTCGCGGGGGTGCAGACCCGGATGCAGCTCGGCTGGCACGCCGCGCGGCACGGCTGGGCCTGACGGGGCCGCGGGCCCGGCGAGCCCGCGGCAGGGCCGGCGCACACCGTGGCGTCAGGAGAAGAGGCCGCGGCGTTGCAGCGACTGACGGATCCAGCCGTCGAGCTGGGGGGTGAAGTCGGTGCGTTCGGCGGTGGCGTGGTCGACGGTGAAGCGGCCGAAGGCGTCCCGGCCCTCGGTGAACAGACCGCCGCGCTTGTCCAGCTCCAGCACCACCTGGATCTGCTGCGGGTCGGTGACGAGGGTGACCTCCAGCTGGTTGATCGCCCCGGCGTACTGCGGCGCCGGGTAGAACTCGATCTCCTGGTAGAAGGGCAGGGTCTGCCGTACGCCGTAGATGTGGCCCCGCTCCACGTCGGCCCGGGCGAACCGGAAGCCCAGCCGCAGGAACGCCTCCAGGATCTTCTGCTGGGACGGCAGCGGGTGCACCGCCACCGCGTCCAGGTCGCCCTTGTCCACCGCGCGGGCCACCTCCAGCTCCGTACGCAGCCCCATCGTCATGCCGTGCAGGTGCTGCCCGTACAGCTCGGTGAGCGGCGTCTCCCACGGCACGGCGAAGCGGAACGGGATGTCGTGGCGCTGCCCCGGGGCGAGCTGGAAGGCGCCCGTCGCGGCCTGCCGGTGGAACTCCTGCGTGGTCTCGTAGTCGTTGTCGCCGCTCTCGACCTCGACCCGGGTGACCAGGCCCAGGGCGACGTACGACACGTCGACGAGGTGGTCGCCGCCAGCCACGTGGATGACGCCCTCCAGCTGGCCGCCGGGGCGGCAGTTCGGATTCGTCAGCACGGTTTCCACGGACGGGCCACCCACACCCATCGCCTGCATGAGCCGCTTGAAGACCACGACACCCTCCACAACCTGTTCGGTACGCCGACGTCGCCGGCGGGCCGGCCGTGCGGGCCGACCGCTGGCACGGTAACCGCCGGCGGCAACCAGCGCTCGGCGACGAGCCGCCCACGCTGAGCAGGGCATCGACGGAATTCGTGTCGGTTCCCCGATCGCCTCACTCCCGTTTCACGCCCCGCCCGCCAAGCTGTGTGTCACACCGGCACCACTGGGCCGGATCCAACGGCACAGACGTGGACACGGGGAGAAACTGAGATGGCCCTGCAGATGACGGAGCACCGGACGCGCCCTGCCGGCACCACCGAGGCCGCGAGCGCCACCGACACCCTGACCGACCTCGACGCCACCGACGAGCGCGGCGTCTCCACGGACCTGGTCCGGGCATACCTGAACGGGATCGGCCGGACGAAGTTGCTGACCGCCGCCCAGGAGGTCGACCTCGCCAAGCGGATCGAGGCCGGGCTGTTCGCCGAGGAGAAACTCGCGACCTGCACCCCCGTCTCGGCGGAGTTCCGGGCCGACCTGGGGCTGATCGTCGCGCAGGGCCGCGCCGCGAAGGACCACCTGCTGGAGGCGAACCTGCGCCTGGTGGTCAGCATCGCCAAGCGGTACACCGGTCGCGGCATGGCGTTCCTCGACCTGATCCAGGAGGGCAACCTCGGCCTGATCCGCGCGGTCGAGAAGTTCGACTACGCCAAGGGCTACAAGTTCTCCACGTACGCCACCTGGTGGATCCGGCAGGCGATCACCCGGGCCATGGCCGACCAGGCCCGCACGATCCGCATCCCGGTGCACATGGTCGAGCAGGTCAACCGCATGGTCCGGGCCCGCCGCGAGCTCTCCGTCTCGCTGGGCCGCGAGCCCACCGTCGCCGAGGTCGCCCGGGCCATGGACATCCCGGAGTTCCAGGTCATCGAGCTGATCTCGTACGACCGGGAGCCGGTGAGCCTCGACCAGGCGGTCGGTGAGGACGGCGAGAGCGCGCTCGGCGACTTCGTCGCCGCCGTCGACCCGAGCGCCGAGCCGGGCGACGCCGCCGCGCAGGGCGAGCTGCGCAACGAGGTCAGCATCGTGCTGTCCACCCTGTCGCAGCGGGAGCAGGCCGTGATCCGGCTCCGCTTCGGCCTCGACGACGGCCGGCAGCGCACCCTCGACGAGGTCGGCCGGGAGTTCGGCCTGTCCCGGGAGCGGATCCGGCAGATCGAGAAGGTGACCCTGCTGAAGCTGCGTGACCCGGAGCGGGCGCAGCGCCTGGAGGCGTACGCCTGCTGACGTTTCCTGGACCACGCGAGGCCCCGGCGGTTCGCCGGGGCCTCGCGTCCGTCCGGACCGTGGTCCTTGATCCCGGCTGCCCGACGGGCTACCAATAGCCATGAACTGGACCCTGGAAGTGGTGGTCGTGCCGGTCTCCGACGTGGACCGGGCCAAGGCGTTCTACGCCGACCGGCTCGGCTTCGCCGTCGACCACGACACGACGTTCGGCGACGACGCGCGGATCGTGCAGTTGACCCCGCCCGGCTCAGGCTGCTCGATCGTGATCGGCAGGGGGCCGCTGCCCGAGATGCCACCCGGCTCGCTCAGGGGCCTCCAGCTCGTCGTGCCCGACCTGCGCCGGGCGCGGGCGGAGCTGGTCGAGCGCGGCGTCGAGGTCAGCGAGATCCAGGTGCTCGGCGAGAATCCGCGCCCGGTGCCGGACCCGTTGGACAACGTCGGCTTCGTCCACTTCGCCGACCCCGACGGCAACGCCTGGTCGGTGCAGCAGATCTCCGACCGGGCGGCCTGACCGGTTCGGCCGCCGCACCGCGAAGTGTCAGGAAGGGCACCTTCCTTACAGGCGGCGGGGGCCGGTGTCGGGGCGGGCCACGGCGGAGCCGACCCGCACGGTGGCGTGCAGCACCGAGATGCCGTCGGGGCGGGCGAGCACCGGGTTGAGGCTCAGCGCGCGGACCCGGGGCTGCTCGTCGGCGAGCCGGCCGACCCGCAGCAGCAGGTCCGCCAGGGCCGCCCGGTCCACCGGCGCCGCGCCGCGGTGCCCGCGCAGCAACGGCGCCGCCCGGGGCTCGTCGACCAGCTCGGCCGCGTCCAGGTCGGTCAGCGGCACCGCCCGCCAGGCCCGGTCGCCGAGCAGCTCCGTGGCGACGCCGCCCAGCCCGAAGCCGACCACCGGGCCGAACGCCGGGTCCTCCACCAGCTCGACCACGCAGGCCACACCGGGCGGGACCATCGGCTGCACCAGGACGTCCGCGCCGAAGACCGCCGACATCTCCGCGTACGCGCGGTGCACCGTGGCCGGGTCGGGCAGGTCGAGCCGGACCGCGCCGAGGTCGAGGCGGTGCCGCAGACCGGGGGCGGCGGCCTTGAGGGCCACCGGGAAACCCAGCCGGGTCGCCGCGTCGACGGCCTCCGCGGCGGAGCGCGCCGGCACCGACTCGACCACCTCGATCCCGTACGCCGCGAGCAGTTCCGCCGGGTCGAGGGCCTCCGGGCGCAGGGCGGCATGGGCCGCCTCCCGGTCCACCCGGGGCAGCTCCGGCGGCACCCCGGCGGGCCGGCGCAGCCAGTCGGCGTACGCGGTGACCCGGGCGAGGGCGCGCACGGCCTCCTCCACGCTCGGGTAGGCGGGCACCCCGGCGGGCGTACGGCCGACCAGGAACGTCGCCACGGCCGGCTTGCCGGCGGCGAACGCGCTCGGCAGCGCGGCGGTGAAGTCCGACTCCGTGTCGGTGAGCTGGCCGGGCAGCGGCGGGGCGAACACCACCACCAGCGCGTCCACCTCGCCGTCGGCGCCCGCCTCGGCGAGCGCGGCGGTCAACTCGGCCACCCCGGCGCGCGGGCCGACGTCGCGCGGGTAGCCCCGGGCGACGGTGAGCCCCTGCCCGGCGCAGGCGGTGGCCGCCAGCCCCGTCAGCGCCGAGGAGTTGCCGACCACGCCGACCCGACGGCCGGCGGGCAGCGGCTGGTGGGCCAGCAGCACCCCGACGTCGAGCAGCTCGGCGACGGTGTCCACCCGGATCACGCCGGAGTGGGCGAACAGCGCGGCGACCGCCACCTCGTCCGGGCCGGCGGAGTCGCCCACCCCGGGCGGCCGGGCCGGCGAGGCGAGCGCCACGACGGGCTTGTCCCGGCCGATCCGGCGCGCCAGCCGGGCGAACTTGCGCGGGTTGCCGAAGGTCTCCAGGTACAACATGATCACGTCGGTGCCGGGATCGTCCTGCCAGTACTGGAGCAGGTCGTTGCCCGAGACGTCGGCCCGGTTGCCGGCCGAGACGAAGCTCGACAGGCCCAGCCCCCGCCGGTCGGCCTCGGCCAGCAGCGCCACCCCGAACGCGCCGGACTGGCTGAAGATGCCCACCCGGCCGGGCACCGGCAGCCGGGGGGCGAGGGTGGCGTTGAGGCGTACCGCCGGATCGGTGTTGGCCACCCCCAGGCAGTTCGGGCCGACCACGCGCATGCCCGCCGCGTACGCCGCGCGGACCAGCGCGCGCTGCGCGGCCGCGCCCTCGCCGCCGGCCTCGGCGAAGCCCGCCGAGATGACCACCAGGCCGTGCGCGCCCGCGGCGGCCGCGTCGGCCACCACCTCCGTCGCCGCCTCCGGCGGGACCGCCACCACGGCCAGGTCGACCGGCACGCCGGCATCGGCCGCCGAGGAGTACGCGGGCAGCCCGGCGACCGTCGTCGCGCCCGGATGCACCGGGACCACCGCGCCGGTGTAACCGCCGTCGCGCAGGTGCCCGAGCACCGCCGCGCCGACGCCCTGCCCGGTGGCGCTGGCGCCGTAGACGGCGACGCCCCGTGGCGCGAGCAGCCGGGCGACGGAGCGGGCCTCCGTGCGGTGCTCCCGGCCGCGCTGCACCTCCAGCGTCGCGTCGGTGGGGGCGATCGGGAAGCTCAGGTGCACCACGCCGTCGGCGAACTGCCGCTGCACCTGGTAGCCGAAGTCGGAGAAGACCCGCAGCATCGCGCCGTTGGCCGGGAGCACCTCCGCCACGAAGTTGGCGATGTCGTTGCGGCGGGCCGCGTCGGCCAGGTGCTCCAGCAGCACCGAGCCGATGCCCCGGCCCTGGTAGGCGTCCTCGACCACGAACGCCACCTCGGCCTCGGGGGCCTGCGGGCCGAGCCGCTCGTAGCGGCCGACGGCGACGATCCGGTCGCCGACCAGCACCACGAACGCCTCCCGGTCGCGGTGGTCGACGTTGACGAAGCGTTGCAGGTCGCGCTCGGGGATGCGCGGGTACGGCGAGAAGTAGCGCAGGTAGCGGGTGCGCTCGGAGAAGCGCGAGTGCATCGCCACGATGCCCGGCCCGTCCGACGGACGGATCGGCCGCAACTGCACGGTGCTGCCGTCGCTGAGCAGCACGTCCACCGGTTGTTCCACAGTGGTCACCTGTGCGGTCCCCTCCGCCCGCCGGATCAGTCGCGCGGGTCGTGCGGATCGAGCCCGAACAGCGGGAAGGCGGTCTTGCGGGCCGCCGCGATCGCCCGGTCCACGGCGCTCGGCTCGCCGGTCGGCTGCCACGGCTCGTACGCCGGGTCCACGTCGTCGGTCATCCGCAGCGGGATCTGCCGGCCCGGCCGGCGCCCGGCGGCCAGCTCCCGCCACGCCGGCGGGGTCAGCGTCGCCGGATCGATGGGCTCCCCGGCCGCCACCGCGAGCAGGTGCGTCCAGGCCCGGGGCACCACCTCGACCAGCGCGTACCCGCCGCCACCCGTGGCCACCCAGCGGCCCTCGCACAGCTCGTCGGCGAGCGCCCGCAGGGCCAGGTAGGTGGCGCGCTGCCCGTCCACGGAGAGGTTCAGATCGGCGAGCGGGTCGAGCCGATGTGCGTCGGCGCCGCACTGGGTGACCAGCACCTGCGGCCGGAACGCGCGCAGCACCGACGGCACCACCGCGTGGAAGGCGCGCTGCCAGCCCGCGTCGTCCAACCCGGGCGGCAGCGGGACGTTGACGGCGCTGCCCTCGGCGCCCGGCCCGCCCGTCTCGTCGGGAAAGCCGGTGCCCGGGAAGAGCGCCAGCGGCGTCTCGTGCACGCTGACCGTGAGCACCCGGGGGTCGTTCCAGAAGACCTGCTGCACCCCGTCGCCGTGGTGCACGTCCACGTCCACGTACGCGATTCGCTCGGCGCCCAGGTCGAGCAGGCGGGCGATGGCCACCGCCGGGTCGTTGTAGACGCAGAACCCGGCGGCCCGGGCCGGCATGGCGTGGTGCAGGCCGCCGGCCACGTTGACCGCCCGCCGGGCCTCGCCCCGCCAGACCGCCTCGGCCGCCGCCACCGTGGCGCCGGCGACGAGCGCGCTGGACTCGTGCATCCCCTCGAAGACCGGGTTGTCGGAGGTGCCCAGCCCGAAGCCGGCGAAGAGCGGATCGCGGGGGGCGACCTTCACCGCGGCGAGGTAGCGCGGGTCGTGCACCCGGCTCAGCAGCGCGTCGTCGGCCGGCTCCGGCTTCACCAGCCGCACCCCGGGACGCGCGAGGACGCCCAACTCCCGGGCGAGGGCGAAGGTCAACTCCAGCCGTACCGGGTCGAGGGGATGGTCCCCCATGTCGTAGGCGAGCAGCGACTCGTCCCACACCACCACCGTGTCGTCGGACATGGCCCCATCGTCGCACGCGCGCCCCGGCACGCCCGCGCAGGCGCTGCTCAGCCGCCGGGTGTCGCCCGATCCCCGTTGCCCGCTCGGCCGGTCGGGTGCCGCTGGCGCCCTCGGCCGTCGGGTGCCGCCGGCGCCCGTTGCCCGTTCAGCCGGCCGGGGTCGCTCCGGTGGCCACCGGGCGGGCCGGGTCGGCGACCCAGTTGCTCCACGAGCCGACGTAGAGGGCGGCGTCCGGCCGGCCGGCCAGGTGCAGCGCGAACACGGCCTGCGCGGCGGTCACCCCCGACCCGCAGTACGCCCCCACCGGCCGGTCCGCGCCCACCCCGGCGGCGGCGAAGCGCTCGCGCAGCGCCTCGGCGGCGGGGAACCGGCCCTCGGCGACGTACTCGCCGGCGGGCAGGTTCACCGCGCCGGGAACGTGACCGGCGACCGGGTCGATCGGCTCGGTCTCGCCCCGGTAGCGGGGTGCGGCGCGCACGTCGAGCAGGACACCGTCGTCTGCCGCGGCCAGCCGGGCCGCCTCCCCCGCGTCGAGCACCGGCAACGCTCCGGGGCGCACCTCCACGTCGCCCGGCTCCGGGGTCGGCACCGCCGTGCTGACGGGCAGCCCAGCGGCCAGCCACGCCGGGAAGCCGCCGTGCAGCAGCCGTACCGGCCGGTGGCCCGCCCAGCGCAGGGTCCACCAGGCGCGGGCGGCGGCCATGCCGTCGCCGCCGTCGTACACCACGACGGAACGACCGGCGCGCACGCCGGCGGCCCGCAGCGCGGCCTGGAGGGCGGCGGCGTCGGGCAACGGGTGGCGGCCGGCGGGTCCGGGCGGCCCGCAGAGCGCGGTGTCCAGGTCGACGAAGACCGCGCCGGGCAGGTGACCGGCGGCGTAGTCCTCCCGACCCGGCGCGCCGACGAGCCGCCAGCGCACGTCGAGCAGCGTGGGCGGGTCGGCCTGGCCGAGTTCGACCGCGAGCCGACCGGCCTCGACAAGGAGATCATCGGAGGCGGACATGGCATCCAGTCAACACCATCCCGGCGCGGACCTGGCGGTTCGCCGTGGGTCGTTCGGTGAACACCGAGGTAGCATCGTTGGCCGGAGGTCCGCTGACGTGAAGCATGATCTGGTCGACACGACCGAGATGTACCTCAAGACCATCCTCGAGCTGGAGGAGGAGGGGGTTCCGCCGCTGCGTGCCCGCATCGCCGAGCGGTTGGGGCAGAGCGGGCCGACCGTCAGCCAGACCGTCGCCCGGATGGAGCGCGACGGCCTGCTGACCGTCGAGGGCGACCGCCACCTGGCGCTCACCGCGCACGGCCGCAGCAACGCGGTCTCCGTGATGCGCAAGCACCGCCTCGCCGAGCTGCTGCTGGTCAACGTGATCGGGATGCCCTACGAGGAGGCCCACGAGGAGGCCTGCCGGTGGGAGCACGTGATGAGCGACGCGGTCGAGAAGCGGGTCTACGACCTGCTGAACCGGCCGACCCGCTCGCCGTACGGCAACCCGATCCCGGGGCTGGACGAGCTGGGCACGCCGGAGCAGGCGACCGCCGCCCCGATCGAGGGCGAGCGCAACCTGGCGTTCCCCGGGCTGTCGGGGCCGGTCGTGGTGCGACGCATCTGCGAGAGCGTGCAGACCGACGCGGACGTGCTCCGGCAGCTGCACGCCGCCGGCGTCGACCCGGGCGCGACGGTGACGGTGGCGCAGGAGCGCGACGGGGTCTCGATCGACCGCTCGGGCGACCGCATCAGGTTGCCCCGTGAGGTAGCCTCCCGGGTCTTCGTCGCCGCCCACTGACCCACCCGGCCCCACGCCTGTGGGCAGCAGGCGCAGGATCTTGAGGCGAGGCAGTTCACGCTGTGCCGGGGGCTTCGTCACCCTGGCCGAGGTCAGATGGCGCGGGTGTCGAGTCCCTGGGCCAGGGCGACGAGAGCGGTGGTGAGCTTCTCGGCCTCCGCCTTGTCGGCGTCGCGTGGGGTGGCGTAGCGCAGGGTGGCGAGGCGGCCCTCGGCGGCCAGCCAGCCCACCTCCGCGACCGGCCCGAGGGCGCCCTTGGAGGAGGCGGTCCGCCGGTACGCCTTCTGGCCGAGCCCGGAGACCTTGGTCGCCTTCTCCGGCACCACGTCCGCGGTGAAGGTCGCCGCGTCGATCGACGTCCGGGTGACGGTCAGCGTCAACTCCGGCAGGGTCTCCTGTCCCGCGCGCACCACGCAGGTGTGGCTGTCGCCTGTGGCGCTCGCTGCGGCTACGTCGAAGCGGACGCCGGCGTGCTGCTCGATCACGCCGAAGTCCAGCAGCCGGCACGCCCCGCCGGACGAGGCGGCGGCCACGTCGACCGTGACCGGCGCGGCAGGCGGTAGGGCCACCGGTTCTGCCTCCGCGCCGCAGCCCGTCGCCAGCAGCAGGGTCACACTGGCAAGCCGGACCCGCCCGCTCACCGCAACCTCCTGTTATTGAAACTTCATCTTGATGCGCTAACCACGATAAGCGCGTAGGGGCTGTTTCGACATAGGACGAGAGTCCCGGAAAGACAGCGATCGACCACAGATCCGATGCCTGCACCGGGAGTTTTGCTGCCCTGTCCTACCTCTTGGCGATCGCGCTGTCCCGCAGCAACTTGGACCACCGACTTCCTCATGCACACCGAGCGCACTTACAGGCACAGTCCGTGGCGGCCTTCGATGCCGGACGGCAGGCACCTTTCGTCCTAGCTCCACTTGCGGTAAGGCCATCATGCACCTGGCCTCAGTCTTCGCTGCCAGCGCCTGGCAACACGTGCCGGACCGAGTTGGCGCTCACCGCGCATCCTGGAATCACCCCCGACGGCGAAATTGAGTTAGCGGGCCAGGCACGGCAAGGTCCGCCATACCAATTACAGCAATCGCTTCCTTCTGATACCGCTCCAGATCTTCGAACCAGGTCGGATAATCGCCGCGACGACTAAAAAATCTGACAGTAGCTCCCTGGAGCAAAAAATCTTCGTCTCCCTCATCCACCGATATGCCCACTACCGCTAGCAGGCTATCAGCCTCAGGAAGAGCGGCGGCATCTTTCAGCATGCGAGCAGCAAAAGAGATACCTCTCACCGCCGCCCTACTCAAATAAGTTTCCCTGTTGTCCGCAAGGTCGAACAGGGAAACGTAGACGTCGTTCACTTCATACTCATACAGCCCCACTTCTGAGGCGTCTATGTCGTTACGCCATCCAGGTCCCGACAAAGACTTGAGCAAGATGGCGCCGCCAGGGCCGAGCACCCAGCCGGCCCTCGCGACTTCATCCAATTCAGGTGGCAGGTCGCGGCTTGGGTCCACAACCCCCTGCACAAGAACGTCGAACATGCGTGAATTCATCTTCACGGCGGCGTGATCCTCAGGTATTGATAGGCTCTATTAATGGCACTTTGCGGCACCTGCTTTGCGAGTTTCGGCGCCAACTCTTCTCCGCTCGCCGAAATCCACTTCCCCGTTTCCTGATGGTAGTAGTACTTGCCTGATGCACCCCGCCCCATAGGCTGTAGATGAATATTTGCACCCGGCCGTCCGGGATTCTGATTCTCGAGATCGATCCGGAACCGACCGTTCTTGTCCAAGTGTACGGTCTTGCTGTTAATTACCGGGGCGTCGGGGCTGCTGGTGAGACGGGCAGCAACAGGACACGAGTTGTGCACGAGGAGCGACGTATTGCCTGCGAGCACGTAGTACGTATGAATGTCGCGAACTGTGAGGTTATACGCGGCACCCCTACCGATCGACGTCTCGCTCAAGCTGCCGACCGCCACCGAATCACCAGAAACTGTCTGCAACGCGGCGCTGCGGTTGAGGGCGTCCGCCCGTTCCCACCGACGGTCCGTGGCGTTCCAGAACGGGTGATCCTCGGTGGTGACCAGCGCAGCACCGGCGACGGTTAGTGCATAAAGGTCGTCCTCGTGCGACCAGACGTGGGTGACCTCGCGATCACCCCGTTCACCGGTCTCCGGATTCGCCGCGACAACGAAGTCCCCGACACTGATCTGACTGATGGGCTTCGTGCTGCCGTCGGCCATCAGCACTTCGGTTTCGCCAGCGAAACTACATGCCGCGTCAGCACCTTCGAGCAGCGCTTTCCCAATCGGTCCGGCTGCCTTCAGCTTCCCGATCGGCACAAAGCCGACCGCAGTCCAGGCGCATCCCGAGATCTGGCCCTTCAAACAATTCTGGGCGTCTGTGATGCCGAGCAGGTCTTTCAGCGCCTGCTCTGAAGCCTTGGACTTCGCTTTCTTCAGTTCGGCGCAGATCTCCGGGTTGTTGTAACAGAAGACATAGTCCTCGACCACCTCGCGCTGGAACATGTCCAGGTTGGTGATGTGGGTGTAGTATCGGAACTGAGCACCGTTCTCGATGGTCATCTTGCCGGGTGCCGGCATGGCTCGCCCGTCGTCGTCGTGCTTGCCGGTCCAACCGCCGGTACCGCCGGGACCGTCAGGTTCATCCTTCTCGCAGGCGACGGGCCAGCACGGGTTGTTTTCCTTCGCGTCCTGGTTTGCGTCCTCGTTGCCGGGGACGTAGCCGGAGCAGTCGAACTTGGCGCAGTCGTCCGGGATCAGGCCCGTCGGGTCGCTGCTGGTGACCGGGGTGTTGTTGGCGTACGCGTAGCCGTTCCACTGCTCGGGATCGGCGAGGTCCATGATCGGGTCGACCGCGACGAACTTGCCGATGGCCGGGTCGTAGGGGCGTGCGCCGATGTTGGTCAGGCCGGTGGTGTCGGGGCCGCCGTCGATCGTCCCGCCCACGAAGCCGAGCTGGTTCGGCCAGGCGGCGGGCGCCGCGCCGCGCACCCCGCCGTACGGCGTCTGGCGCTGCGGGGTGATCGCCTGGTTGCCCGAGGCGATGGCGTACTGCTGGGTGCCCTGGTGGTCGGTGACGAGCCAGGTGACGCCGGTGCCGGGCTGACGCATGGCGTACATCTGGCCGAGATGGCTGTAGTAGCGCGTCGCCGACTTGGTGCCGCTGCTGGTGGTGTAGCGGATCTCCAGACCCGGCAAATAGAGGGTCTTGCCCGTCGGATCGCGCGCGATCAGGCGGGCGCCGTCGGCGTCGTACAGGTAGCTGTGGTTCTTTCCGCCGTCGGTGAGGCCGACGAGCCTGCTCTCGCTGTCCCAGGTCAGTGCCTGGCTGCCGGTCCCGGCCGGGCAGGTGTTGTTGACGGCGGTCGCGCTCGGCCGGCAGGTCATGTTGCCCGCCGCGTCGAAACGGTAGTTGCGGGTACCCGCGCCGACCCCGGTCGTGACGACCTGCTGAGCCCCGTGGGGCTGGGCCGCACCGGGCGCGGGGTACGTGTAGGTGGATTCGGTGGTCGTGGTGCCGTGCCTGGTCTCCTTGGCCCGGTTGCCGACCGACGTGCCGACCGGATCGAAGGTCCAGGAGTGCCAGTACGGCGCAGGCCCGCCCAGGCCGGTCGCCGTCGCGGCGGGGGCGCAGTCGCCGGACGAGGGCGTCCAGGCCGACGTCAGCCGCTGCGCGTAGTCGTGTTCGAAGCACTGCACGTCGGCGGTGCCGCCGGTCGGGGCGTCGGCGATCCTGGTGATGTTGCCGGCCTCGTCGTAGTCGTACTTGAGGTCGGCGACGGGCTGCGGCGTGACCTGCCGGCTCGTGGTCGCCTGTGACAGCCGGCCGGTGCTGTCCTCGTACGTCCAGGAGCGGTCGAGGTAGTTCTGGGCGGTCTGCTGGTAGCGGACGAGGCCCAGCTCGGCGAAGGCGTTGTAGTCGGTGTTGGTGACGTACTGGCCGGCGTTCGGCCAGTTCGTCTTCACCTGCTCGGCGAGGCCGGTCACCTCGTCGTAGGTGAAGGTGAGCTGCTCGCCGCCGAGACTTCCCGCGTTCGGGTACGTGGCGGTCGCGACGCTGACCCCGTCCGCCTTGTACGAGCGGGTGAAGGTGTAGGTGCCGTTCAGGTTGGCCTCGGAGGCGGGGATGACGTAGTCCTCGCCCAACGACTTGTAGAGGGCCGTGTAGCCCCGGATGCGCATCTTGTACTCGTTGACGCCGAGGTCCGTCCAGCGGCTGGTCGACGCCAACTGGCCCTTCGCGCCCGTGGGGTCGTACGCCCAGGTGGCGCGCTTGTTCGCCGTCGCGATCGAGGTGTCGTAGACGGCGTCCTTACGGCCGAGGCTGTCGTAGTGGTAGACGAGCTTCTTGCCACGCGCGTCGACCGTGTGCTCGAGGTCGCCGTAGTCGTTGTACGTCGACTCCGTACGGCCCCGGTCGGGGTCTTCCGTCGCGGTCTGCCGGCCGCGGATGTCGTACTCGTACGTCCACTCGTTGCCCGCGGCGTCGGCGACCCCGGTGAGCTGCTGCTTCCGGTTGTAGGTGTAGGTGCTGGCGTCGTGCGGCCCGGCGACGGAACCGCCCGAGTGCCGGCGCACCTCGACCGTCTTGCCGGCGGCGTTGGTGATCGTGGTGGTCGGCGTCCCGCCGTCGGGCGGAGTGACGTAGACCCGGTCACCGCCGTACGCGGTGGTGGTACGCCACTTCTCCTGGCCGCTGGTGGTCAGGATGCTGGCCGTGGTGCGGCCCGCCCGGTCGTACAGGTTCACCGTCTGGCTGTTCGCCTCCCACGCCGCGATCGACTTCAGGTTGGTGCCGGCCGTCAGGTCCGGGTCGTGGTGTCGGCCGTTGGTGTACGCCACCCGCCCGGCGGCGTCGTAGACGGTCTCGCTGAACACGGTGCCGCCACCGGCGACGGCGGCAGTCTGGGTCTGTCGCGGGCGGAGCAGACCGTCGGAGAGCGCGTGGCTGGTGACGTACTTGCCCTCGGCGTTCAGTACCCGGGTCGTGACGGCGTTGGCGCCCCCGCTGTTGCGGATGGTGTAGGTGTACTCGTAGGAGGGGGTGGCCGGGTTGGCCGGGTCGGTGCCCATCGGCCGGTTCGGCAGCCAGACCTTCCGCAGCCGGCCGAGCCCGTCGTACTGCAGGTCGGTCACCTTGCCGTTGGCGTCGGTGGACCGCTTGGCGAGGCCCCAGCCCGGGATCATGTCCTGGCTCGTCGTCCAGTCCAGGTGGTTCCTGGTCTCCACCTTCGTGACGGGGCCGCCGGCCGCCGGGGTGTAGGTCGTGGTCGTCTTGTTCCCGCGGATGTCGTAGGCGTCCTTCACCCGGCCGTGGGCGTCGTAGGTCGAGGTGCCCGTGGTCAGCCAGACCGTCCCGCCAGACGGGGACCAGTCCTTCAGCGTTTCGACCTTCGTGGGGTCGCCCTTGGTGGGCGCCACGCCGTACGCCTCGCCGTCGTAGGACGTGCGGACGTCGTTGACGATGTCGTCCCTGCTGGTGGGCGCGGTGCCGCACGGCAGGGCGAAGGTCTCGACCCGGACGGAGGTGGCGAGGATGTTCCTGCCGGCGTTGCGCGCGTACGTCGTCCGCATGCACTGCTCGTCGCCGGTCTGGGCTACGTCGCCGAGGTCGCTGGCGGTGGCCTCCATGCCGTACTCGTCGAAGCCGTTGGTCTTCTTCGTCACCCGCCACCCGCGGCCCGCGTCCAGCTTGACGGCGTTCCAGCTCGCCTGGACGCCGGTGTAGCGGGCGTAGGTGGTGGTCTGGCCCATGTCCCGGGTCG
Source organism: Micromonospora sp. NBC_01740 (assembly GCF_035920365.1). Lineage (NCBI taxonomy): Bacteria > Bacillati > Actinomycetota > Actinomycetes > Micromonosporales > Micromonosporaceae > Micromonospora > Micromonospora sp. NBC_01740. The sequence goes on along the minus strand of NZ_CP109150.1, from coordinate 3,255,308 downwards.
CGGTGGCCGCCGACTGCCACGCCTGGCTGGCCCCCCGCGACACCACATCGGTCTCGACGCCGTTGTAGGTGATCTGCTCGCGGACCTGCCCGGCGAGCGCGTCCTCGTCGTTGACCTGGGGCGCGTCGGCGGCATCCGAGACGTCGCCGTCGCCGTTGAGGTCGAGCGCGGCGAGCGTCGCGGTGCGGGTACCGCCGCTCGGCGCCGCCCGGTCGCCGTGCATGCCCCGGTAGTAGCGGGTCTCGGCCAGCGTCTCCTGACCGTCGGTGCCCTTGCGGACCTGGACCCGCCCGTAGCCCCGGTAGTCGGACCAGGTACGGAACTTGTCCTTGGTCATGCCGTCGTCCGTGGCGTGCCGCCAGGCCGCGCCGCCGAGATAGTCGTACGTCGTGACGACGTCCGTGCCGCCGACGGTGCCGTCCGACTCGTGGATCTCCTCGACGACGTACTTGTGGAAGTAGTCGGTCTCGATGAGGTCCGTGAACGGGTTCTCGCTGAGCACGGGATAGCACCGCAGGGTGTTGCTCTGCGGCGAGGACGGCATGGGCCCGTCGGTGTCGCACTCCGGTTGGGAGTAGACCACCGTGATCTTGCCGCCGGCCTCGGTCCAGACGGTGTTCATCCGCAGCCAGTGCATCGGGGGCTTACCGTCGTCGGTCTTGTCGACCCGGTTGGGACGCTGCACGAAATCGAAATTGATCTCCGGCAGCGTCACCGGCTCGCCGATGTGCCCGGTGTGCTGGATCGACTCCAGCCACATGCCGTCGCGGGAGGCGTCACCGTTCGGCGGGAAGGTGTGCCTCAGGTCCCAGCTCTCCACGTCGCCGGCGACGCCGGCGACCTTCGTGGTGATCTTCGACAGACGGCGGGTGCTCCAGAACGTCGGCGAGTACTTGCCGGGGCACTGGGTACCGGTGCACTCCTGGTCCCAGGGCGTGTCCGGCCAGCGGGCCGGATCGTCGTGGTCGGTGCAGTCCGACAGGCACCGGTCGGACGTGGCGAAGAAGACCTGCGCCGTCGGGGTGACGGAACGGTCGGTCGCACCCCGGTCCCAGGTGCCGTAGTCGATGCGGGTGACGTTCGAGGCCCGGACGTAGGAGACCTCGTCGCTGTCCGTGGCGTTCGCGGCGTACTTGTTGGTCTCCCGGCTGTACCAGAGCGACATGGTGCCGCCGTGGGTGTCCACCACGTAGTCGAGGTTCCAGCGCCACGCCTGCTCGCAGTGGGCGGCGGCGAAGCTGGTGTTCCAGCATGGCTCGTTCTCGTGGTTGCCGTAGACGCGGACGGTGTTGGTGGAGGCCGTGCCCGTCGTGTGACCGGGCAGGTCGTCGAGCCCGAAGAAGTACTGGGTGCCGTCGGCGGCGGTCACCTTCCAGTGCTCCCCGTTGTTGTCGCCGTTCGCCGCGCCCGCCAGCTTCTCGACCTTCGCCGCGTCGTCGTTCTTCGGACGCCACACGCCGGTCGCCGTGTCCCTGACGAGCTCGGTCGACCGTCCGTTGAGCGAGAGCACCGCGTTGTCGGTGCCCCAGCACTGGTCGCCGACCTGGTCGTCGTTCGTGGCGCCGTTGGCCGTGTCGTCGAAGCAGGGCACGTACCGGCGCTCGATGAAGCCCGGGTTGTAGTCGAAGCCCTCCCCGACCCACGACGGCTGGTTGTTCGAGGCGTCGCTGCGACCGTCGACCGCGCTCGACGAGTACGCCAGCGACACCGTGGGCGTCGGACCCGTGGCGGGCGGCACCCGTACGGGGTAGGACCAGGAGAAGTCGCCGCTCGACCCACCGGCGCTCCAGCTCGACGACGCCTGCAGCGGCGTCGCGCCGTAGTCACCGGCCGACCCGGATGCGGCGGCGGCCAGGGCGACCAGCGACGTCGCACCGGCGGAGGAGATCTCCACCTCGGCGGACACGCGGTTGGTCGCCCCGTCGTTACGCGAGGCGAGCGGACGACCGCCGCATCCCGCCTTTTCCGGCGTGGTCAGCGCGCACTCCGGCAGCGCCACCAGGCGGAGTCGGGTCGACCAGTCCGCCCCGAACGCCGAGGCGAATCCGGAGTAGTCCACCCCCAGGCTCATCCGGCCCGCACCCGTCCGACCGTCGGCGCGGGCGACCCGCAGCACCACGCCGTCACGCCACCCCGCCGGCACCTTGGCGCGGTCGAGGACCTCGACCCGGGCCCGGCTCACGGCGGTGGCGGCGGTCGTCCGCGCTCCCGCGTCCTTCGACACCCCCGGACCGACGTACACCGGCAGGGCACCGACCCGAGTTGCCGCGGACGGCGCCGTGACCGGGGGTGCCGTCGCGGCCCGGTTTCCGGCGGCCGGTGCGACGCCCGCCTCCGCCACGCCGGCCGAGGGCCAGGTGACCTTCCCGGCGGGCCGCCTGTTCGCGCCCTGTGACAGGTCGGCCGGACGCGGCTTCGACCTGACCGGCTTCGCGGAGACCGGCTTCGGCTGCGTGACGCCGAGGCCGACCGGCGGTGCGGCGACCGCCGGCCGAGGCTGGGCGGTCAGCGTGGAGGCCAGCATGACGAGAGCCAGGCTCCCGGCCAGACCCATCCGCAACCGGCTCTCGGGGCGCCAGAACGAGGACCGGGAATCGCGCCGCGCCACGGTGGCCGGCGACGGACGAGCAGACATGAACAACCTCCGCCGTGAGGGGTGGGGGGCCGGAAAGCGGAACAGCAGGCAGGCAGGGCCGGCCCGGAGCAGCTTCGGCGCTGCTCCAGGGCCGGCTGGTGTCAGGAGTTGCGGTGGAGGGCGCGTGCCTCGCGGTCCGACATCGCGCCGGCGTACACCTTGATCTGGTCGATGTCACCGAGTAGAGGGCCGTTCCAGCTCCCGTTCGCGCCGACGTACAGGGGCTGCCGGGAGACCCCGCCCGTCGCGCCTGTCGCGACGGCCGCCTGCCGTACGCCGTTCACGTAGAGCCGGACCTCGCCGGAACCGGCGTCGAAGACGCCGACGAGGTGGATCCACGCGCCGAGCGCGTCGGCGGTCACCCGGACGTCGGACTTGGTCGAGGCCCAGGTGACACCGCCAGCGCCGTCCGGCGAGGCGATGGTGAACGACAACTCGCCGTAACGGTTCATGTAGAGCTTGAAGGCGCCCTCCTGGTCGGCGGCCAGGCCCTGTCGAACCATGACCTGGTCCTCGTCCGCGAGCGCGTTGATCCGCACGGCGGCGGAAACCGTGAGCGACTGACCGGTGTTGACGACCGCGTCAGAGGTGCCGGCGTAGCCGCTCCTCGTGGACGCGCTCCCCCATCCGTCGGGCTGAGGGCCGTTCAACCAGAGGGCATCGTTGTCGTCGTAGCCGTCGCCCGTGTACCCGACGTTCTGCGCGGCGGAGTACGGGTCGGTGCAGCCGTAGAGGTCCAGGTACTGCTGCCAGTAGGAGACGCTCATGGCTGACTGGCAGCCGGACGAGAGCGCACCGTTGAAGTCCCAGTTGGCGACTTCGATCGGTGCCATGATGCCGGACACCGCCTGGGTCCCTGCCTCTGCGTCCTCGTCCGTCCCGTTCAGGTCGTCGGACGTGAGGACGCGATTCCACATCCGCACATCGGTGATCTGACCGCGCCACCGGTCGGTGATGTACGGGGCACCACTGGCGGCGGTCCACATAGCGCCGCCGATGACCGCGGGACCGCTGGCGTTCCATCCGGCCGAGGTGCGAGTGCCGGAGCCGACGACGACACCGTTGACGTACAACGTCACGCTGCCGGTCCCGGCGTCGTAGGCGCCGGCGAGATGAGTCCACCTACCCACGTCCCGAGTGGTCAGGCTTCCGGACGAGAAGACCGTCGTGACGGAGTTGCCCTGGCCGGCGTCGGCCGTCGTGAGCATGAAGCTCCACCTGGGCTGGCCGGAGTCCAGGCGGGCGCCCAGGTAGAAGGCGCCCACGTTGGCACCGGACTTGCTCACGGCGGTCCAGTTGCCGGTCGGGAGGTCCGGGTCGGGATCGGTCGTGTCGGCGTCGGCCAGATTCACCCAGGCCGCGACGCTGAACGACTTGCTCGTGTCCAGGGCCACGTCACCCGACAGGTGCGAACTCCTGTCGAACGACGCGGTCGACTCGCCGTAGAGCCGGCTGTCGGCCGCCCACGCGCTGTTCCCGGTCCACGAGAGTTCGGGTCCGCCCTGCACGTTCTTGAGGTAGTGAGAGTCGACGGAGTCGAGTGGCCAGTGCGCGACCGGCGCGGAGGGGCCGTTCACGAGGAACCGGTGTCCCGTGGTGTCACTGCGCTTGCTGGCACTGTCGACGCTGTAGACCTCCAACACGTTGTAGCCGAAGCGCCGCGGCGTCAGGGTCACCGTGTAGGACGCGCCGGCGGCCACGGTCACCGTCGTCAGAGGGGTCGTCTGGCCTGCCCAGCCGTAGACGTACTTCACGGCGTCCTGCGAGCCGGCGCCGAAGGTGAAGGCCCCCGAGACTCCGGGTCCGCCGTGGGCCGAGCCGTCGTCCGGGTACGCCGTCGAGGTCACTGTCGGGGGCAGCGGCTTGGAGACGTCCACCGTGAAGCTGCACCAGGCCGTCCATCCCGAGTACTGGCCCGCCCTGTCCCTGGTCTGCACCTGCCACTCGTACGTCTTGCCCTCCGAGCCGGCCCCGAGGCTGATGACGCCGGACTCCCCGTAGTTGTTGCCCGGCTTGGTCTGCCCCGTCTTCGCCGTAACCGTCGTGGTGCCCTTCAGCCGGTACTGGAAGTAGCCCACCAGGCTGTCCGTGGCGCCGTCCGCGTCGCCGTAGAACGCCTTGAGCACCGGCGAGGCGGTACCGATCGTCGCACCGCACGCCTGGCCGGACGTGGTGAGGCCGGTCGGCACGGCCGGCTTGGAGTTGTAGGTGACCTCGAGCCACGCCTTGTTGGTGTAGAACTTCTTCCACCGGCTCTCGAAGTCCTCCCCCACCCCGGACGGATTGCACGCGCACAGGCCGACCGTGTAGACGGACCATGCGTTGGTGGCGGCCTGCTGGAGGTCCGTGACCACGGCGGTGCTGGAGAACTCGGCGTCGTCGTCGGGCTGGATCGCACCGCAGCCACCCGCCTCGTTCGCGTTGCCCTCCCACGAGTCGAGGTAGGTGGCGGGCAGCGGCCGGGTCGTCCAGGCCATCCGGCCGCCGCTCGCCACCGTGATGGCGTTCGTCCGGTAGGCGTAGACCCAGGTCGGGTCGCAGGAGTACGAGTGGTCGAGCGTGACCCGGATCGTCCCGCCCAGGATCTGCTTGCCCTTGAGGCCCGACACGTTGAAGTCGTAGTAGGAGCGGTAGCGCTCCCCGTTGCCGCCCTCCGGGTACGGCTGGCGCCCCACCCGGGCCACGGTGGTGTCGTTGTTCTCGCCGTTGCTGGTGGAGTACGCCCACTTCGTCCGCAGCTTCTCGAACTGCGGATCGATGTAGATCGGGTAGGTGAGCCCAGGGTCGGCCATCAGTTCGGCGTCGGGGGTGACGGTGAACTGGGCGCCCGACGCGGCGACGCGCACCTTCGCGCTTCGCGAGGTCACCGCCGGTTCGGTGGCGGTGGCCCATTCGCCCCGCGGGGTCTTCAGCCGTGCTGCCGCCTGGGCAGGCAGCACCTCGCCAGCCCGGGCCGGGTCGTCGGAGGAGTCCCACATCCGCGCTGGCGCCGAGGTGGCGACGGTGACCCCTGCGGCGGTCACCAACCGCATGGCGCCATCGGCGGCCTGGGCGATCCTCATGTCACCGCCGGTGCGGTAGCGCAACGCCTTGATCGCCGGCTGTGCGGCGGCCTCAGGGGTGAGCACCTCCACCACGTGCGTGTAGCCCTCGGCGGTCGCGGTGACGTGCAGGTTGACGCCCTTCAGCACGGACGGGTACGTGGCGGTGGGGCCGTTCACCTGAGGCTTCGGCAACGATCCCAGCGGCCAGCCGAGGGTGAAGGTCGACCCGGCCTCCCGCCACGTCACGAGCGGACCCGCACCGCCGGTGGAGAACGACACGTCGGCCAGGGTCGCGGTCGGAACCAACCTGTCGCCCCGCTGACGCAGGCCGGGGTCGATGGCCGCCCAGGAGCCGTCCGCGCGGCGTACCCGCTGGGGTGCGACCGCCGCGACCAGCTTGCGGACGCCGTCCGGGGCGACGGTCACGTGCGCGTACTCCGTGCGCTCGCTGAGCGCCTCGACCGGCCGGCCGCAGGCCGCCGCCAGCCTGGCTGCCGCCGCCTCGTCCGGCGCCTCGGCGCTGCCACACTCCCGCTGCGCCGCCGGAGTGGGAGCGGCGACGGCTGACGGAGCCACCACGAGCCCGCTGCCCGAGACGCCGACACTGACGGAAGTCAGCCAGATGAAGGCACGACGCTTCCACGACACGACCACGAGGTCCCCCGATCACCCGCACAATAGCGAGCGAACTTTAGAGATCCTCTACCCGGCAAGTAAATACCCGACTACAAACTGCTGCCACCAAAGCCTCAGGCGCGGACAAAGGCCCACCCCTGGTGGCCGTAGGTAATCCCCTACCCGGTGGAAGACCCCTACGGCTGGTCAGTCGTCAACGTACGGGCAGTGCCGGCAGCCGCGCCCGCAGCAGGTGCCGCGCCGGGCCAGGAAACCCGCGCTGAGCACGAAGAGACCGCTGGCCGGGTCGAGGTAGCCGGCCTCGCCGGCGGCCAGGGCGGCGGCGTGCGCGGCCAGGATCCGCTCCCGGTCCGGGTGCTCCGCCGGCAGCCGGGACGGGTGCGGCTCGGTCAGCGGCCGGTCCGCCAGCGGTCGTCGCTCTCCGGTCACCGGCGCAGTCTAGAGACCCGCTCGTCGGCACCTGCCCGGGCGAGGCGTCGGGCCACCGCCGGATCCCGCAGGTCGCGGCGCTGCGGATGGCCGACGCGACCACGTGCACGCAGCGCGGCGCGCCGGCCGGGTGGGATCGGATAACCAGTGGCGTCGATCCGGGCGGGGTCGGCAGGCTGGCCGGATGGACCACGGACGGGCCGGGCGCCCGCGAGCCGCGTCGGCCCCCGCGAGGTCGGCGGCCTCCCCACGGCAGTCACCGACCCACGCCGGGAATCCGACGTGACGCAGCAGGCCGCCACACCCATCGGAGGTGCCGCCCCGAGACGGCCCTCGCTGCTGCGCAGCCGCAACTTCGGGCTGCTCCTGGCCGGGCAGACGGTCAGCGAGCTGGGCACCCGGGTCTCCAACGTGGCGGTGCCGCTGCTCGCCGTCGGCACGCTCGACGCCAGCGTCTTCCAGGTCGCGCTGCTGACCGCGCTCGCCTGGCTGCCGTACCTGATCTTCTCCCTGCCCGCCGGGATCCTCGCCGACCGGGTCGACCAGCGGCGGCTGATGGTGGCCTGCGACCTGGGCCGCGCGGCGTTGCTGCTGTCGGTGCCGGTGGTCGCCCTGGCCGACCTGCTCACCCTCGGCTTCCTGTACGCGGTGGTCGGGATCTCCGGCGTGCTCACCGTCCTGTTCACCGTGGCCCACAAGAGCATGCTGCCGAGGCTGGTGCCGCCGGACCGGCTCGTGGACGCCAACGCGAAGCTCACCGTCAGCCAGGACTCCGCCGAGCTCGTCGGTCCGACGATCGGCGGCGTGCTCGTCGGGCTCGTCGGCGCCGCGAGGACCTTCGTCGTCACCGGCCTCGCCTTCGCCGTGAGCGGGTTGACCCTGCTGCTGATCCGGGAGGCCCCGAGCGAGCCCGCGCCCCGGCGCGACCGGGTGCCCCTGCGGGTGGAGATGACCGAAGGGCTGGGCTTCATCCGCCGCCAGCCGATCCTGCGCAGCATCCTCGCCTGCACCACCGCCTCGAACTTCTTCGTCATGGCGTCCGGCTCCATCGAGGTGGTCTTCCTGCTCGAGGAGCTGCACGCCACGCCGGCGCTGGTCGGGCTCGTCTTCTCGGTCAGCGCGGTGGGCGGCCTGGTGGTCGGCGCGTTCGCCGGTCGGTTGACCGCGTGGCTCGGCTCGGCCCGGGTGATCTGGGTGGCGATGGCCGCCCCGGGCCCGCTCTACCTGCTCATGCCCCTGGCTCGGCCCGGCTGGGGGATGCTGCTCTACGGCATCGGCCTGGCCGCGTTCTCCGCCAACGCGGTGCTCTACAACGTGGCCACCCTGACGTACCGGCAGCGGATCACACCGCCCGCCCTGCTGGGCCGGGTGAACGCGGCGTTCCTCTGGGTCTGTTTCGGCGTGATCCCGCTCGGCGCGCTCACCGGCGGCGCGCTCGCCAGCCAGCTCGGGCTGCGGCCGGCGCTGTGGATCTGCGTCCTCGGCACGTGGAGCGCCGCGCTCTTCGTCGTCCTCTCCCCGCTGCGGCGGATGCGGGACATGCCGGCGGCCTGACCGGTCGATGCCAGCACCGGCTCCGGGCGGAACCTGACGCCGGCCGATCAGGCCGCACGCCCCGCCGGGTGGCCCCGGGGCACCGGGCCGTCCCCCGTGCGCACGGAAGCACGTTGGCTTTCCGCCCCGCCCGGCCTATGGTGGCTGCATGTGTTCGACCGGTCAGCAGAACAGCACCGCCGTCGTGGTGACGGCGACGCCCGCTGCTGCCTGCCGGTGTGCCCTGCGGGTGAACGTGGCGACCCGGGTGGTGCGATCCGCGGTCGCGCCGTCGTGCGCCGGCTCGGTCGCCTCCCGACTGCCGAGCCCCGCCGGACGTGGCCCTCCGTGAACCGATTGCAACTCTTGCGAACGGCCACCAGGGCGAAGCTATCCAGCTTCGGCCTTTTTTCTTTTTCCCGAGGAGCTACGCCATGACCACGCCCACCCAGTCCAGCGAGCAGAAGTGGCTCGACGACCTGCGTACGACACTGACCAACGACTTCGAGGCGCAGACCGTCCGGCTGACGCAGCTCACCGCCGACACCGGCGACCCGGGCGAGGCGCACACCCAGAGCGCGCTGATCGCCGCCACCCGGCGGAGCATCGAGCAGGTCAGCGGGGCGCTGCGCCGCCTCGCCGAGGGCCGCTACGGCATCTGCGAGCGCTGCTCCGCCGCGATCCCCCGGGAGCGCCTGGAGGTGCTACCGCACGCCCGCTTCTGCGTGCCCTGCCAGCAGAAGCAGCAGTGACGTACGCGGGCTGCCGTGCCGGCGCACGGCACGGCAGCCCGTCGGGTCACCCGAACCAGGTCATCGCCTGCCCGTGCGGGCTCGTCCAGGCGAGTGGTCGGCCGTCCAGCGCGAGCACGTTGTACAGCGCCTCGTCCGGCGGCTCCGGCAACGCGTCGTGGGGCAGCACGTCCGGGGACTCGTTGGAGATCCAGTGGCCGGGCAGGCCGCGTACCGCGTCGGCGAACGCCGCCCGGCGCGGCGCCGGCACCTGGTAGAGCACGCTGGTGTGGAACACCACCAGCGTCGCGCCGGCCGGCGCCCGCGCGGCCAGTGCGGGCAGGTCGTCCGCCAGGTCGCCGCGGGTGAGCAGCGGCGGGTCGGCCGCGGCGACGGCCGCGGCGGCCCGCAGCCGGGCGCGGCGGTGCGTGTGCTCCGGCCAGATGAGGGCGTCGAGCCAGGCCACGTCCGCCGGCTCGGTCACCCGCAGCGGATTGAGGTCCAGGCCGGCCCGCCACACCACCTCCGGTAACCGGTCCGGCGGGGCCAGGCCGGAGGCCGCGCAACCGAGGACCGGTTCGCCCGCGCCGAGCGCGTGGTCGCCGTAGCGGTAGGCGTACCGGTCGGGGTAGAGGCAGAGCCCGGCGGACGCGCCGACCTCCAGCAACGCCAGCGGCTGCGGCAACGCGGCGAGCACGGGCAGCAGTACCGCACACCGCCCGGGCTCGTTCGTCTGGGTCGCGCGGGTGCGCAGTTCCGCCTCGATCGCCGGCCAGTTCGCCAGCGCGAAGTCGCGGAAGGCCGCCGGGTCGTCGACCGGCCCGCCGAGCAGTCGTACGACGCCGAACAGCAGGTTCGGCTGCCGCCTGGCCGGCGGGAGCGCGGCGAGCAGGGCCAGCAGTTCGTCGTCGCGGGAGACGGCGAGGGACAGGCGCTCGTACGCCGGCGACACGCCGCGCGCCTCCCGGATGGCGAACTCGACGTAGCTCTCGGCAATCGTCATGCTCCGATGATCGCAGTCGATGCCTCACGACCGGAGCCACCCCCAGGAAATGCCGGTGCAACAGCCCAGCGGGGATATGGGTCAGGTCCTCGGCCGCCACGCCAGGTAGGACCACGTGTGGACGCACAACGACACCGGCGCGCCCTCGATCACGCTCAACTCTCACTCCCCACGGCCACTGCGATGTGTAGGGCGGCCTGTGCGGGGGTGAGGTGCGTGGTGTCGACGACCTCGGCCTCGGCGTGCAACCACGTGCGGGCCGCCTCCGAATAGGCATCGAGGTACCTGAGACGAAATGGTGAAGGGACGGGATGTTCCCCCTCGATGCGCCCGCGAAGTGTGTCGCGGTCGGCATGGAGCACGAAGTGCCTCACCGGGATGGCATGTTGGGCGAGGCCAGCGCTGATCTCACGCCAGTACTGCTCGACCAGGACAGTCATGGGCACCACCAGAGTGCCGCCGGTGTAGTCGAGGACGCGTCGAGCGGTCTCGACGACCAACTGCCGCCACGGCGGCCAGTGCTGGAAATTGTCCGTTTCGGGCAGCCCCGGCGTGATGTCCATGAGTGTTTCGCCGACCTTCTCGGCGTCGAACACCCGCGAGTCCGGGATCAGTTGCTGCACGAGGGCACTGGTCGTTGTCTTGCCTGCGCCGTGGGTGCCATTGATCCATACGATCATGGGACTCGATGCTAACGCCGTGCCGCCGACGCGTCGGCCTTATGGCTGGGCCTGCTTGTCGCGGAGCAAGCAAGGTGGGCCGGCGGATGTCCACCGGCCCACCTTGTCACTCGTACGTCAGCTGCAGCCGCTGGTGGAGCCGCAGCCCTCGCAGACGTAGCAGCTACCGGCCGGGCGCATCTTCGTACCGCAGGTGAAGCAGAGCGGCGCGTCGGCGGCCTTGCCGATCACGGCCTCCAGCAGTTCGGTGCTGGAACCGACCGACGGCGCCGGCTTGGCGGCGGCGACGTCGGCGGTCTCCTGCGCCGGCTGGGCGATCGGGCCGGTCTTCGGCTCGGTCGGCGCCTCGACCGGGGCGGAGGCGGCCATCGCGGTGAGGTCCGCACCGCTCGCCTCCGCCTCCGCCTCGGCCCGGAGCTGGGCGGCCCGCTCGCTGGCGGTGAAGATGCCCAGTTCCGCGCGGCGCTCGTACGGCAGGAAGTCCAGCGCCAGGCGACGGAAGATGTAGTCCATCACCGAGGCGGCCATCCGCACGTCCGGGTCGTCGGTCATGCCGGCCGGCTCGAAGCGCATGTTGGTGAACTTGCTGACGTACGTCTCCAGCGGGACGCCGTACTGGAGACCGATGGAGATGGCCACCGAGAAGGCGTCCATCACGCCGGCCAGGGTCGAGCCCTGCTTCGACATCTTGAGGAAGACCTCGCCGAGGCCGTCGTCCGGGTAGGACGACGCGGTGAGGTAGCCCTCGGCGCCGCCGACGGAGAAGCTGACCGTCTGGGACGGACGCTTCTTCGGCAGCCGCTTGCGCACCGGGCGGTACTCGACGACCTTCTCGACGACCTTCTCCACCTCGGCGGCCGGGGCCTGGATGGTCGCGGCGGCCTTGTTCGGCTTGGCGACCGACAGGGGCTGGCCGACCTTGCAGTTGTCGCGGTAGATCGCCAGCGCCTTGAGGCCGAGCTTCCAGCCCTCGAAGTAGATCTTCTCGACGTCCTCGACGGTGGCCTGCTCCGGCATGTTGACCGTCTTGGAGATGGCGCCGGAGATGAACGGCTGGACGGCCGCCATCATCCGCACGTGGCCCATCGGGGCGATGGACCGCTCGCCCATCGCGCAGTCGAAGACCGGGTAGTGCTCCGGCTTGAGGCCCGGGGCGTCGACCACGTGGCCGTGGTCGGCGATGTGCTCCACGATCGCCTCGACCTGCTCCTCGGGGTAGCCGAGGCTGCGCAGGGCGCGCGGCACCGTCTGGTTGACGATCTGCATCGAGCCGCCGCCGACCAGCTTCTTGAACTTGACCAGCGCCAGGTCCGGCTCCACGCCGGTGGTGTCGCAGTCCATCATCAGGCCGATGGTGCCGGTCGGCGCGAGCACGCTGGCCTGGGAGTTGCGCCAGCCGAACTTGTCACCGATCTTGTTGCCCTGGGTCCACTGCTTCGTCGCCTCACGGACGATCGCGGTGGCCACCGTGCCCGAGGGCTTGATCTCGTCGTTGGCGGCGGCGTGCTTGCGCATGACCCGCTTGTGCGGCTCGGCGTTGCGGGCGTAGCCGTCGTACGCGCCGACGACGCCGGCCAGCTCGGCCGAGCGGCGGTACGCGGTGCCGGTCATCAGCGAGGTGATCGCCGCGGCGACCGAGCGGCCCTGCTCCGAGTCGTAGGGCAGGCCGGAGGCCATCAGCAGGGCGCCGAGGTTGGCGTAGCCGATGCCGAGCTGCCGGTAGGCGCGGGTGGTCTCGCCGATCTTCTCGGTCGGGAAGTCGGCGAAGCAGATCGAGATGTCCATCGCGGTGATGACGAACTCGACGGACCGGACGAACTTCTCCACCTCGAAGCCGCCGTCGGCGCGGAGGAACTTCATCAGGTTGAGCGAGGCCAGGTTGCACGAGGAGTTGTCCAGGTGCAGGTACTCCGAGCACGGGTTCGACGCGGTGATCCGCCCGGTCTCCGGGCAGGTGTGCCAGTCGTTGATGGTGTCGTCGTACTGGAGGCCGGGGTCGGCGCACTCCCAGGCGGCCTGGGAGATGGCGCGGAACAGGTTCTTGGCGTCGATGGTCTCGATCACCGCGCCGTCGAGCCGGCCGCGCAGGTCGAAGCCGCCGCCGTTCTCCACCGCGGTCATGAACTCGTCGGAGACCCGGACGGAGTTGTTGGCGTTCTGGTACTGCACGCTGACGATGTCGGCGCCGCCGAGGTCCATGTCGAACCCGGCGTCGCGCAGCGCGCGGATCTTGTCCTCCTCGCGCGCCTTGGTGACCACGAACTCCTGGATGTCCGGGTGGTCCACGTCGAGGATGACCATCTTCGCCGCGCGCCGGGTGGCGCCGCCGGACTTGATGGTGCCGGCGGAGGCGTCCGCGCCGCGCATGAAGCTGACCGGGCCGGAGGCGTTGCCGCCGGAGGAGAGCAGCTCGCGGGAGGAACGGATCCGGGACAGGTTCACGCCGGAGCCGGAGCCGCCCTTGAAGATCAGCCCCTCCTCCTTGTACCAGTCCAGGATGGAGTCCATCGAGTCGTCGACGGCCAGGATGAAGCAGGCGCTGACCTGCTGCGGCGAGGGCGTGCCGACGTTGAACCAGACGGGCGAGTTGAAGCTGAACACCTGGTGCAGCAGCATCCAGGTCAGCTCGTGGGCGAAGATCTCGGCGTCGGCCGGGCCGGCGAAGTAGCCGTACTCCTCACCCGCCGTGCGGTAGGTGGTGACCACCCGGTCGATCAACTGCCGCAGCGACCACTCCCGCTCCGGGGTGCCCACGGCGCCCCGGAAGTACTTGGTGGTCACGATGTTCGCCGCGTTGACGCTCCACGACTCCGGGAACTCGACGCCGCGCTGCTCGAAGTTGACCGAGCCGTCCCGCCAGTTGGTCATGACGATGTCGCGGCGCTCCCAGGCGACCTCGTCGTAGGGGTGCACCCCCTCGGTCGTCCAGACCCGCTCGATCTTGAGCCCCGCGCCGGCCTTGTTGCGTGCCCTGCTGGTTGTCACACCGTCCCCCGACATCTCATCCGCCCCCTCGTCCGCACGGCCACCCGCCGCCCGATCCGACTGTCAACAAACTGCGAAGAATTCAACTGGTACGGCCGGCGGCCTCGGCCGCGTCGGCCCCGGCGCCCTCCCGGGCGCGCGCGGCGGCTCGCAGCGTCTCGATCTCGCGCTCGAAGTCGGCGAGCGAGTCGAACGACCGGTAGACGCTGGCGAACCGCATGTAGGCGACCTCGTCCAGGTCCCGTAGCGGGCCCAGGATGGCCAGCCCCACCTCGTGGCTGGGGATCTCGGCGGCTCCCTTGGCCCGGACGGTCTCCTCGACCTTCTGCGCGAGCAGCGCGAGCGAGTCGTCGTCCACGGGCCGGCCCTGGCACGCCTTGCGCACCCCGCCGACGATCTTCGTACGGCTGAACGGCTCGGTCACCCCGCTGCGCTTGACGACCGCGAGGACCGCCTCCTCGACGGTGGTGAACCGCTTGCCGCACTCCGGGCAGGATCGCCGCCGGCGGATCAACTGGCCGTCGTCGGCCTCCCGCGAGTCGACCACCCGGGAGTCGGCGTGCCGGCAGTACGGACACCGCATCGCACCCGACCTCCTTCGTCGATCGCGGGTCCGCCGACCGCTCGCCGGGCACGCGTCAGCGCGACGGAGCCATCTGCCGATGGTCTTCGCCGTGTCGACGGTGCCGGAGTGCGGTGGGTAGTCGAACCCAACCTGTAGGCGACTTACGCCCGTGTGACTACTACATCTAGGGGTTGACCGTAGGCCGCTGCGGATCGGAGGTCAAGTTGGCCGGCGTGTCCGGCGCGTCACCCGACTCCGGGATCGACCGGCACCGCCGCCCGCCGCAGGACCAACCGTCCGACGCCCCCGCGGGTTACCGGTCCGGCCGGTGCGAAACGGCCGACGATCGGACGAAAGTCGAACACCCGTTCGACCCGGCGTACCATTTATCAGAACACGAGTACGAGCGGAGCGGTTTTTCACCCCGACACGCCGAGCAAGGTCGTACAGATGTTTGAAAATGACCGATCTCACCTATACGGTCTTGAACAGCCGGGCGCGGAATCCTCCGTCCACCGGTCACCTCGCACCACCGCACGCACCAGCATCACCGCACACCAGCACCCCCGCACGCACCACGAGCCGCCAAGGCACCCAGCGCCGACCAGGGAGGACGGACGTGACCGAGGATCGGGCCAGCCGGCCGAAGAGCCCGCAGCAGATCACCGAGGCGGGACCGCCGGCCACCCGACGCCGGGGCGCCGCGCGCAGCCGGACCGGGCAGCCCGCCGTGCGCCCGGTCACCCCGGTGGTCAGTGCCTTCCCCGACCCCGCGACGGTGGATCTCACCGCCCGGCAGCGCCGGATCCTGGAGTTCATCCGCAGCTGGGTCGAGCGGCACGGCTACCCGCCGAGCGTGCGCGAGATCGGCGAGGCCGTCGGCCTGGTCTCGCCGTCCAGCGTCGCCTACCAGCTCAAGGAGCTGGAGAAGAAGGGCTTCCTGCGCCGCGACCCCAACCGGCCGCGCGCCGTGGACGTCCGGGCGCCCGCCGAGGTCGACGACGAGCTGGCCCGCTCGCAGCGTCCCACCCCGGCCTACGTGCCGATGCTGGGCCGGATCGCGGCCGGTGGCCCGATCCTGGCCGAGCAGGCCGTGGAGGACATCTTCCCCCTCCCCCGCGAGCTGGTGGGTGAGGGGGAGGTCTTCATGCTCCAGGTCAAGGGCGACTCGATGCTGGACGCGGCGATCTGCGACGGCGACTGGGTCGTGGTCCGGCAGCAGCCGACCGCCGAGGCCGGCGACATCGTCGCCGCCATGCTCGACGGCGAGGCGACCGTGAAGACCTACCGCCGCCGCGACGGGCACGTCTGGCTCATGCCGCAGAACCCGGCCTTCGACCCGATCCCCGGCGACGACGCCACGATCATGGGCCGGGTCGTCGCGGTGCTGCGCCGCATCTGATCCGCCACCGCGCCGGGTGGCCGCCGTCGGCGGTCACCCGGGCGCCGTGCCGCTCGGCTGCGGGCCCTGAGCGTCCCTTGCCGTCTCCGGCAGGGCCCAGCGCCCCGGTAGCGGTCGCCCCGGCAGGCCCAGTCTCACTAGCCGTCGTTCCGGCAGGCCCAGCCTCAGTAGCGGTCGCCTCGGTAGCGGTCGCCCCGGTAGCCCCGGCCACCACCTGGCACGTGACCGTAACCGCGACCGTCGTCGGGGCCGTCGTCGCGCCGGCGGACCGGCCGCTGGCCAAGGGGGTCCGATTCGTCGCCCCGACGCGGCGGCTCCGCCCGGCCAGCGCCGTAGACGCCACCGCCCGGCTGCCCGCCGCCCCCGTAGACACCGCCACCGGGACGACCGTCGCCCTGGCGACCACCGCCACCCTGGCGTCCGCCACCACCCTGGCGCCCGCCGCCGCCCTGACGGCCACCGCCCTGACGGCCACCACCGCCACCCTGACGCCCGCCGCCGCCTGGCGGCGGCCCACCCAGGCCGGGCGGCCCGTCCACAGGCGGACGACCGCCGCCGTAGACCCCGCCGCCAGCAGCCGGACGGGCGCCACCGTAGACGCCCCCGCCGGCCGGGCGGGCGCCACCGGGTCCCCCGCCGGCCGGCGGGGGACCGCCGCGCCCACCGGCCGGGCCGCCGTAGACCCCGGCCGCCGGTGCACCGCCGTAGACGCCGCCCCGGCCCCGGTCGCCCGGCGGAAGGAAGCCGTCGTCCGCCGGCCCACGCCGGTCGTCGGCGGGGACGTCGTCGCGGTCGGCACCGTCGTCGTCGCGGGGAGGCGCCGGCTTGCGCCGGGACCGGAGGATGCCGAAGACACCCGCCGCCACCATCAGCGCGCCGATCACCCCCACGGCCGCGATCAGGTACGTGATGTCGCTCAGGCTCAGGCCGTCGACCCAGGACTGGCCGGCCTTCTTCGGCGCGCCGCCACCGCCGGCCACCGGCTTCGCGCCCTCCGCGGAGGGTGTGTAGCCGAGGATGTCGATCGGCGCGTCCTCGTCGAGCTGGCCGCCGTCGGAGACGGTCAGGAAGGTCTTGCCGTCGGGGCTGTAGGTGATCGCCTCACCGAACGGGTCGGCGAGCGCTGTCACCCGGGGCTTGCCGCTGGTCAGGGCCGCCACGACGTTGCCGTCGGTCACGTCGTACTCGAAGGCGTCGGCGTAGGTGCGCACCACCACCCGGGAGCCGTCGGGGGACCGGGCCGCGCCGGTGATCGCGACGCGGCCGGGGGCGCCGAGCCGGTTGTCCGTGTCCGTCTCCGGCAGGCTGATCTCGCCGACCTGTTTCATCGGTACGGCCGGGGTGTCCCCGCTCTTCATCTTCTCGGCGGGGGTGAAGATCTGGGCCTTGCCGGACATCACCTTGGTGATGATCAACGGGTTGCCGTCGTCGCCGATCAGCAGCGCCTCGGCGTCGTGCGGCTTGCCCTCCGGGTAGGAGAGGCGGTGCAGCACCGGCCGCTTCGACCCGTTGACCGGCATGCTCCACAGCGCCACCCGCGGGCGACGCTCCCGGCTGGTGACGTTGTCACCGGTGTCGGCGATCCAGATCGTCGTGCCGTCCGGGGAGAGCGCCAGGTCCTCGGTGTCAAACGGCCCCTGACCCGAGTAGCGGACCGGCTCCTTCGCGATCCCGCACTTGGTGTCGAGGAAGAAGACCCGCTTGCGGCTCTCCACGTCGGTGCCGTCGTTGATCACGATGTAGCCGCTCTTGGTGGCCACCAGGCCCGACAGCTCCCGCAGCCGCTCGTCGGTGACCGTGCACCGCTTCTTGCCGGGAGCTGCCGCGAGTGGGGACGCGGCCGAGGCGGGCGCCGCCGCCAGGGCGACTCCGGTACACGCCACGGTCGCCCCCAGCAAGCCGAGGGCGACCGTGACCGAAGAAACAGCGCGGCGCATTGAATCAGTGTCGCATGCCGGGCGTTTCCGACGCGTGACGCCGGGAGGGCATCACCGGGCGCCCGCGACCGCCTGGTCCTCGTCCGCCCGGAACGGCGCCAACTCGGCGGCGAGCGCCTCACCGACCCGCACGTGCACCAGGGTGCCCTCCGGCAGGTGGGAGGTGCTCAGCACCTCGCCCTGACGGTGCACCCGGGCCACCAGGTCGCCCCGGTCGTACGGCAGCACCGCGCGGACCTCCACGGCCGGGCGGGGCAGCCGCGCCTCGACGGCCTCGCGCAGCCCGTCGATCCCGCGACCCGAGTGCGCGGAGACGAAGACCGCCTCCGGCCAGAGCCGCTTGAGCCGCAGCAGCGTCTCCTCGTCGGCCGCGTCGGTCTTGTTGACCACCAGCAGCTCGGGCAGCCGGTCGGCGCCCACCTCGGCGAGCACCTCGTGGACCGCCCGGACCTGCTCCTCCGGGTCCGGGTGGGTGCCGTCGACGACGTGCACCACCAGGTCGGCCTCGGCGACCTCCTCCAGGGTCGAGCGGAACGCCTCGACGATCTGGTGGGGCAGGTGCCGGACGAACCCGACCGTGTCGGAGAGGGTGTAGAGCCGTCCGTCGGCCGTGGTGGCCTTGCGGGTGGTCGGGTCGAGGGTGGCGAAGAGCGCGTTCTCCACCAGCACGCCCGCCCCGGTGAGCCGGTTGAGCAGGCTCGACTTGCCAGCGTTGGTGTAGCCGGCGATGGCCACGGCCGGCACGGCGTTGCGGGAACGCCGGGCGCGCTTGGTCTGGCGTACGGTCCGCATGCCCTTGATCTCTCGGCGCAGCCGGGAGATGCGGTGGCGGATCCGGCGCCGGTCGGTCTCCAGCTTCGTCTCACCGGGGCCACGCAGACCCACGCCGCCGCCGGCGCCGCCGCCACGACCGCTACCACCGGTCTGCCGCGAGAGGGTCTCACCCCAACCGCGCAGGCGCGGCAGCAGGTATTCGAGCTGGGCCAGCTCGACCTGCGCCTTGCCCTCCTTGCTCTTGGCGTGCTGGGCGAAGATGTCGAGGATCAGCGCGGTGCGGTCGACCACCTTGACCTTGGTGCGCTGCTCCAGGTTGCGCAGCTGGGACGGCGACAGCTCACCGTCGCAGATCACCGTGTCGGCGCCGGTGGAGAGCACCACCGAGCCGAGGTCGTCGACCTTGCCCCGGCCGACGTAGGTGGCGGGGTCGGGGCGGTTGCGCCGCTGGATCAGCCCCTCGAGCACCTGCGAGCCGGCGGTCTCCGCCAGCGCGGCCAGCTCGGTGAGGGAGTTCTCGGCGTCGCTCTGCGAGCCCTCGGTCCAGACGCCGACGAGGACCACGCGCTCCAGGCGCAGCTGGCGGTACTCGACCTCGGTGATGTCCGCGAGCTCGGTGGAGAGGCCGGGGACCCGCCGCAGCGCCTGCCGCTCCGACAGCTCGAACTCACCGGTGGTGGCGTCGAGCTCGTCGTCCTCGTAGGGAAGAAGGGTCTCCTGGTTGTGCAAGCCGGTCTCCTGTCCGTTCTGTCACGTACCGAGCAATCCTGACATGTGCCAACGCGGAACGCACCCGCTATATGCCCGCTCGAACGGGCCACAAAAGTGGGGGCGGATGCCGGAGGGGCCCGCCGGGGCGAGTAGAAATGCGGGGCAGCCGTTCAGCGTCGACGGAGGGACCCCGTGGCCATCACCCGACTTCCAAGTGCCGGATTCTCGATCACGATTCGGATCGCCGTGCCGGCGGACGCGTCCTCGATCGGCCGGCTGACCACCTCCGTGGGTGAGGCCGGGGCGATCGTCACCGCGCTCGACGTGGTGGACTCCGACCCGACCCACGTGCTCGTCGACCTGACCTGCGACACCGCTGACGCCAGCCACGCCGACCAGGTGGTCGACGCGTTGACGGCGCTGGACGGCGTGGACGTGCGCAAGGTCTCCGACCGGACCTTCCTCCTGCACCTCGGCGGCAAGATCGAGGTCAGCTCGAAGGTGGCGCTGCGCAACCGCGACGAGCTGTCCCGGGCGTACACCCCGGGGGTGGCGCGGGTCTGCATGGCGATCGCGGAGAACCCGGCCGACGCCCGCCGGCTGACCATCAAGCGCAACACCGTGGCCGTGGTCAGCGACGGCTCCGCCGTGCTGGGCCTGGGCAACCTAGGGCCGGCGGCGTCGCTGCCCGTGATGGAGGGCAAGGCCGCGCTGTTCAAGCGCTTCGGCGGGGTGGACGCCTGGCCGGTGGTGCTCGACACCCAGGACACCGACGAGATCGTGCAGATCGTCAAGGCGATCGCCCCGGCGTACGGCGGGATCAACCTGGAGGACATCGCCGCGCCGCGCTGCTTCGAGATCGAGGCGCGGCTGCGCGAGGCGCTGGACATCCCGGTCTTCCACGACGACCAGCACGGCACCGCGATCTGCGTGCTGGCCGCGCTGACCAACGCGCTGCGCGTCGTGGGCAAGCAGCTCGCGGACGTCCGGGTCGTGGTCTCCGGCGCGGGCGCGGCCGGCACCGCGATCATGAAGCTGCTGCTGCGCCAGGGCGTCGGCGACATCATCGCGTACGACCGGCAGGGCGCCCTGCACCGCGGCCAGAGCGGGCTCAACCCGGCCTGGCAGTGGCTGGCCGAGAACACGAACAAGGAGAACTACTCCGGCGACCTGGCCGGGGCGGTACGCGGCGCGGACGTCTTCATCGGGGTGAGCGCGCCGAACCTGCTCACCGGCGACGACATCGCCACGATGGCCAAGGACTCGATCGTCTTCGCGCTGGCCAACCCGGACCCGGAGGTCGACCCGCGGGAGGCGCGCAAGTACGCCGCCGTGGTCGCCACCGGCCGCTCCGACCAGCCGAACCAGATCAACAACGTGCTCGCCTTCCCGGGTGTCTTCCGGGGCATGCTGGACGCGCACGCCGAGGAGTTCACCGAGGAGATGGCGATCGCGGCGGCCCGGGCCATCGCGGACGTGGTCGGCGAGGACAAGATCAACCCGACGGTGATCGTGCCCAGCGTCTTCGACTCCCGGGTCTCCCCGGCGGTCGCCGCGGCGGTCCGCGCCGCCGCCCAGAACCCGGCTCCGGCCCCGGCCGCCGACCCGGGCCCCGCCGACCTCCCCGAGATCGCCGCCGAAGCCAGCGCCACCCCCTGACCCCTCACCCCACCCCGCCCCGACCTCTCACCCGCCCCGAGCGCCCCGAGCGCGTTGATCATGAAGTTATTGCCCCAGGAAAGCGTCCTCCCCGGCAATAACTTCATGATCAACAGGGTCAGGGGGCCAGTCGGCCCCGGGGCGAGGGCGGGGCGGGCCGAGGGCGGGGCGGCGCAGGGGGGCGAGGGCGGGGGCCGAGGTGGGGCGGGTCAGGGGGACGTGGTGAGGGTGGTGGGGTCCAGGGTGCCGGTGGCTACCAGGGTGGCCGGGCCGGCCAGCCAGCAGGAGTCCTCCGTCACCGTGACCGAGAGGCGTCCGCCGGGGACGTCCACCGCCAGCACGCCGGTGTCCCGGCCGGCGTCGCGCAGGGCCACCGCAGCCACCGCGCAGGCGCCCGTACCGCAGGAGAGCGTCTCGGCGGAGCCGCGCTCGTAGACGCGCATGAGCACGTGGCCGTCGGTGTCGTCGACGGGCTCGCCGGGGGCCGTGAACTCCACGTTCACCCCGGCGGGGAAGACCGCCGGGTCGACGTCGGGGGCCCGGGTGAGGTCGAGCGCGGTCAGCTCCAGCCCGGCCGGCAGCGCACAGACCAGGTGCGGGTTGCCCACGTCCACTGCCGTGCCGGGCAGGGTCAGCCCGCCGAGGGTGGCGGTCGCGGTGTCGTACAGCCGGGGGCGGCGCATCTCGACGGCGATGGCGTCGGCCGTGACCAGCGCGCGCACGACGCCGGCCCGGGTGGCCACCGGCAGCGCCCCTTCCGCCGGCTCGGCCAGCCCGGAGGCGACCAGGTAGCGCACGAAGACCCGGGCGCCGTTGCCGCACATCTCCGCGAACGACCCGTCGGCGTTCCAGTAGTCCATGAACCACTCGGCCTCGCCGGCCGTCGCGGCGCCCTCCGGGTGCGCGGCCGCCCGGACCACCCGCAGCACGCCGTCGCCGCCGAGGCCGCGCCGCCGGTCGCAGAGGGCCGCGACCAGCCCCGGTGTCAGGTCGAGCCGGTTGTCCGGATCGGGGAGGATGACGAAGTCGTTGCCGGTGCCGTGGCCCTTGGTGAACTGCACGCCCCCATCATCGCGCAGCGGCGGGCAGCAGGCGCAGGGCGGCCGGGACCAGCTCCGGCGTCGACGAGTCCAGCCAGTGGATCCGGGGGTCGCGGCGGAACCAGGACCGCTGCCGCCGGACGAAGCGCCGGGTGGCCCGGACGGTCTCGTCGTGCGCCTCGGCCTCGGTCAGCTCCCCGGCGAGGAAGCGCAGCACCTGCTGGTAGCCGAGCGCGCGGCTGGCCGTACGTCCCTCGGGCAGGCCGCGCCCCACCAGGTCCCGGGTCTCGGCGACCAGCCCGTCGGCCCACATCCGGTCCACCCGCAGGGCTATCCGCTCGTCCAGCAGCGCGGTGTCCAGGTCCACGCCGAGCTGCACCGAGGGGTAGTACGGGGTCGGTTCGGGCAGCGCGGCGGTGAACGGCGCCCCGGTCAGCTCGATGACCTCCAGGGCGCGCACGATCCGCCGGCCGTTGCCGGGCAGGATCCCCGCCGCGGCGGCCGGGTCGGCCTCGCGCAGCCGGGCGTACAGGGGCGCGGGGCCGGCCTCGGTCAGCTCCCGTTCCAGTCGCTCGCGCACCGCCGGGTCGGTGCCGGGGAACTCGAAGCGCTCCAGCACCGCCCGCACGTAGAGGCCGGAGCCGCCGACCAGCAGCGGCACCCGGCCCCGGGCCAGGACGTCGTCGACGGCGGCGCGGGCCAGCCGCTGGTACTCGGCGACGCTCGCCGGCTCGGTGACGTCCCAGATGTCCAGCAGGTGGTGCGGCACCCCCTCGCGCTCGGCCGGGGTGAGCTTGGCGGTGCCCACGTCCATGCCCCGGTAGAGCTGCATCGAGTCGGCGTTGACCACCTCGCCGTCGAGGGCGTGCGCGAGGGCGATGCTCAGCGCCGACTTGCCGGCCGCCGTCGGCCCGACCACGGCCACGACCGTCCCGGCCGGTGGGCGGGTGGTCACGCCGGCGTCCAGGACGACACGAGGTAGGCGACGCCGTACGGCGCCGAGTGGTGGCGCAGCTCGCCGCGCCAGTCGCCGCCCGTCGCCCGGACCGCGCCGGCCAGCACCTGCCAGGGCGCCCGCCCGGCGACCTTCAGCTCCGCCGACAGGACCGGGTCCAGGTCGAGCAGGGCCTCGGCGTCCGCGTCGGCCAGGGCGCGGGCGACCCCGTCGTCGTACGCCTCGGCGCGCGGGTCGTCGTAGCCGGGCGACTTCGGGCCGCGGCAGGCCGACCCGTCCCCCGTCACCAGCAGGGCGGTACGCGGCTCCGTCGCCGCGCCGAGCGCCGCCCCCAGCTCGGCGCACTCCGCCGGGGAGGCGTCGGACGCGACGGAGCGGGCCAGCCGGGGCAGCTCGGTGCGGGAGCGGCCGACCAGCCACGCGCCGACGGTCAGGCTCAGCGGCAGCCGCTCGCCGCCGGCGCAGTTCACCTTCCACAGCCGCACGGCCCGGTCGAGGCCGTACCGGCGCAGCGACCCGTGGTCGGCCGCGTTGAAGCGGGTGGTCTCCGGCCCGCCGCCGACCAGGACGATCACCTCGGGGCCGGCGGCGAGCAGCCCGGCGACGGCGGCGTCGCAGGCGGCGCGGAGCTCGTCCAGCTCGGGCGCGGCGGCGCCGGCCAGCTCGGGGACGATCAGCGGCGGGTGGGGGCAGACGGCAGCGGCGACCAGGGGCACCCGGCAACGGTATCGGCACGACGGAGCCGGGCGCCCCGCACCCGGGCTCTTCGAGCCGCCGCTGCCGGCCGGTCCCCGCCGGCGGGCCGCCTGCGGGTTCGGGGCGCCACGCCGCCGACGACGCCCGCCCGTCCGGACGCGTCGTACGCCGGATTCCGACACTCCTCCCAGGGAGCCTGTCCGCGGGCGCTAGGACACCGTATGGTCACGGTCGGCGATAGGCGCTCGACGGGAACGGGGTCGTACCTGTGACAATGCCGGGGGAAACTTTGCTGCGCCGTGGCGGCGATCGCGGGACTGCTCCCCGACGCCGGGAGAACGAGGATGGGCACATGAGCGACTGGACTGCCTTCGGACGGGTGGACGCGGACGGCACCGTGTACGTCAAGACCGCCGACGGCGAGCGGGTGGTCGGATCCTGGCAGGCGGGAGCGCCCGAGGAGGGGCTGGCCCACTTCGCCCGCCGCTTCGACGACCTGGTGACCGAGGTCAACCTGACGGAGGCCCGGCTCAACTCGGGTGCCGCAGACGCCGGCCATTCACTGACCACCATCCGGCGGATCCGCGCGTCGCTGGCCGAGGCGCACGTCGTCGGCGACATCGACGCGCTGGCCGCCCGGCTGGACCGGCTCGCCACGGTCGCCGAGGAGAAGGCCGGCGAGGCCAAGGCGGCCCGCGACGCCGCCCGGGGCGAGGCACTTGCCCGCAAGCAGGCCCTCGTTGAGGAGGCGGAGAAGCTCGCCGCCGAGTCGACGGGCTGGAAGACCGCCGGGGACCGGCTCAAGGAGATCCTCGACGAGTGGAAGACCATTCGCGGGGTCGACAAGAAGGCCGACGGCGAGCTGTGGAAGCGGTTCGCCGCCGCGCGTGACGGCTTCACCCGCCGCCGGGGCGCCCACTTCGCCTCCCTCGACTCTCAGCGCAAGCAGGCGCAGACGGTCAAGGAGGAGCTGGTCGCCGAGGCCGAGAAGCTCAAGGACTCCACCGACTGGGCGGCCACCGCCAACCAGCTCAAGGACCTGATGAACCAGTGGAAGGCCGCTCCCCGGGCCTCCAAGGAGGCCGAGCAGAAGCTCTGGGAACGGTTCCGGGGCGCGCAGGACGAGTTCTTCACCCGGCGTAGCGAGGTCTTCTCGGCGCGCGACAACGAGCAGCGGGGCAACCTGGAGCGCAAGCAGGCGCTGCTCGCCGAGGCCGAGGCGCTGGACGTCGACGGCGACCCGAAGGGCGCGCAGGCCAAGCTGCGGGACATCCAGGCGCAGTGGCACGAGGCCGGCCGGGTGCCCCGCGAGGCGGCGGCCGGGCTGGAGCGCCGGCTGCGCGCGATCGACGAGAAGGTCCGCGAGGTGATGGACTCCGCGTGGCGGCGCACCACCAAGGAGGACAACCCTCTGCTCGCCCAGATGCGCGCGCAGGTCGCCGAGGCCGAGGAGCGGCTGGCCCGGGCCCAGGCGGCCGGGGACGCCCGGCGGGTCAAGGAGGCCGAGCAGGCGCTGGCCTCGAAGCGGCAGTTCCTCCAGCTCGCCGAGCAGGCCGGCTGAGCCGGAACGCCCCACCCCGGCGGGCCCCGAGCCACCTCGGACCGAGCCACCACGGAAGCCCCCGATCCGCCACGGACCGGGGGCTTCCGCCTGTCCGCCCGCAGCCGCCCGGGCCGGGCACGCGACGGTTGACGCATCGAGGCGGGCTGATCAGAATGAGCGGCGGAGCCAGGTCCGGCACCGGCGCGAGGGCACCGGCGGCGCACACCGCGTCGTCGGGGGACGCCGGTGGTACCGCGAGCGGCCGCATCCCACGTGGCACGTACCGTCGCGCCCTGTCCGCGTACTCCTGAGGGAGCGTGACGGCCGTCGCCCGGTTCCCGCCCGCGCCGCCGGTGGCGGCGGCGGGCAGTTCGAAGTGGAGCTCGCATGCACCGACGCAGCGCCCTCGGCGGCGCGATCACCGCGCTCGCCACCGCCGCGGCCGGCGTCCTCGTCGCCGCCGCCGTCAGCACCGCCCCGGCCGTCGCCGCCCCCGCCGGCACCGGGACCGGCTACCTGCACACCAACGGCAACAAGATCGTCGACAGCACCGGCGCGACGGTACGCATCACCGGCATCAACTGGTTCGGCATGGAGACCGACAACAAGACCTTCCACGGGCTGTGGTCCACGAACCCGTGGCGGGGACAGATCGACAAGATGGCCAGCCTCGGCTACAACACGCTGCGCGTGCCGTATTCGAACGACGCGCTGAAGCCGGGCGCGACGGCCAGCGGCATCAACGACTTCGTCAACCCGGACCTGGTCGGGCTCTCCCCGTTGCAGATCCTCGACAAGGTCATCAACTACGCCGGCGGCAAGGGGATGCGGGTCATCCTCGACCGGCACCGGCCGACCTCCGCCGGCCAGTCCGCGCTCTGGTACACCCCGACGGTCTCCGAGGCGACCTGGATCAACGACTGGAAGATGCTCGCCCAGCGGTACGCCGGCAACACCACGGTGATCGGGGCGGACCTGCACAACGAGCCGCACGCCGAGGGGACCAACCCGGCGGCCACCGGCGCGTGCTGGGGCTGCGGCGACCCGGCACGGGACTGGCGGCTGGCCGCCGAGCGGGCCGGCAACGCGGTCCTGTCGGTGCAGCCGAACTGGCTGATCTTCGTGGAGGGCGTGAGCTGCCCCAGCGGTGGCCTCTCGAACGTCTGGGACAACGATCCGAGCAACGACGAGGACTGCGGCTGGTGGGGCGGCAACCTGACGAAGGCCAAGGACTTCCCGGTCCGGCTCGACGTGCCGAACCGGCTGGTCTACTCGCCGCACGAGTACGCCACCTCGGTCTTCGAGCAGAACTGGTTCAAGTCCCCCGACTTCCCGACGAACCTGCCGGGCATCTGGGACAAGTACTGGGGTTACCTCTACAAGCAGAACATCGCGCCGATCATGATGGGCGAGTTCGGCAGCACCCTGGCCGACCCCCGGGACAAGGTGTGGCTGGAGAAGCTGATGGCCTACACCGGCACCGGGGTCGACGGGATGTCCTTCACCTACTGGTCGTGGAACCCGAACTCCGGTGACACCGGGGGCATCGCGCTCGACGACTGGACGAACATCAACACCACCAAGCAGGCCATCCTCCAGCCGTACCTGATCGCGCCGGTGGGCGGCGGGGGCGGCCCCACCGGCACGCCGACGGCGACGCCGACCTCGTCGCCGCCTCCGCCGACCGGGGGCTGCACGGGTGCGTACCGGCAGGTCAACGCGTGGCAGGGCGGCTTCCAGGGGGAGCTGACGGTGACGAACACCGGCACCGCGACGGTCAACCCGTGGCAGGTCACCTGGGCCTGGCCGGCCGGGGTGAGCCTGGCCAGCGGCTGGAACGCCACGGTGACCCAGTCCGGCACCACGGTGACGGCGGCGGCCCCGACCTGGGCGGGGGCGCTGGCGCCGGGGGCCTCGGTGACGGTCGGCTTCACCGCCAACGGCCCGTCCGCCGCGCCGGGCGCGGTGAAGCTCAACGGCGTCGCCTGCTGATCCACCCCTGACGATCGGCGGTCATCCCTCGGGGTGGCCGCCGATCTTCGTGCAGGTAGGGGCGGTCTTTACATCGACGAACATCTGTGCTTACATCGGGAAAGCGCTTACCTGACTGCTCGTGAGCGCCAGCACGGGAGCCGCAACTTCGCGTAGCCAGTCCCGCATCCGCAGGGCCGCAGACCGCCGTCCCCACCGACCAGACGCCACCGGGCACGGCGTCGCCGGGTCGGCCCACGGTCCGCGAGCCCGCGACCACCGAAGGGAAGCACCATGCGTACGTCCCGACGTCGCACCACCCTGCTCACCGCCGCCGCCAGCGCCGCCCTGCTCGCCGCGGGGGCGCTGACCACGGGCACCGCACCCGCCTCGGCCGCCCCCACCGGGCTGGTCGGCTGGGCCACCCAGAACGGCGGCACCACCGGCGGCAGTGGCAACCCCGTCACCGTCACCAGCGCCTCCGCCCTGACCAGCGCGGTCGGCTCCAGCAGCGCGGCGGTGATCCGCGTCTCCGGCACCATCTCCTGCTCCGGCATGCTGCGGGTGCGGTCCAACAAGACCATCCTCGGCAACCCCGGCGCGACCATCTCCGGCTGCGGCTTCAACATCAACGGCGACCGCAACGTCATCATCCGGAACCTGACCTTCCGGAACTGGAACGACGACGCGATCAACGTGCAGGAGTCGGCCACCAACATCTGGATCGACCACAACAGCTTCACCAACGGCAACGACGGCGCGGTCGACATCAAGCGGGGCTCGGACTTCATCACCGTGTCGTGGAACCGGGTCTACGACCACGACAAGTCGATGCTGCTCGGGCACAGCGACAGCAACGGCAGCCAGGACACCGGCCACCTGCGGGTGACCTACCACCACAACTGGTTCGACGAGAGCACCCAGCGCCACCCCCGGGTCCGCTTCGGCAACCCGGTCCACGTGTTCAACAACTACTACGACAGCAACGGCGGCTACGGCGTGGCCTCCACGGAGAACGCCGGGGTGCTCGTCGAGGGCAACTACTTCGAGAACGTCGACGACCCGTACCACCTCGGTGAGGGCGACTCCGGGCCGGGCACGCTGGTCGCCCGGAACAACCACTTCGTCAACTCCGGCAGCGGCCAGGCCGGCGGCAGCGTCCGGGCCATCCCGTACTCGTACACCCTGGACGCCGCGAGCAGCGTGAAGTCCATCGTCACGGGCGGCGCGGGCGCGGGTCGGATCCAGGTGTGACCGGCTGAGCGCACCGGCCGGGGCCTGCGCGCGCAGGCCCCGGCCGGTCGCGGGTCAGTGCGCGGCGCAGCCGGTCGTCGGCGCGGGCGCCGCGGCCGGCGCGCCGATCGTGGGCAGCCCGAGCAGCACCCCCGACGTACGCGGGGCGCGCCCCGCCTCGGCCGCGTCACCAGCCCGGGTGCGCCGGTGCGCCAGCGGCTCGCCGTCGGCGTTGAGGTGGTGCGGTGCGGCGTAGGTGATGGTGGTGTGCACGACGTCGCCGGGCCGGATCCGCCCGGCGAGGGAACCGGCGTCGCCCTGCTGGCCGTTCCCGCCGGTGGCGAAGTGGACCAGGCGGCCGTCGCGGGCGCGGCCGGACATCCGACCCGTGCGCTCGTCCTTGCGCCCCTCGCCGACGGCGACCAGCACCTCCACGGTCTCCCCCACCAGCTTCTTGTTCTCCGCCCAGGTGATCTCCTCCACGCAGGCGATCAGCCGCTCGTAGCGCTCCTGCACGACCTGCTTGGGCAGCTGGCCGTCCATGGTGGCGGCCGGCGTGCCGGGGCGCTTGGAGTACTGGAAGGTGAACGCCGAGGAGAACCGGGCCTCGCGCACCACGTCGAGGGTGCGCTCGAAGTCGGCGTCGGTCTCGCCGGGGAACCCGACGATGATGTCGGTGGTGATCGCCGCGTCCGGCATCGCCGCCCGGACCTTCTCGATGATGCCCAGGTAGCGGTCGGACCGGTACGAGCGGCGCATCGCGCGCAGCACGTCGTCGGAGCCGGACTGGAGCGGCATGTGCAGCGAGTGGCAGACGTTGGGCGTCTCGGCCATCGCGGCGATCACGTCGTCGGTGAAGTCCTTCGGGTGCGGGCTGGTGAACCGCACCCGCTCCAGCCCCTCGATGTCGCCGCAGGCGCGCAGCAGCTTGCCGAAGGCCAGCCGGTCGCCGAACTCCACGCCGTAGGAGTTGACGTTCTGCCCGAGCAGGGTCACCTCCAGCACGCCCTCGTCGACCAGGGCGCGGACCTCGGAGAGGATGTCGCCGGGGCGGCGGTCCTTCTCCTTGCCCCGCAGAGAGGGCACGATGCAGAACGTGCAGGTGTTGTTGCAGCCGACGGAGATCGACACCCAGCCCGCGTACGTGGACTCGCGCCGGGTGGGCAGCGTCGAGGGGAAGACGTCGAGGGACTCGAGGATCTCCACCTCGGCAGCCGTGTTGTGCCGGGCCCGCTCCAGCAGCACGGGCAGCGACCCGATGTTGTGCGTGCCGAACACCACGTCGACCCAGGGCGCCTTGCGGACGATCTCGCCCCGGTCCTTCTGGGCCAGGCAGCCGCCCACGGCGATCTGCATCCCCGGGTGCCTGGCCTTGACGGGGCGCAGGTGACCCAGGTTGCCGTAGAGCCGGTTGTCGGCGTTCTCCCGGACGGCGCAGGTGTTGAACACCACCACGTCCGGGTCGTCGTCGGCTTCGGCGGCGCGCACGTAGCCCGCCTGCTCCAGCAGGCCGGAGATGCGCTCGGAGTCGTGCACGTTCATCTGGCAGCCGTAGGTGCGCACCTGATAGGTGCGCGGGCTGCTCGCCGCTGCGGTAGTCATGACCCGGACAGCGTATCCGGGCCCACCGACCGGACTTAACGAGGAGGAGCCGTGTGCCGGAGCATCAAGACCCTACGTGAGCCGTACGTCGCCGAGGTGACCCCGGGCGACGTCGACGCGGCGGCGTTGCAGTACGTCCGCAAGATCTCGGGTTTCCGCAAGCCCGCCGCCCACAACGCCGCGGCCTTCGACGCGGCGGTCGCCGCCGTCGCCGCGGCCACCGCGACCCTGCTCGCCGAGCTGGAGGTACGCGGTGGCCGCTCCACCAGCCCGGCGAGCTGATCCCGCCGCCGGGCCGGGACGGGGGTCTCGCCCCCGCCGGCCCGGCTCCCGGGCTGCTTCCACCGGCCGGCTCCCGGGCTGCCTCCGCCGTGCCGGCACGGGGGCCGGCAGCGGGTGCGCGGGTCAGGCGGCGGCGAGCGCCGGGAGCACCGAGTCCGGCGCCCAGCGCGAGCGGTGGCACTGCGACCAGCCGCGACAGCGGGGATCGGCGTCGGTGCACAGCCGCTGGTCGGCGAGCTCCTCGCCGTCGTCGGTCTCCCGGACGTCGAAGTGCACCGGCCGGATCGTGCCGTCGGGCGCGACGAGCAGGTGCCGCCCGGCGTCCAGCGTGTCGTCGCGCAGCAGGCAGTTGCGGTCCAGCAGCCGCGCCAGCGTGGCGATGCTGCCGTGTTCGGAGAGCCCTTCGGGCACCCCGTAGCAGTCCACGATCGTGGCGAACTCCCCCGGCGCCTGCCAGACGTCGCAGATCACCGCGTACGTCGGCAGGCGGGCGGGGTCCGCCGCCGCCAGGGGCATCACCACCCGGCCGAGCGCCTCGGCCAGTGCCGGGTAGACCTCCACCGGCCGCACCTGCTCGATTCTCCAGTTCCACAGCTCGGTCATGCCGCCTCCTCGCTGTGCTCGTCCCACCGGCCTCCGGATCGGGCCTTACTGACGATGGTGGGGTGCATATGACCTCAGCCGGGGGCAAGTTACCGGTCTGTGACCATTCCGGGCAAAATTTCCCCGAGCGCCATTGCTCCGAGTAGCGGAAAGATGACAGTTTATCGGGTACGGTGGCCCGATCCGGACGCCACACGCCGGGCGGCCCGCCCTCAGCGCACGACGACGCGGTGCTCCCCGGGCGGCAGCAGTTCGCCGATCACGGTGGCGCCCGGCAGTTCGCCGGCGACCAGCAGGCCGCCCGAGGTCTGCGCGTCGGCCAGCAGCAGCCGCTCCTCCTCGCTGACACCGCCGAAGTCGGTCCACCCGGTGACCCACTCCAGGTTGCGCCGGCTGCCGCCGCTGACGTGCCCGTCGCGTACCGCCTCCCGGGCGCCGGCCAGGTAGGGCACCCGGGCCGCGTCGATCGCCACCGTCAGGCGGCTCGCCCGGGCCAGCTTGGACGCGTGCCCGAGCAGACCGAAGCCGGTCACGTCGGTGCCGCAGCGGACGCCGGCCGCCACCGCGGCCCGCGCCGCGTCGCGGTTGAGGGTGGTCATCGCGGCGACCGCCTCGGGGAAGCTCTCGCCGGTGGCCTTGTGCCGGGTGTTGAGCACCCCGACGCCGAGCGGCTTGGTCAGCGACAGCGGCAGCCCCGCCCGGCCGGCGTCCAGGGTGATCAGCTCCTCGGGCCGGACCACGCCGGTGACGGCCAGCCCGTACTTGGGGCCCTCGTCGTCGACGCTGTGCCCGCCGGCGAGGTGGCAGCCGGCGTCGCGGGCCACGTCCTGCCCGCCGCGCAGCACCTCCCGGGCCAGCTCCAGCGGCAGCACGTCGCGCGGCCAGCAGAGCAGGTTGAGCGCGACGAGGGGGGTGCCGCCCATGGCGTACACGTCGGAGAGGGCGTTCGTCGCGGCGATGCGCCCCCAGTCGTACGCGTCGTCGACGACCGGGGTGAAGAAGTCGGCAGTGGTGACCAGGCCGGTGCGCTCGTCGAGCCGGACCACCGCGGCGTCGTCGCCGTGATCGAGCCCGACGAGCAGCTCGGCGGTGCCGGTGGCCGGGCCGAGCCCGGCGACCATGGTCTCCAGCTCCCCCGGGGGAATCTTGCACGCGCAGCCGCCGCCCCGGGCGTACCGGGTGAGCCGTACCGGTTCGGTCATCCCCACATGATCGCCGAACAGCTCCATCCGATGGCAACCGGCGGGCCCCGATCGCGGTCAAAATCGGACTCTTGACCCCGTTCTGAACTGGTGTTATCGCTCCGTGACCAACTGAGTTGCGTCCCGCCACATCCCCCCGCCTACAGTTGCCCAACCGGGGGTCAGCCGACCCCGCGCGACGACAGGGACGGTGAACGACGTGACGACGGGCGAACCGCTCATCGTGCTGGACTCGGTCAACAAGTGGTTCGGGCCGCTGCACGTGCTGGACGACGTCTCGCTGTCGGTCGGGCGCGGCGAGGTGGTCGTGGTGATCGGCCCGTCGGGCTCCGGCAAGTCGACGCTGTGCCGCACCATCAACCGCCTCGAACCGATCAACTCCGGCACGATCACCTTCGACGGGCAGCCGCTGCCGGCCGAGGGCAAGGCGCTGGCGAAGCTGCGCAGCGAGGTCGGCATGGTGTTCCAGTCGTTCAACCTCTTCGCGCACAAGACGATCCTCGAGAACGTCACCCTCGGGCCGGTCAAGGTCCGCAAGGAGAAGCCGGCGGCGGCGCGCGAGCGCGGCCTGGCCCTGCTGGACCGGGTCGGCATCGCCAACCAGGCCGACAAGTTCCCGGCCCAGCTCTCCGGCGGCCAGCAGCAGCGGGTGGCGATCGCCCGGGCGCTGGCCATGCAGCCCAAGGCGATGCTCTTCGACGAGCCGACCAGCGCGCTGGACCCGGAGATGGTCGGCGAGGTGCTGGACGTGATGACGTCGCTGGCCAGCGAGGGCATGACCATGGTCGTGGTGACCCACGAGATGGGCTTCGCCCGGCACGCGGCGAACCGCGTCATCTTCATGGCCGACGGCCAGCTGGTCGAGGACGCGCCGCCGGCAGAATTCTTCGCCAACCCGCGCAGCGAGCGCGCCAAGGACTTCCTGTCCAAGATCCTCACGCACTAGGCGTCCGTACCTGGAGCGCGCCGTCCCCCGGCGGGTTCCGTCGAAGAAGGAGAAGTGTATGCGTATCACGCGCGTAGCGGCGCTCGCGGCGGCCGCCACCCTGGCGCTCGGCATGACCGCCTGCGGTGGCGACGACGCCGACGAGGGCACCGGCGCCGGCAGCAAGTCCTTCGCCGCCGGCAGCACGATGGAGCGCCTCAACAAGGCCCAGGCCATCAAGATCGGCACGAAGTTCGACCAGCCCGGCTTCGGCCAGAAGGGCCTGTCCGGCAAGCCGGAGGGCTTCGACGTCGAGGTCGCGAAGATCATCGTCAAGGAGCTGGGCATCCCCGAGGACAAGATCGAGTGGGTCGAGGCCCCCTCGAAGGTCCGCGAGGACGTGATCGTGAACGGCACGGTCGACCTCGTCGCCGCCACCTACACGATCAACGACAAGCGCAAGGAGCGCATCGCGTTCGCCGGGCCGTACTACGAGGCCGGCCAGAACATCATGGTGAAGAAGGACGAGGCCGCCATCACCGGGCCGGACTCGTTCAAGGACGGCGCCAAGAAGGTCTGCTCGGTCACCGGCTCCACGCCGGCCGAGGAGATCAAGAAGCACGTCAAGGACGTCGCCACCCAGCTGGTGCTCTTCGACACCTACGACAAGTGCCGCGACGCCCTCAAGGGCGGCCAGGTCGACGCCGTCACCACGGACAACGTGATCCTGCTCGGCTACATCGCCAAGGACGAGGCGTCGTTCAAGCTGGCCGGCGAGAACTTCACCAAGGAGCCGTACGGCCTCGGGGTGAAGAAGGAGGACACCGACTTCCGCAACTTCGTCAACGACACGCTGGAGAAGGCGTTCGCCGACGGCAGCTGGAAGAAGGCCTGGGACGACACCGCCGGCAAGTTCGGCGCCGAGCTCGGCAGCGCGCCGACCGTCAACCGCTACTGAGCTGATCCGTTGATCTGGAGGGTGGGGAGGAAGACCGGCCCGTGAGTGTGCTCATCGACAAGTTCGACGTCTTCGCGGGTGGTTTCTGGCTCACCCTCCAGATCTGCGTACTCGCCGCGGTCGGCGCCCTGATCCTGGGCGCCGTCCTGGCGGTGCTGCGGATCTCCCCGGTACCGCCGCTACGGGCGGTCGGCACCGGCTACGTCAACGTCTTCCGCAACATGCCGCTGACCGTGGTGATGTTCTTCGCCGCGTTCGGCCTGCCGGCGCTCGGCTCCAACGCGGACTTCCTGCGCGTCCCCGGCCTCGACGCGGTGTTCAGCCGGCTCGACACCGATCTGCCGTACTTCCGCTTCGCGCTGATCGCGCTGGTGCTCTACACCGCGGCGTTCGTCTGCGAGGCGCTGCGCTCCGGCGTGAACGCCGTGCCCGCCGGCCAGGCGGAGGCCGCCCGGTCGCTGGGCCTCACCTTCGGCCAGAACCTGCGGTACGTGGTGCTGCCGCAGTCCTGGAAGGCCTCGGTGGTGCCGCTCGGGTCGGTGATCATCGCGATGATCAAGAACTCGGCGCTCGTCGGCTTCTTCGGCATCGTCGGCGACCTCTCGCAGACCGCCGACCAGCTCACCTCGGCCGAGGGTTACGCCTTCGTCCCCGTCGCCATCGGCATCTCGATCGGATATCTGATCATGACCGTCCCCCTCGGCGCGCTCCTCGACCGGATCGAGAAGCGGCAGGCGGTGGCCCGATGAGCCAGCAGAGCGTCCTCTACGACGTCCCCGGCCCCCGGCAGCGCCGGCTCACGCTGATCGGCAGCGTGGTGGCGACGGTGCTGCTGCTCGTCGGCGCGTACCTCCTGGTCTACCGTCCGCTGGACGACAAGGGCCAGTTCTCGATGGAGCTCTGGGGGCCGCTGATCGACCCCTCCAACGAGAACTTCTCGCTGGTGTGGGACCGGATCGGCCTCGGCTTCAAGAACACGCTGACCGCCGCCGCCCTGGCGATCGTCTCCTCGCTGGTGGTCGGCACCCTGCTCGCGGTGCTGCGGATCCAGCTCAAGAGCCTGACCCAGCGCCGCTTCACCGGGCTCGCGACGCCGCTGGCGTACCTGCTGCGCGGGCTGAGCACGCTGCTGTCGGCGGTCACCCGGGTCTGCGTCGAGGTGTTCCGGGGCCTGCCCGTGGTCATCACGATCTTCTTCGTGGCCCGCGGCTTCCCCGAGTTCGGCGTCTCGTTCGACACGCTGTGGTACCTGGTCATCGGCCTGACCATCTACAACTCGGTGGTGATCGCCGAGATCCTGCGCTCCGGCATGGAGGGCCTGCCCGGCGGGCAGGCCGAGGCGGCGGCCGCGATCGGGCTCTCCCCGGCGCAGACCACCCGGATGATCCTGCTGCCGCAGGCGTTCCGGATCATGCTGCCGGCGCTGATCAGCCAGCTCGTCGTGGTGCTCAAGGACACCTCGCTGGGCTTCATCATCAGCTACGAGGAGACCCTGAACATCGGCAAGCAGATCATCGGCGTACTGGACAACCCGATCCAGGTCTACGTCGTGATCGCGGTCATGTTCATCGTGGTGAACTACGCGCTGTCGAAGCTGGCCCAGTACGTCCAGCGCCGGCTCTCCCGGGGCCGCAAGACCGCCGGCACCCCGGCCCAGAACCCGCCCCCGGCCGCGCTCGCCGCGCAGTCGGAAAGCAACGGCCAGGGCATCTGACCCCTGAGGTACGACGAAGGGCCGGCCCGATGATCGGGCCGGCCCTTCGTGTTGACGCCGTCAGCGGGCGATCTCGGTGACCCGGGACTCGCGGACCACGGTCACCCGGATCTGCCCCGGATAGGTCAGCTCCTCCTCGATCTGCTTGGCCACGTCCCGGGCCAGCACGGCGGCGCCGATGTCGTCGACGTCGTCCGGCTTGACCATCACCCGGACCTCCCGGCCGGCCTGCATGGCGAAGACCTTCTCCACGCCGAGCTTGCCGGCCGCGATCTCCTCGATCCGCTCCAGCCGCTTGACGTACGCCTCGAGGCTCTCCCGCCGGGCCCCCGGCCGGCCGCCCGAGCAGGCGTCGGACGCCTGGGTGAGGACGGCCTCGATGGTCTGCGGCGGCACCTCGTTGTGGTGCGCCTCGATGGCGTGCACGACGTCCTCGTTCTCGCCGTACTTGCGG
The DNA here is from genome assembly GCF_035920365.1 of Micromonospora sp. NBC_01740. Classification (NCBI taxonomy): domain Bacteria; kingdom Bacillati; phylum Actinomycetota; class Actinomycetes; order Micromonosporales; family Micromonosporaceae; genus Micromonospora; species Micromonospora sp. NBC_01740. The sequence goes on along the minus strand of NZ_CP109150.1, from coordinate 3,219,406 downwards.
GCGAGGTCGGCGCCGATGATGGCGTGACTGCCCTCCACCTCGTGCGTGAGCGCCTTGCCGATGTCGTGCAGGAACGCCGAGCGCTTGATGATCGGCACGTCCAGCCGCAACTCGGCGGCCATGATGCCGGCGATGTGCGCGGTCTCCACCAGGTGCTTGAGCACGTTCTGCCCGTACGACGTCCGGTAGCGCAGCCGGCCGAGCAGGGTGACCAGCTCCGGGTGGATCTCGGTGATGCCGACCTCGACCAGGGCGTCCTCGGCGGCCCGCTGGCAGAGCTCCTCCACCTCGTGCCGGGCCAGGTCGTAGATCTCCTCGATGCGGTGCGGGTGGATCCGCCCGTCCAGGATCAGCTTCTCCAGGGTCAGCCGCCCGACCTCCCGGCGCACCGGGTCGAAGCAGGAGAGCAGCACCGCCTCGGGGGTGTCGTCGATGATCAGGTTCACGCCGGTGACCGACTCGAAGGCGCGGATGTTGCGGCCCTCCCGGCCGATGATCCGCCCCTTCATCTCGTCACCGGGCAGGTGCAGCACGCTGACCACACTCTCCGCGGTCTGCTCGCTGGCGACCCGCTGGATGGCGTCGACGACGATGTGCCGGGCGCGCTGCTCGGCGGTGCCACGGGCGTCGGACTCGATGTCGCGGACCAGCAGCGCGGCCTCCCGCTTGGCCTGGACCTCGATCGCCTCGATCAGCTCCGCCCGGGCCGCGTCGGCGGTGAGGCCGGCGACCCGCTCCAGCTCGCGGCGCCGCTGCGCCTCCGCCTCGGCCAGCTCGGCCTCGCGTTGGGCGAGGGCGGCCTCGCGGGCCGACAGGGCCGCACTGGCGGCGGTGAGCTGCCGTTCCCGCTCGGCGAGGCGCTCCACCTCCTCGGTGTGCAGCCGCTCGCGCTCGTCCATCCGGGCCGCCCGCCGGTCCACCTCGGCGGCCTGCTCCCGGGTGGTGGCGGCGAGCACCGCGACCTCCCGCTCGCCGCTGCGCCGGGCGGTGGCCCGCAACTGCTCCGCGTCCGCCTCGGCCTGCTTGTGGGCCCGCTCCAGGACGGTGTCGGCCTCCGCCCGGGCGTCGTCGAGCACCCGGCGGGCCTCCGCCCGGGCCGCCTTCGCCTCGGCCTTCGCGGCAGCCGCCTCGGTGCGGGCCGCCGCGACGGCGGACTTCGCCACGTCGATCGTGCTGTTGGCCTCGTCGGCGGCGGTACGCAGGGCCGCGAGGGACTGCTCCTGCCGGTCCTTCTCGGCGATGAAGGCGGGGTCCTCGGGCGCCGGTGCCGCACCGAACCGGCGCAGCGCCCGTACGCCGAGCAGCACCGCCCCGAGCACGACCACGGTCAGGACCAGCACCACGGCGAGGATCACGATGTCGAACCCGCTCATGCCGGCGCCCCGCTCCGCCCGATGGCCACAGGGCCCGGCCCGACCGGCCCGCTCATGTCGGGACCCCGGTGGAACTGCGCCGCCTCGCCATGGCCGCCTCCCCTGAACGTCGGGACCGCAGCGACCGTGCCGATGGGCACGCACCCTGCGGCTGTGGACGCCCGACCGGAGCGACTGGCCGTGGGGTAGCTTCCGTCGGCGGTGCCCACGCGGGAGCATCGCCGACGGCCGGGTGCAGTTGTCGCGCCAGCGTCGGACCGGCCAGTCCGAAGCTGCCGCCAATGGCCGATCGGACCGGCCAAAGTGATGCTGTTCCGTTACGCGATCTATGTTGTGCGCTTAGCCTGCGCTTGGTCGGGCAATGTGAGCCTGTATGGCGAGGCTAGGTCTCCCGGGGTGCTCCGGTCAAGAACTCATGATCAAACCCCCCGAACGGAGAGAAGTTGTCACGTCACGCACCGCTGATGCACGCCCGGACACTGGCGGACAAAACGGCAGCGGATCGGGCCGCGCGGCGCGTCGGCCCTGCTCAGCGCTGCGGCCGTACGCACCCGCCCACGCGCCACCCGGCGCCCGTGCGCGTACCCGGCGGCGCACCGCCGACCGGCTGTGACGCAACCGTCTCCACAGCGACGCTCGCCGGAGCCCACGAGCGCACCACTCCCCCGATCGGGTGGGTCAGCGGGCGCCCGCCGCCAGTGCCGCCGCCACCAGTGCGGCGTTGCCGGGCGCGGGCGAGCCGTCGGGCAGCGCCAGCGTGTCCTCCAGCCCGACGCGGCTGTGCAGGCCCCGGCGCACCGCCTCGGCCAGCACCGGCCAGGTCGCCGGCCCCTCGGCATGCAGCAGGACCGGCGGGCTCCCGGCCGCAGGGGACGGCAGCGCGGCCAGCATCGCGGCGGCGTCCGCAAGCGCCACCGCCCGGTCCTCGGCCATGCACTCGATCAGGATCCGCCCGGCCGGCACCCGCCACCGCGCGTACGCCCCGACCGCGTCGACCGTCCAGAGTCCCGCCTCGACCATGACGCCCCGCTCGTGCAGCGCCGTCGCCACCGCCTCCGCGCCCGGCTCGTGAGCGTTGACCGAGGCGAAGTCGGGCAGCACGGTCCAGGCCCGGACCGCAGCCACCCGGGCGGCCGGCTGCGCCTCGATCCAGGCCCCGGTGCTCACTCCCACCGGCAGCCCCGGCCGGGCGGCCCGGATCGCGTCCAGCGCGGCGGCGACCACCAGTGGGTGCAGGGACTCGCGGCCGGCGGCGTCCCGGGGATGCACGTGCACCGCCCCTGCGCCGAGCCCTGCGCAGCGAGCCGCGTCGGCCGCCAACTCGGCCGGGGTGACCGGCACCGCCGGATGCTCGTCACGCCCTCGGGCCCCGTTGAGGCACGCCTTCAACACGAAGTCTCCCCCGCCCACCGCCGGACTCAGCGGCCCTGCCGCCACACGCCGCCAACACGGGCCCCACCGACGATCTCAGCGCTCCGTCGCGACGCGCCCCCAGCACGAGGTCCCACCGCCAGGGCTGCGGCCCTGCCGCCACGCCTCCAGCGCGGCGTCCTACCGCCGGGCTCCGCGGCCCGTCGCGGCGCTCCTTCAGCAGCGGGCCCTTTCCGCGGGCCGGCGCTCCGCTCACCCGGGGGAGCGGTTGTCCCGGTCCAGCTCGCCCTCAGCGTCGGCGAGCGCGTCCGCGTCGATCTGCTCGGCGAACTCGGCCGCCTCGGCGCTCTGCGCCGCGAGCGCGTCCTTCACCGCCCGGATCGCCACGCCCGGCGGGTAGCCCTTGCGGGCCAGCATGGCCACCAGCCGCCGGAAGACCGCGCCCGGCTCGCCCCGGGCGGTGCGCAGCTTCCGCTCGACCAGGGCGCGGGCGGTCTCGGCCTCGGTCTCCTCGTCCAGCGTGCCGAGCGCCTCGCTCGCGACCTCGCCGTCCACCCCGCGCTGGCGCAGCTCGTTGGCGAGCGCACGGCGGGACAGACCCCGGCCGGAGTGCCGGCTCGACACCCAGGCCCGGGCGAAGGCGGCATCGTCGATGATGCCGACCTCGTCGTAGCGGTCGAGCACCTCCGCCGAGACCTCGTCGGAGATCCCCCGTTTCGCCAGCGCCCCGGCCAGCTCGGCCCGGGTGCGCGGTCGGACGGCGAGCTGGCGCAGGCAGATCTCCCGCGCCAGCTCGGCCTCGTCGCGCGGCGGGGCCGGGGGCGCCTCGGGGTCGGTGTCGTCGGTACGACCGCGCCGGGCCCGACGGGGCCGGGGCGCGCTGTCGTCACCCGCGCGGGCGGGGCTGGCATCCCAGCCCCGCCCGGTGCGGGCGCGTCGTCCTGCCACGGGTCAGGGACCGGTCAGAAGTCGACCGGCGGCAGCTCCGGGCCACCGGCGGCGTCGCCCGCGCCCACCCCGACGCCGAGCTTCTCGAGGATCTTCTTCTCGATCTCGGCGGCGACATCCGGGTTTTCCTTGAGGAACTCCCGGGCCTTCTCCTTGCCCTGGCCGAGCTGGTCGCCGTCGTACGTGTACCAGGCGCCGGACTTGCGGATGATCGCCTGCTCGACGCCCACGTCGATCAGCGAGCCCTCGCGGGAGATGCCCTTGCCGTACATGATGTCGAACTCGGCCTGCTTGAACGGCGCCGCGACCTTGTTCTTCACGACCTTGCACCGGGTGCGGTTGCCGACCACGTCGGTGCCGTCCTTGAGGCTCTCGATGCGGCGCACGTCGAGCCGGACCGAGGCGTAGAACTTCAGCGCCCGGCCGCCCGTGGTGGTCTCGGGGCTGCCGAACATCACGCCGATCTTCTCGCGGAGCTGGTTGATGAAGATCGCCGTGGTGCCGGTGTTGTTGAGCACACCGGTGATCTTCCGCAGCGCCTGGCTCATCAGCCGGGCCTGGAGGCCCACGTGGCTGTCGCCCATCTCGCCCTCGATCTCGGCGCGTGGCACCAGGGCCGCCACCGAGTCGATCACGATGATGTCGATCGCGCCGGAGCGGACCAGCATGTCCACGATCTCCAGCGCCTGCTCGCCGGTGTCCGGCTGGGAGACCAGCAGGGAGTCGGTGTCGACGCCGAGGGCCTTGGCGTATTCCGGGTCGAGCGCGTGCTCTGCGTCGACGAAGGCGGCGATGCCGCCGGCCCGCTGGGCGTTGGCCACCGCGTGCAGGGCCACCGTGGTCTTACCGCTGGACTCCGGGCCGTAGATCTCGACGACCCGGCCCCGGGGCAGACCGCCCACGCCGAGCGCCACGTCGAGCGCGATCGAACCCGTCGGAATCACCGAGGTCTGAACGACCGGACGCTCTCCCAGCCGCATCACCGAACCCTTGCCGAACTGCTTGTCGATCTGAGCGAGAGCAAGGTCGAGTGCCTTCTCCCGGTCGGGCCCTGCGGCCATGTTTGCCACCCCTGCCTTCGCCGGCGTCTTTCCTGAGCTTCGCGTCACGCGGACACGCTAGGCGCTGGGTCCGACAGAAAACCAGCCGACCGGCCGTGAGCTGTGGACGAGCACCCCGCTGTGGACAATAGCCGAACAGGTGTACGAGGCGGCAAGCGACACGCGGAAGCCACGAAACGGCTGCTCAGCGTAGTCGCGCGGGCACCCGGTCGGGATAGGCGGCGCAGACCGCGCGCCACACCACGTGGGTCTGCTCACCCGACGCCAGGGCCTGCTCGACGGTCCGCCCGCCGAGCTGGGAGAGCACCTGGTCACGGGCGATGCTGGCCGCGTAGCCGGGGCCGAACGCCTCCTCGAGCCGGGTCCAGAAGTCGGTCAGCCGCACGTGATCAGTCCTCCTCGTCCGGTGCCCCCACCGGCACCGGCCGCAACGCTAGCGTCACCAGGGGCACCACCGCGACCGCCGCGAGCCCGGTGAGCACCGGGTAACCGGCCGCCTCCACGACAAACCCGCTGACCGCCCCGGCGGCGGCACCGGCGAGCCCCATGGTCAGGTCGGAGAGCCCCTGCACGCTCGGCCGGATCCCCACCGGCACGGACTCCGACAGCAGCGTCGAGCCCGCGACCATGGTCCCCGACCAGCCCAGGCCGAGCAGGAACAACCCGACCGAGAGCCAGGCCGTGTGGTGCCCGGCCGTACCGGCGACCGCGCACGCCGTGAGCAGCAGCCCGACGCCACCGAGGATCACCGCCCGGCGACCGACCCGGTCGGTGAGCCAGCCCGCCACCGGGGCGAGGGCGTACATGCCGGCGATGTGCAGGCTCAGCACGAGACCGACCACCCGCAGCACGTCGGCGTCGTCGTGCCACTCGTGCAGGCGCACCGGGGTCATCACCATCACCGCGACCATGACCAGGTGGCCGACCGCCACCGCGACGATGCCGAGCCGGGCGGCCGGCCGCGCGCGTACCACCGCCCAGGCGGCCCGCATGCCCGCACCGCGCCGGGCGGTCGGCCCCGGCGCGACGACGGGGGCCGCCGGGGTGCCGGCCGCCGCCAGCCGGCGCGCCGTGAGCAGCGGGTCCGGCCGCAGCAGCGCCAGGATCGCCCCGGCGGCCAGCACGAGCGCGACGGCGCTGAACGCGAACGGACCGGCCAGCGTCGGCAGCCCCCAGCCGCTGGTGGTGCGGTCGGCGAGCGAGGCGAAGTTCGGCGCGGCGACCGCGCCGAGGGTGGTGGCCCAGACGATCAACGAGAGCTGGCGGCCCCGGCGCGCCGGCTCGGCCAGGTCCACCGCCGTGTAGCGGGCCTGGAGGTTGGCCGCGCTGCCGCCGCCGAACAGGAGCATGCCGAGGAAGAGCAGCGGGACCCAGCGGGTCACCGCGGCGAGGACCACCAGGGCGCCGCCGGCCGCGCCGGTGAGGTACGCGACGACCAGGCCGGGCCGCCGGCCACGCACGGTCATGATCCGGGTGACCGGCACGGCGAGCAACGCCCCGCCCACCACGGCGGCACTGCTGACCAGGCCCGCGACGGCGGTGCCGGCGACGTCGGAGGCGAGCAGCGCCCCGACGGCGACGCCGATGGTCACCCCGATCCCGCCGACGATCTGGGTGACGAAGAGCAGCCGCAGGGTACGCCGCTGGATGGGCGCGACGTCGGCCGCGGCGAGCGGCGCGGCGAGGTCGGTGGCCATGGCGGCTCCTTCGAGGTAAGGGGCGAGGGGCCATCTCATCCTTGCGCACCCGCCCCGCCACCCGGCAGCCCGTCGACGTTACAACCCGAGGCCCCGGCCGATGATCTCCTTCATGATCTCGGTGGTGCCGCCGTAGATCGTCTGCACCCGCCCGTCCAGCCACGCCTTTGCCACCGGGTACTCCAGCATGTAGCCGTAGCCGCCGTGCAGCTGCACGCAGCGGTCGGCGACCTTGTTCTGCAGCTCGGTGGTCCACCACTTCGCCTTGGCCGCGTCGGTGACCGAGAGCCGGCCGGCGCCGTACTCCGCGACGCAGTGGTTGACGAAGGTACGGGCGATGGTGACCTCGGTGTCCAGCTCGGCCAGCAGGAAGCGGTTGTGCTGGAACGCGCCGATCGGCCGGCCGAACGCCTGCCGGGAGCGGGCGTAGTCGAGGGTGACGGCGAGCAGCCGCTCGGCGGCGGCCACCGCGACGACCGCGATGCTGAGCCGCTCCCGGGGCAGGTTGGCCATCAGGTGGTAGAAGCCGTGGTTCTCGGTGCCGATCAGGTTATCCGCCGGCACCCGGCAGTCGTCGAAGAACAGCTCGGCGGTGTCGTTGGCCTTGAGCCCGACCTTGGCCAGCCGCCGGCCCCGGGAGAAGCCGGGGGTGCCGCTCTCCACCGCGATCAGGCTCACCCCGTGCGCGCCCTGCTCCGGGGCGGTACGCACGACCACGACCACCAGGTCGGCCATCTCCCCGTTGGTGATGAAGGTCTTCTGGCCGTTGAGCACCCAGCCGTCGCCGTCGCGGACCGCGCTCGTGCGGATCCCGGCCAGGTCGGAGCCGGCGCCGGGCTCGCTCATCGCGATCGCGGTGACCAGGTCGCCGGAGCAGAACCCGGGCAGCCAGCGCTTGCGCTGCTCGTCGGTGGTCAGCTCGGTCAGGTACGGCGCCACCACGTCGTTGTGCAGGCCGAAGCCGAGCCCCGTGCAGCCGCTGGCGACGATCTCCTCGTCCAGCACGGCGTTGAACCGGAAGTCCCGCTGCCCGCCGCCGCCGTACTCCGCGTCGACGTCCATGCCCAGCAGGCCAGCCGCCCCGGCCCGGCGCCACACCTCGCGGTCGACGATGCCGTCGGCCTCCCAGCGCTCGTGGTGGGGCACCGCCTCGCGGGTCAGGAACTCGCGGCACAGCTCGCGGAACTCCTCGTGGTCGCGCTCGTAGAGATGCTGCTCCATGGCGGCAAGTGTGGCACCGCTCACCCGCCCTGCCCAGGGGCCGCCCACCCGGCACACACGCTGCGTACGCCGCCACCGACGCTGCCGCGGCCCAACCGGCCGTCCGCCGGTCGGGCTCAAGGTGAATCTTGGACAGTTGCCGTTCGCGGCGAACGGCAACTGTCCAAGATTCGCCTTGGGGGCTCCCGCGAGCCGGGCGGCGGAGGGTTACTGTGCGGGCGTGACCGACGCACGGGGATTGGTGGAGGAGTTCAACGCGGCCTGGGAGCGGGGGGACCTCGACGCGGTCGTCGGCTTCCTGAGCGAGGACGTCACGTACTGTCCCAGCGCCTGGGACGGGCCGGCCGGCACGGTGCGGGGGCGCGACGCGGTGCGCGCGGTTCTCGCCAGCCAGCTCGGTCCCGGACCAGGCCCGGCCCTGGGGGCGGTGTGGGCGGACGGCGAGCGGGCGGTCTGCGAGTGGGCGTGGGCGCCGGCCGAGGACGGTACGGTGCTGCGCGGGCTGGACGTCTACCGGGTGCGCGACGGGCGGATCGTCGCCAAGGACGTCCACGGCAAGATCACGACGCCGGACTGACCGCCGACCGGCGGACACCGGCCGGTCAGCCGGCGAGGGCGCGGGCGGCCACGGTGAGGTCGGCGACCAACCCCTCGTACGCCTTGTCCTGGTCGTCGGCGCGCAGCACGGCGGACGGGTGGATGGTGGCCAGCAGCCGGGCCGGCGGGGCGTCCGCGACGGCGCCCGCGGAGTCCACCGGCACCCGCCGGAAGTCCTCCGGGTGCTGGGCCGACTCCGGCCAGGGCAGCAGCTCGCCGCGCTGGCGGGTGACCCGGAACGTCGGGCCGAGCAGGGCCTTTGCGGCGGTGGCGCCGAGCACCACCACGATCTCCGGGCGGAGCTGGGCGAACTCGGCGACCAGCCAGGGCCGGCAGGCGGTGACGTGCACGCGGTCCGGGGTCTGGTGGATGCGTCGCTTGCCGCGCAGCTCGAAGCGGAAGTGCTTCACGGCGTTGGTGAGGTAGATGTGGCCGGGGTCGAGTCGGGCGTCGTCGACCGCCCTGCGCAGCAGCCGGCCGGCGGGGCCGACGAACGGCAGGCCCTTCTGGTCCTCCAGGTCGCCGGGCTGCTCGCCGACGAAGACCACCCGGGCGCCGGCGTCGCCGCGACCGAAGACGGTCTGCGAGGCGTCCCGGTGGAGCTCGCAGCCCCGGCAGCCGGCGGCGGCGGCGCGCAGGTCGTCGAGGGTGTCGGCGCGCGGCGGGATGAACTTCTGCGCGCCCGGCGCGGTCTCGGTCTGCTCGGCCATGGCGACTGTTCTACCCGGTGCGGGAGGGAACACGCGCGGGGACCCGCCGGGAGGGACACGCCGGTGCGCACAAAGTGGACGGTGTGGGCGGAGTGCCGACGCGGCGTCGCCCACCCCGGGCCGTCCGGGGTCGCGGCAGGCTCCCCGCTCACGCCGTGAAGCCGGCGGCGGGGGTGGGCCGGACGGCCCGGGCCACGGCCTCGGCCAGGTCCGGGATCTCCGCCTCGTCGAGCGAGCTGACGGTGATCCGCAGCGCCGGCGGGCCGGCGATCCGGTGCAGCGCGCCGGGCGCGACCGCCCAGCCGGCGTCGCGCAGCGCGGTCAGCACGCTGGTCTCGTCGTCGACCGGCAGCCAGACGTTGATGCCGCTGCGGCCGTGGGCGACCAGGCCGTGGCTGGCGAGCGCGTCGATCAGCGCCGTGCGCCGCCGCTCGTAGCTGCCGGCGGCCCGGTCCACCAGCTCAGCCACGGCGGGGTCCCGCCACAGCGCCAGGACGAGCCGTTGCAGCACGGTGGAGACCCAGCCGGCGCCGACCCGGGCCCGACCGGCCACCCGGGCCACGGTGGTCTCGTCGCCCACCAGCACGGCCAGCCGCAGGTCGGGGCCGAACGGCTTGCTCACCGAGCGGACGAAGGCCCACGCCGGGGTCGCCCCGGCGAGCGGGTGCAGCGGTACGCGGGCCAGCTCGGCGGCGTGGTCGTCCTCGATCAGCAGCAGGTCGGACCGGCCGGCGAGCAGGGCGCGCAGCTCCCCGGCCCGCTCGGCGGAGACCGCCGCGCCGGTGGGGTTCTGGGCCCGGCTCGTCACGATCAGCGCCCGTGCGCCGGCGGCGAGCGCGGCGGCGACCCCGGCGACCAGCGGACCGTCGTCGTCGACCGGCACGCCGATCGGCCGCAGCCCGAGCGCGGCGACCAGGTCGAGCAGGTTGGCCCAGCCCGGGTCCTCGACCGCGACCGCGTCGCCGGGGCGCAGGTGCGCGCCGAGCAGCCGCTCGATGCCGTCCAGCGCGCCGCCGGTGACGGTCAGCTCGGTCGCCGGTACGCCATCGGCGGCCAGCCGCTCGCGGGCCGCCTCGGCCAGTTCGGGCAGCACCCCGGCCGCGGGGTAGCCGACCGGCTCCCCCGCGACGGCGGCGAGGCCGGCGAGGTGCGCCCCGAGGGGCGGCAGCAGCCGCACGTCCGGCTCGCCCCGGGAGAGGTCGCGCAGGCCGGGGGCGGTCGGCGGGCGCAGCGCGGAGCGGCGGGACGCCACCGGCGGCCGGGGCCGGACCCGGGTGCCGTGCCGGCCGGCGGTGACCACCAGGCCGCGCTGGCGCAGCTCCTGGTAGGCCCGGGCCGCGGTGGCCGGGCTCACCGCGAGTTGGGCGGCGAGCTCCCGCACCGGGGGCAGCGCGTCGCCGGGGGCGAGGGCGGCGGAGCGGATGCCCGATTCGATGCTGGCCGAAATCTCGGCGGCCGTCGTACCGGCGACCTGATAGCGTGCTGACACAAATCAGGGATTGTACTAGAACAAAGGTCGAGCCATGTACGCACCCACCGACCGGACCACCGCCAGCCGCTCCCGGGAACGGATGAGCTACGACGAGGCCGCCGCGCACGCGATCCTCGACGAGGCGTACGACTGCGCGCTCGGGTTCACCGTCGACGGCGAACCCCGGGTGCTGCCCACCCTGCACGTCCGCGTCGGCGACACCCTCTATCTGCACGGCTCCACCGGCAGCCGGCCACTGCTCGCCGCCCGGGGCGACGGACTGCCGGTCTGCGTCGCCGTCACCCTGCTCGACGGCCTCGTCTACGGCCGCTCGCAGTTCCACCACAGCGCCAACTACCGCTCGGTGGTCGCCCACGGCACCGCCCGCCTGGTCACCGACCAGCGGGAGAAGCTGCGGATGCTGACCGCCCTGGTGGAGAAGGCCGCCGCCGGGCGCAGCGCCGACAGCCGTCCGCCGTCGCGCCGGGAGCTGGCCGAGACGGCCGTGCTGGCTTTGCCGCTGCGGGAGGTGTCGGTGCGCGCCCGCACCGGCGGCGTACGCGACGAGGAGACCGACCTCGCCCTGCCGCACTGGGCCGGCGTGGTGCCGCTGCGGCTGACCGCCGGGCTGCCCGAGCCCGACGCCGGGGTGGGCGTGCCGGTGCCGGCGTACCTGCGGGAGCGGACGTCGCCGTGGCTCGACCCGGCGGTGCTGCGCGGGGAGCACGTGCTGCTGGAACCGCTCGACCTCGCGCACGCCGACGAGCTGCACGCCGCGACCGCCGACCCGGAGGTCTGGCGGTACCTGGGCAGCCCGCAGCCGGCCGACGTCGCCGGCACCGCCGACGGGATCGCCACCGCGCTGGCCGCACACCGGCGGGGCGAGCGGGTGCCCTGGGTGCAGCGCTGCGCGGTGACCGGGGCGGTGGTCGGCACCACCTCCTTCTACGAGGTGGACCCGGAGCGCCGGGCGGTGGCGATCGGCTACACCTACCTGGGCCGGCCCTGGTGGCGCACCGCGATCAACACCGAGGCGAAGCTGCTGCTGCTCACCCGCGCCTTCGAGGAACTGGGCGCGGAGCGGGTGGTCTGGCACACCGACGTCCGCAACGAGCGCTCGCAGCGGGCCATCGAGCGCCTCGGCGCGTCCCGCGAGGGGGTGCTGCGCCGGCACCGGCTCCGCCCGGACGGCTCCTGGCGGGACACCGTGCAGTATTCGATGATCGTCGACGAGTGGCCGAACGCACAGGTCACGCTCCGGGAAAGGCTTCGCCGGACGGCACCCGTGGCCCCATGATGGCGGGCGTGCTGGGCATCACCGACATCTGGACGTACGTGCTGGGCACCGTGGCGATCGTTCTGCTGCCCGGGCCCAACTCCCTCTTCGTGCTCTCCACCGCCGCGCAGCGGGGCGTGGCGACCGGCTACCGGGCGGCCGGCGGGGTCTTCGTCGGCGACGGGATACTCATGTTCCTCTCCGCCGCCGGCGTGGCGTCGCTGGTCCAGGCTTACCCGCCGCTCTTCCTGGTGATCAAGTACGCTGGCGCCGCGTACCTCGGCTATGTGGGATTGACGATGTTGCGCGGCGCGTGGCGGCGCTGGCGGACCCGCAACGACCCGGCCACCCCGCGGCTCATCGACGCCGCGGAGCCGGCGGCGCTGCGCAGCCCCTTCCGCAAGGCGCTGGTGATCAGCCTGCTCAACCCGAAGGCGATCCTCTTCTTCGTCTCGTTCTTCATCCAGTTCGTGGACCCGGGTTACGCCTGGCCGGCGCTGTCGTTCCTGCTGCTCGGGCTGATCGCCCAGGTCACCAGCGCGCTCTACCTCACCGCGCTGATCTTCACGGGCACGTTCCTGGCGGCCCAGTTCCGTCGGCGCCACCGCCTGGCCGCCGGCGCCACCACGGGCGTCGCCGCGCTCTTCCTGGGCTTCAGCCTCAAGCTGGCCACCGCCACCGCCTGACCCGGTCCGGTCAGGTGCCGTCACCGCCACCGGAGCGTCAGGTGCCGTCACCGCCACCGGAGCGTCAGGTGCCGTCACCGCCACCGGAGCCGCCGACGCCGGCTCCGCCGGCCGTGCCGCCCAGGCCGAAGCCGGGGTGGATCGGCTCGTCCGGCGGGCGGCTGACGTGCGCCGACCCGGAGAGGGTCGCGGACCAGTCGGCGTGCGCGGCGGCCGCGGCGTGCCGGTTGATCGCCGTACGCAGCCAGGCGTCCACGGTCGCGATCCAGTCCCGCTGGTCGGCGCCGACGTGCCAGACCCGGAACCGGCTGATGCTCTGGTGGGTGATCCCGGCCAGGGCCAGCCGCCGGTCCAGCCAGAGGATCACCTCCAGGCCGGCCGGCTCGGCGATGAAGATCAGCTCCAGCTCGGTGATCGGCCCGGCGTAGAGCGGCGCCACCCAGTAGCCCAGCCGCTGGTGCAGCGGCAGGGTCTGCGCGACCCCCGGCAGCCGCCCGTCGACCAGGCCGGCCTGGCGCATGCTGAAGCCGAGCGTGTCGAGGGCCGCCAGGACGTGCGCCTGGGTGGGCAGCGGATGCACGAAGACCGGCACCATCGCGCCCTGGTCGAGGCGGGGCTCGACCGCCACCTCCGTACGCAGCCCCATCCGCAGGCTGAGCAGGGGCACCCCGCCGAACACGGTCACCGGGGTCTCCCACGGCAGCGGGAACTCGAACGGGATCGACCGGCCCCGCCCGGCCCGCAGCACGAACGCGTCGGCCACCGTCGCCTGGTGGAACTGCACCAGCCGACGGGGCGCCTCCGGGTCGTCCGGCTCGGCCGTGGTGACCAGGCCGAGCCGGACGTGCAGGACGGGTACGTCGGTGGAGCCCGCGACGACGGTGACCCGCCCCGGCAGCCGCAGCCCGGGACGGGTGCTCGCGTTGGCCAGGGCGGTCCGCACCGACAGTCCGGTCCAGCCGGACTCGGGCGACACCCCCGTCAACCGCACGGCACTCCCCCGTCCACGACTGGGCCGGCCCTGCCACCCACGGCCGCCGACCCCGCGCGTGGGGTCACCCCTGGCGTCGCCGACCCGGCGGGTGGGGCCACCCCCATCGTCGCGGACCCGGCGGGTGGCCGCCCCGACTTCGACGAAGAGCGGCCACCTATCCGGTTTCACCTCATGCGTCGACCGCGCGGCACCGGGTCGGTCTCGTCGTCGAACTCGCCGATGACCTCCTCCAGCAGGTCCTCCAGCGCGACGAACCCGACCGGCCGGGTCGGCCCGCCACCGTTGCGCACCAGCGCGAGCTGGGACTGCCGGGCGCGCATCTCCGCCACGGCGTCGCTGACCGACGCCGAGGCCGGCAGGGTGAGGGCGTTGGTCATCAGGTCGCCGGCGGTGACCGCGCGCCCCGTGGTGGTGGCCCGCACCGCCTCCCGGACGTGGACCAGGCCGCAGACGTCGCCGTTGGCGTCCAGCACGGCCAGCCGCGACCGGCCGCTGTCCCGGCTGACCTGCTCGATCCGGTCGGCGCCCTCGTCCCGGCGCACCGTCACCATCTGGTCGAACGGCTCCATCACCTGAGCCACCGTGGTGCCCTGCAACTCCAGCATGCTGGTCAGCATCTGGTGCTGCTCCGCGCCCAGCAGCCCGTGCTCGCGCGACTGCTCCAGCAGCATGCGCAGCTCGTCCGGGCCGTGCACCTGGGCGAGCTGGTCCTGCGGGTTGACCTTGACCAGCCGCAGCATCGCGTTGGCCAGGGCGTTCATCACCGACAGCAACGGGCGGGCGACCCGCGCGAAGGCGCGGAACGGCAGCGCCAGCAGCACTGCCGAGCGCTCCGGGTGGGTGATCGCCCAGGACTTCGGCGCCATCTCCCCGACCACCAGGTGCAGGAAGGTGACGAGACTCAGCGCGAAGATCAGCGCGATCACGTGACTCGCGGCGGTCGGCAGCCCGACCGCGTGCAGCAGCGGGCTCAGCAGGTGCTCGATCGCCGGCTCGGCGAGCGCGCCGAGCCCCAGGGTGCAGAGCGTGATGCCGAGCTGCGCGCCGGCGAGCATCAGGGACAGCTCGCGTACGCCGTCGAGCGCGGCCCGGGCGGCCCGGCCGCCTCCGGCGGCCGCGTGCTCCAGCCGGTAACGCTTGCTGGCCACCAGGGCGAACTCGGCGGCCACGAAGAAGCCGTTCAACGCCAGCAGGATCACCGACGTGAAGAGTGCGATGCCGGGGCTCATGCGGACACCTCCCCGGGCTCGGCGATCCGCAGTCGGACCGAGTCGGCCACGTGCCGGTCGACGGCCAGCACCTCGACCAGGGCGCGCGGTTCCTCCGCGCCGTCCTCGCCGTCGGCCGGCAGGCTGATCTCCAGCCGGTCACCGACCTCGGGGACCCGCCCCAGCTCCCGCATGACCAGGCCGGAGAGCGTGTCGTACTCCGGCGCCTCGGGCAGCGAGATGCCGGTGCTGTCGGCCACCTCGTCGATGCGCCAGCGGGCCGGCACCACCCAGGAGCCGTCCTCCTGGCGGGCCGGGGCGCGCTCCGGCGGGTCGTCCTCGTCCCGGATCGGGCCGACGAGTTCCTCGGCGATGTCCTCCAGCGTGATCACGCCGGCGAAGCCGCCGTACTCGTCGACCACGCAGGCGAGCTGCCGGTGGCCGGAGCGCAGCCGGTCCAGCACCGTCGGCAGCGGCAGGGTCTCCGGCACCAGGAGCGGGGGGCCGGCGACCGCGCTGACCGGGGTGCTCGCGCGCCGCTCCGGGGGTACGCCGAGCACGTCGGCGATGCCGACGACGCCGACGAGGTCGTCGACGCCCTCGGTGCCGCGTACGGGGAAGCGGGACTTGCCGGTGTCGAGCAGCTCGACCACCCGGCTGAGCGGCTCGTGCGCGCGTACGGTGTGCACGTCGACGCGGGGCACCATGACCTCGCCCGCGGTCAGCCCCCGGAAGTCGAGCCCCCGGTCGAGCAGCGTGGACATCTCGTCGGTGAGGTGCCCCTCCTGGCGGGACTCGGCGATGATCTGTTCCAGGTCCTGCGGGGTGGCGCCGCTGGGCAGCTCCTCGATCGGCTCGATGCCGACGCGTCGCAGCAGCCGGACCGCGGCCCGGTCGAAGAGCTTGATCAGCGGACCGGCGACCTTGAGGTAGATCAGGGTGGAGCTGCTCAGGGCCTTCGCGAGGGGCTCGGGCCGGGCGATGGCGAGGTTCTTCGGGGCCAGCTCGCCGAGGACCATCTGCACCACGGTGGCGAGGACCAGGGCCAGGGCCACGGAGAGCGGCAGCGTGACGGCCGTGGAGACGCCGGCGAGCCCGAGCAGCTCGGCCAGCCCGGCACCGAGGAACGGCTCGGCGACGTAACCGACCAGCAGGGCGGTGACGGTGATGCCGAGCTGCGCGCCGGAGAGCATGAACGACAGCCTCGCGGTCACCTCGAGCGCCCGGGCGGCGGCCTTGTCGCCGTCGTCGGCCAGCTGCTTGAGCCGGCCCCGGTCCACGGCGACGTAGCCGAACTCCTGGGCCACGAAGTAACCCGTGGCGACGGTGAGAACAGTGATGAGTAGAAGACCAACGACGATCAACACGGGTCGCTCAGGGCTCCCGGGGTCGTCGGGGTCGGGATATGCCGGGCACGACCCGGCTGGCTACTGCTGCCCTCCTGGGCAGAAGAGTCGATCATGCGGCCCATTTTATCGGGATCGGCTGGATATCCGCTGAGGGTGTGCCGAAGGCCCCTCGACGTCCGCGCGGGTCAGGACGGACCGCCCCCGCCACCCGCACGGCGGTCGGCGGACGCGAGCTCGTCGGCGTCGAGCAGACCCGGCTCGACCCGGCCGGCCCGGTACGCGGCCCGGCCGATCATCTGGGCCGCCACGGGGGCGGTGGCCAGTTGGAAGATCCCGACCAGCGCCACCATGCCCAGGTCGGCCGGGGTACGCAGGCGCAGCGCCACGCCGAGCAGCAGGAGCAGCACCCCGAGCACCTGCGGCTTGGTCGCGGCGTGCATCCGGTCCAGGGTGCCCGGGAAGCGCAGCACCCCGATCCCGGCGGCGAGGCTCAGCAGGGCGCCGGCCACCAGGCAGCCGCCGCCCAGCCAGTCGGCCAGCGTGCCCCACATCAGGCCTCCCCGTCCTCGCGCACGGCGAAGCGGACCAGCGACACCGACCCGACGAAACCGAGCATGGACAGCGCCACCAGCACCGGCAGGGTGGTGGCGTGGCGGTTCACCGCGGCCTCCGCGCCCACCGCGCCCACCATGGTGGCGAGCAGCATGTCGGCCGCGACCACCCGGTCGATCAGCGACGGCCCGCGGTAGAGCCGGATCAGGGCCAGCAGCGCGGTCACCGAGAACAGGACGGTGAGGGTGGCGGCGAGGAACGTGATCACGGTTCGGGTCCCCTCTCGACGGGATCGGCGCCGACCCGGCGCACCTCGGCGTCGGAGCCGACCGCGCGGACGATCCGCCGCTCGACGGCGAGGATCCGCTGCCGGCTGCCGCGCAGGTCCTGCGGGCCGTGGGTGTCGAACACGTGCACGTAGAGGACTCCGACGTCCCGGTCCACCTCGACGATCAGCGTGCCCGGCACCAACGAGATCGCCTCGGCGGTGAGCGCCAGGTTCAGGTCGGTACGCACCCGCAGGCGGACCGCGATGATCGCCCCCCGGGGCCGGTAGCCGGGCTGCACCGCGACCCGGGCGACGTGCGCGCTGGCGCTGACCAGTTCGCCGACGAAGCGCACCGCGAAGACGACCAGCGGCCCGGGGCGCAGCCGGCCGCCGAAGCTCACCGGCGGCAGCGGGAAGAACAGCAGCACGGCACCGGCCACCAGCGTCCCGCCCGCGAGGTTGCCCCACGAGAAGTCCCCCCAGAGCAGGCTCCAGACCAGCACCAGCCAGCCGAAGGCGATCAGTCGGTCGCGCCGCCGCCCCCGCCCGCGCGGCGGCGCCCCGGAGGCCGGGGTCACGGGACACCGACCGGCAGCACGGAACGGATGTACGGGGTGCGCTCGCGCAGGTCGACCGCCGCGTCGGCGGTGACGTCGAACAGCGGCCCGGCGACGACGGTCAGCGCCAGCCCCAGCCCGACCAGCGCGATCGTCGCGCCGACCATCAGCGCCGGCAGGTGGACGACCGGCTCGGTGGTGGCCAGCCGGGGGGCGCGCCAGAAGGCGATGTTCCACACCCGCGAGGCCACGTAGAGGGTGAGCAGGCTCGTCACCGTCCCCGCCGCGACCAGCACGCCGGGCAGCGGCTCGCCGGCCGCGACGCCGGCCTGGAGCAGGCCGAGCTTGCCGAGGAACCCGGAGAAGGGCGGAATCCCGGCGAGGTTCATGGCGGGGACGAAGAAGAGGACGCCGAGCAGCGGGGCCGCCCGGGCCAGCCCGCCGATGCGGCGCAGGTCGGTGCTGCCGGCCCGCTCCTCGACGAGGCCGGCGACCAGGAACAGCGTGGTCTGGATGGTGATGTGGTGCACCACGTAGAAGATCGCGCCGGAGAGCCCGGCGACGGTGCTCAGCCCCACTCCGAAGATCATGTAGCCGATGTGGCTGACCAGGGTGAACGAGAAGAGCCGCTTCATGTCGGACTGGGCGACCGCGCCGAGGATGCCGACCACCATGGTCAGCCCGGCCACCACCATCAGTAGCCCGGAGACGTGGCCGCCGGGAAAGAGCAGCGTCTCGGTGCGGATGATCGCGTACACGCCGACCTTGGTGAGCAGGCCGGCGAAGACCGCCGTGACGGGGGCCGGCGCCGTCGGGTAGCTGTCCGGCAACCAGGCCGAGAGCGGGAAGACCGCCGCCTTGACCCCGAAGGCGAGCAGCAGCATCAGCTCAAGGGTCAGCCGTACGCCGTCGGGCAGCGCGTCCAGCCGGTGCGCCAACTGGGCCATGTTCAGGGTGCCGGTGGCCGCGTACACCAGCCCCACCGAGGCGAGGAAGATCATCGAGGACAGGATGCTGACCACCACGTACGTCGAGCCGGTGCGGATCCGGGTCTCGGTGCCACCGAGGGTGATCAGCACGAAGCTCGCGGCCAGCAGGATCTCGAAGCCGACGAAGAGGTTGAACAGGTCGCCGGCGAGGAACGCGTTGGTCACGCCGGCGGTCAGCACCAGGTAGGTGGGGTGGTAGATGGTCACCGGGACGGTCTCGCCGAAGTCCCCCTGCCCCTGCCCGACGGAGTAGAGCAGCACGCACAGGGTCACCGCCGAGGAGACCACCAGCATCAACGCGGCGAGCTGGTCCGCGACCAGCACGATGCCCACCGGCGCCGACCACCCGCCGACCTGGACCACCACCGGCCCGTGCCGGTACGCCTCCACCAGCAGCACCGCCGCCACCGCCAGCGTGGCGGTCAGGCAGGCCACGCTGACGACCCGTTGCGCCCCGGGCCACCGGGCCAGCAGCAGGGTCAGCGCCGCGCCCAGCAGCGGCACCACCACGGGCAGCGGCACGAGCCAGCTCATCGGGCGCCCCGTCCCGCGTACCCGGTCATCCGGGGCCGTCCCCGCGGTGGAGCCGGCGCGGCGGCTCCGGGTCGACCTGCTCGGGGTCGGCGTCCGGGCCCTCGCCGCCGAGGTCGGCGGCGGTCAGTTCGCTGCGCTCGACCGCATGCCTGATCTGCCGGTCCTCGATGTCGTCGGGGACCTCGTCGTCGCCCGTGAGGTACCAGCTGCGGTAGCTCACCGCCAGCAGGAACGCGGTCAGCCCGAAGGTGATCACGATGGCGGTGAGGATCATGGCCTGCGGCAGCGCGTCGCTCAAGGTGCCGGCGGGCGCCGTGCCGACCACCGGGGCGGCACCCGAGCGCCCGCCGAGCAGGATGAGCGCGTTCACCCCGTTGCCGAGCAGGATGACGCCGAGCAGGATCCGGGTCAGGCTGCGTTCCAGCAGCAGGGTGACCCCGCAGCCGACCAGCACCCCGGCGGCGACGACCAGCACCAGGGTCGGTCCCGCGCCGCCCGTCCTCACGTCCGCTCCCCCTGCCCGTCGACCCGCAGGCCGCCCCCGGACGCGCCGGCCGCCTCGATGTGCCGGTCCACCTCGGCGCCGAGGCTGCGCAGGATGTCCAGCACCAGCCCGACCACGACCAGGTAGACGCCCACGTCGAAGAAGAGGGACGTGACCAGGTAGAAGTCCCCGATCACCGGCAGCCACAGGTTGATCCGGGCGCTCTCGAGCACCGTGCCGCCCGCGAACAGGGCGACGGCGCCGGTGCCGATCGAGACGAAGAGGCCGGCGCCGAGCACCGTGCCGGCGCCGACCGGGGCGGCCTCGGCCAGCTCGTAGCGGCCGCCGGCCAGGTAGCGCACGGCCAGCGCAAGGCTCGCCACCAGGCCGCCGGCGAAACCGCCGCCCGGCGCGTTGTGGCCGGCGAAGAGCAGGAACAGGGAGAAGACCACCACCGTGTGGAAGACCAGGCGGGTCACCACCTCGAGCACGATCGAACGCTGCCGCTCGTGCAGGGTCGACCCGCCGCGCAGCCAGACCCGGTGCCCCGGCCGCTGCACCCGGTTCGGCCGCTCCGGGCGGCGCGGGCGGGGCCCGGTCCGGGAGCGCTGGAAGACCAGGCTGGCCACGCCGGTCGCGGCCACCACCAGCACCGACAGCTCGCCCATCGTGTCCCAGGCCCGGATGTCGACCAGGGTCACGTTGACCACGTTGCGGCCGTAGCCGTGGGTGACGGCCAGGTCCGGGAACTCGGCGGAGATGGTGGGCGCCCGCCTGGCCGAGGCGGCGGTCAGGGCCAGCCCGCCGACCACCACGCCGACCACCAGCCCGATCGTCCGACGCGCCCACTTCGGGCGTCTGGGGCGGGCCGAGAACCGTTCCGGCAGCCGGCGCAGCACCAGCACGAACACCGCGATGGTGGCGGTCTCGACGAGGAACTGGGTCAGTGCCAGGTCCGGCGCGCCGTAGACCACGAAGAGCATCGCCGTGCCGTAACCCGTCATGCCCACCAGCAGCATCGCCGTCAGCCGCCGGCGGGCGCCCACCGCCAGCACCGCCGCGACGGTCACCACCGCCACCACCACGACCTGCACCGGGCTGTCCCAGAGGGCGATCCGTTCCCGCCACGGACGGGTGGCCAGCATCGCCCCGCCGGGCACCAGGACGAGCACGACCAGGATGACGCCGAGGTACTGCGGCAGCGAGCCCCGCTGGGTCGCGCCGGTGACCCTCATGGCCAGCCGGTCGAATCGGCGGATGAGCCACTCGTACCCCTGGTTGCCGCTGACCGGGACGTGCAGCCGGGCCAGCACCGGCGCGAGCGGGCCGCGCAGCGCGAACAGCGCCGCGCCGCCGGCCACGGCCAGCGCGGAGAGGCCGAGCGCGGGGCTGAGGCCGTGCCAGAGCGCCAGGTCCTTGCCGACGACGCCGAACGACTCGGCGTACGGGCGGAGCAGGCCGTCGAGGATCCCGGCGGCTGGGCCGGCGGCCAGCCCGACGGCGGCCAACAGGGCCGGCGGGGCGAGCATCGACGCGGGGATCCGCCCGAGCACGGCCGGTTCCACGCCCGGCCGGGTGGCGAACGCGCCCCAGACGAAGCGGGCGCTGTAGGCGACGGTGAGCGCGGTGCCCACCACCAGCACGGCGACGACGGCGGGCCGGTCGGTGAAGGCGGCCAGCACGGACTCCTTGGCGACGAAGCCGACCAGCGGCGGCAGCCCGGCCATCGAGGCGGCGGCGAGCACCGTCACGGTGACGAGCAGCGGAGCCCGGCGCCCCAGCCCGGACAGCTCCCGCAGGTCGCGGGTGCCGGCGCCGTGGTCGATGATGCCGACGACGAGGAAGAGCGGCGCCTTGAACAGGGCGTGCGCCAGCAGCATCGCCACCCCGGCGAGCGCGGTGTCCGGGGTGCCGGCCCCGACGGCCACCGCGATCAGGCCGAGCTGGCTGACCGTGCCGTACGCCAGCAGCAGCTTCAGGTCGGTCTGCCGCAGCGCCGCCCAGCCCCCGGTCAGCATGGTGGCCAGGCCGGCGACCACGACCACCGGCCGCCACGGCCCGGCGCTCGCCAGCACCGGGGCGAGCAGCGCGATCAGGTAGACGCCGGCCTTCACCATCGCGGCGGCGTGCAGGTACGCGCTCACCGGCGTCGGCGCCGCCATCGCCACCGGCAGCCACGAGCTGAACGGCAGCACCGCCGACTTGGACAGTGCCCCGGCGAGGATCAGCACGACCGCCGCGACGAGGTACGCCCCGCCTGGCAGCGGGGCGGCGACGATCTCCGACCAGCGGTAGGTGCCGGCGTGCCCGCCAAGCATGATGAACCCCACCAGCATCGCCAGCCCGCCGAACGTGGTCACGGTCAGCGCCTGCGCCGCCGCCCACCGGCTGGAGCGCCGCTCCGTGCTGTGCCCGATCAGCAGGTACGAGAAGATCGTGGTGAGTTCCCAGCAGACGTAGAGCAGCAGCAGGTCGTCGGCGAGGACCAGGCCGAGCATCGCCCCCGCGAAGGCCACCAGCACGGCCGCGAACCGGGCCATGCCGGCGGACTCCCGACCGAAGTAGTGGGCGCTGTAGACCAGGACCAGCGCGCCGACGCCACCGACGAGCAGGGTCATCAGCCAGGACAGGGTGGTCAGCCGCAGCGCCAGGTCGACGCCGAGCTGGCCGATCCACGGGTACGTCTCGACCACCGCCCCGCCGTCGCGGACGGCGGGCGTGCGGGCCAGCGCCCAGCCGAACGCCGCCGCCGGCGCCAGCGCCAGCGGGTAGCAGGCGCGGGGACCCCACCACCGGACGAGCAGCGGCGCGACGAGGGCCGCCACGAAGTGGAGGATCAGCAGTACGAGCACCCGCGCTCCCGGTCGAGGTGGCTGCGGCGCGCGCCGGAGGTGGGACGGCACCTAGGTGCGATCACACGCCAGATCGTCGCCCGGCGGGCGGTTTTGCGCGAATTCGTCCCGTTGTCGCCCGCGTCCGGGTAACCGGCCCCGAGACGGCCGGCCAGCCGTCAGCCGAGGGGCGACACGGAGGGGCGGCCGAGCGCAGGCGGGGAGCTGGCCGGGGCGGGGGCGGGAGGGCGGCCGGGCGCCGGCGGAGAGCTGGCCGGGGCGGGGGCGGGAGGGCGGCCGGGCGCCGGCGGAGGGGCGGCCGTCAGCCGACGGCGACGTCGACGGTGGGGGCGACGGGCTCCCGGGCGGGGCGCTCGCGACGGGGCTCCACCAGCAGGTCGGGGCGGCCGAGCTGGACCACGACCTTGTTGACCACCCGCTGGGCGGCGGCGAGGGAGCGCACCGGCAGCAACCGGCCCCGGCTCTCCCGGCGCAGCACGAAGTAGTGCACCGCGGCCCGGACCTGCCCCCGGTCGGCTGCGCTGGCCTGCGCGGTGGAGACGACCAACTCCCGCAGCGCGGCGGCGAGCCGCTCGGCCAGCTCCAGCTCCGGGCCGGACAGCCCGGTGCGGACGGCAGCGAGGTGACCGTCGACCTTGCGGATGAGCACGTCGGTGCCGGGCTCGAAGCTCCGCTGCTCGACGGTCAATCCGATCTCCTCCACCCCGGGTCGACGCTCCGGGTGAAGTTACTTTATGTTGTGGGGCACAAGCAAGCAGTTAAGTAAGACTTAACGGATTGAACGCGCAAACATCGCGTATGAGCCGGAGCGGGGCAATGGCCCTCCGCCCAGAGCCCCGATGTCACACCGCCGGGGCAGGATGGATGGCGTGACGGATGCGATGGCGGGTTTCGGCGCGGCCACCCGGGAGTGGTTCGGCGCCGCCTTCGCCGCGCCCACCGCCGCCCAGACCGGCGCCTGGGGCTCCGTCTCCGCCGGGCGCAGCGCGCTGGTGGTGGCCCCCACCGGCTCGGGCAAGACGCTGGCCGCGTTCCTCTGGTCGCTCGACCGGCTCGCCCGCGAGCCCGCCCCGGCCGACCCCCGGCAGCGGTGCCGGGTGCTCTACGTCAGCCCGCTCAAGGCGCTCGCGGTCGACGTCGAGCGCAACCTGCGCACTCCCCTCACGGGCATTCGCCAGGCCGCCACCCGGCTCGGCGTCGCCCCGCCGGAGATCACCGTGGGGATGCGCACCGGCGACACCCCCGCCGACGAGCGGCGGGCCTTCGCCCGCACCCCGCCGGACATCCTCATCACCACACCCGAGTCGCTGTTCCTGCTGCTGACCTCCGCCGCCCGCGACTCCCTGCGCGGCGTCGAGACGGTGATCCTCGACGAGGTGCACGCGGTCGCCGGCACCAAACGCGGCGCCCACCTCGCGCTCTCCCTGGAACGCCTCGACGAGCTGCTGCCGGCCCCGGCACAGCGGATCGGCCTCTCCGCCACCGTCCGGCCCGTCGACGCGTGCGCCCGTTTCCTCGGCGGCGCCCGCCCCGTCGACGTGGTCGCGCCGCCCACCGCCAAGACGATCGAGGTCAGCGTCCAGGTGCCGGTGGAGGACATGACCCGCCTCGACGAGCAGGAGCCGCCGGAGGACGACCTCGGCGGCCTCGGCACGCGCCGGGCGTCCATCTGGCCGGCGGTGGAGGAACGCGTCTTCTCCCTGGTCAGGGCACACCGCTCGACCATCGTCTTCACCAATTCCCGGCGTTCGGCCGAGCGCCTCTGCGCCCGGCTCAACGAGCTGGCCGGCGAGGAGCTGGCCGGCGGGCCCACGCCGTCGCCGCGCGGCGCACAGGAGTGGGGCGGCCCCGAAGGGCCGGTGCGCGTCGGCCGCACGCCGGCCGAGCTGATGGCGCAGGCCGGCGCGGCGGCCGGCGCGCCGGCGGTGATCGCCCGCGCCCACCACGGCAGCGTCTCCCGGGAGGAGCGCAAGCACATCGAGGAGGCGCTCAAGTCCGGCCAGCTGCCCGCCGTGGTGGCGACCTCCAGCCTGGAGCTGGGCATCGACATGGGCGCCGTCGACCTGGTGGTGCAGATCGAGGCGCCGCCCAGCGTGGCCGCCGGCCTGCAACGGGTGGGCCGGGCCGGGCACCAGGTCGGCGCGGTCTCCCGCGGGGTGGTCTTCCCCAAGCATCGGGGTGACCTGCTGTCGTGCACCGTGGTGGCCGAGCGGATGGCCGAGGGCGCGATCGAGGAGCTGCACCACCCGCGCAACCCGCTCGACGTGCTGGCCCAGCAGATCGTCGCCATGGTGGCGTTGGAGCCGTGGCGCGTCGGTGACCTGGCCGTGCTCGTACGCCGGGCGGCGCCCTTCGCCGAGCTGCCCGACTCGGCGCTGCACGCCGTGCTCGACATGCTCTCCGGCCGCTACCCGTCCACCGCGTTCGCCGAGCTGCGGCCCCGGCTGGTCTGGGACCGCGCCACCGACACGCTCACCGGCCGGCCCGGCGCGCAGCGGCTCGCGGTGACCAGCGGCGGCACGATCCCCGACCGGGGCCTCTTCGGCGTCTTCCTGGCGGGGGCCGAGCGGGCCGCCCGGGTCGGCGAGCTGGACGAGGAGATGGTCTACGAGTCCCGCGTCGGCGACGTCTTCCTGCTCGGCTCGTCGTCCTGGCGGATCGAGGAGATCACCCCCGACCGGGTGCTGGTCTCCCCGGCCCCCGGGCAGGCGGCGAAGATGCCGTTCTGGAAGGGCGACCAGCTCGGCCGCCCCGTCGAGCTGGGCCGGGCCATCGGCGCCCGGGTGCGTTCGCTGCTGCGGCAGAGCGACGAGACGGCGGTCGCCGCGCTGCGGGCCGGCGGGCTGGACGACTGGGCCGCGGGAAACCTGATGGCCTACCTGCGCGAGCAGCGCGCCGCCACCCGGTCCCTGCCCGACGACCGCACCGTCGTGGTCGAGCGGTTCCGCGACGAGCTGGGCGACTGGCGGCTGGCCGTGCACAGCGTGCTCGGCGCCCGGGTCAACGGGCCGTGGGCGCTGGCCATCGGCCGCCGGCTCGCCGAGCGCTACGGCGTGGACGCCCAGGTGATGCCGTCCGACGACGGCATCGTGGTCCGCCTGCCGGACACGGCGGACGAGCCGCCCGGCGCCGACGTGGTGGTCTTCGAGCCGGAGGAGATCGCCCAGCTCGTCGAGGAGTCGGTCGGCACGTCCGCGCTCTTCGCGTCCCGGTTCCGCGAGTGCGCCGCCCGGTCGCTGCTGCTGCCCCGCCGCGACCCGCGCCGCCGCCAGCCGCTGTGGCAGCAGCGGCAACGCGCCGCCCAGCTGCTCGACGTCGCCCGCGAGTACGCCGACTTCCCGGTCACCCTGGAGGCCGCCCGGGAGTGCCTCCAGGACGTCTTCGACCAGCCCGCGCTGGCCGAGCTGATGCGCGACCTGGCCGCCCGCAAGGTGCGCCTGGTCGAGGTGGAGACCGCCCAGCCGTCGCCGTTCGCCCGGTCGCTGCTCTTCGGCTACGTCGGCGCCTTCCTCTACGAGGGCGACGCGCCGCTGGCCGAACGCCGGGCCGCCGCGCTGGCGCTGGACTCGACCCTGCTCGGCGAGCTGCTCGGCCGGGTCGACCTGCGGGAGCTGCTCGATCCGGCGGTGCTGGCCGAGACCGAGCGGCAGCTGCGCTGGCTGACCGAGCAGCGCCGCCCGCGCGACGCGGAGGACGTGGTCGAGCTGCTCCGCGTGGTCGGCGACCTGTCGGAGGCGGAGCTGGCCGAGCGGGGCGCCTCCCCCGCGTGGCTGACCGAGCTGGCGGCGGCCCGCCGGGTGCTGCGCGTACGCGTCGCCGGCGAGGAGCGCTGGGTCGGCGTCGAGGACGCGGCGCGGCTGCGCGACGCCCTCGGCGTTGCCCTGCCGGTCGGGGTGGCCGAGGCTTACCTCGCCCCGGTGGCCGATCCGCTCGGCGACCTGGTCGCCCGCTACGCGCGTACGCACGGGCCGTTCGCCGCCGCCACCTGCGCGGCCCGCTTCGGGCTCGGCGTCTTCGTGGTCGAGCAGACGCTGCGCCGGCTCGCCGCCACCGGTCGGGTGGTGGCCGGCGAGTTCACCCCCGACACTGCCGGCAGCCAGTGGTGTGATGCGGAGGTGCTGCGGCTGCTGCGCCGCCGGTCCCTGGCCGCGCTGCGCCGGGAGATCGAGCCGGTGCCGCCCCGCGCGCTGGCCGCGTTCCTGCCCCGCTGGCAGCAGGTCGGCTCGTCCGCGCGGGGGGTGGAGGCGCTGGCCGCCGCCGTGGAGCAGTTGCAGGGCGCAGCGGTGCCGGCGTCGGCGCTGGAACGGCTGGTGCTGCCCGGCCGGGTCGCCGACTACTCCCCCGCCCAGCTCGACGAGCTCTGCGCCAGCGGCGAGGTGCTCTGGGCCGGTTCCGGGGCCATCTCCGGCGGGGACGGCTGGGTCACCCTGGCCTACGCGGACGTCGCGCCGCTGCTGCTCGCCCCGCCCGACGAGGCGCTCACCCGCACCCCGCTGCACGACGCGGTGCTGGACGCGCTCGGCGACGGGCAGGCGCTGTTCTTCCGGTCGCTCTCCGACCGGGTCGGCTCGACCGACGACGCCGCGCTGACCGCCGTCGTCTGGGACCTGGTGTGGGCCGGTCACCTCACCAACGACACCCTCGCGCCGCTGCGCGCGGCACTCGGCGGCGGCGGGGCGCACCGGTCCCGTGCCGCCGCGCCGCGCACCCGTTACCGGCGCCCCGGGCGGGTGGCCCTGCCGACGCGTGGGGGCCCGCCGACCGTGGCCGGCCGCTGGTCGCGGCTGCCGGAGCGCGACACCGACCCGACCCGGCGCGCCGCCGCCCTGGCCGACGTGCTGCTCGAACGGCACGGCGTGGTGACCCGGGGCGCGGTCATGGCCGAGCAGGTGGTTGGCGGCTTCGCCGCGGTCTATCCGGTGCTCTCCGCGCTGGAGGAGCGCGGCGCGGCCCGGCGGGGCTACTTCGTCGAGGGGCTGGGCGCGGCGCAGTTCGCGGTGCCGGGGGCGGTGGACCGGATCCGGGCGCTGGCCGAGCCGGCCGACGGCGGGCGGGGGCGTGGCGGGCCCACCCTGGTGCTCGCCGCGACCGACCCGGCCAACCCGTACGGTGCGGCGCTGTCCTGGCCGGAGCGGGTGGTCGACTCGGGCGACGGGGCGGCCCCGGCGACCGGGCACCGGGCGGGGCGCAAGGCCGGCGCCGTGGTGGTGCTGGTCGCTGGCGACCTGGTGCTCTACGTCGAACGCGGCGGGCGGACGATCCTCTCCTTCACCGACGACACCGACCTGCTGACGGCGGCCGGGAAGGCGCTCGCCGACGCGGTCCACTCCGGCGCGTTGGGCGCGATGTCGGTGGAGCGGGCCGACGGCGAGGCGGTGCGCTCCTCGCCGCTGCGCGACGCCCTCACCGCCGCCGGCTTCCGGGCCACCCCGCGCGGCCTGCGCCTGCGCGGCTGACCCGCACTGTCAGCGCAGGCCCGTGAGGACCTTCTCGTACCTGGCGCGATCGGCGGCGGGGGTCTTCGCCTCCAGGTAGTTGAGCACCACCGTGCCCCGCCGGAACGACTGGCCGCCCCACGTCTCGGCGATGTCGCTGGCGCTGGTCTCGTCGGGGAAGACGTACACGGTGACGGCGTCGGTCGCGACCAGTTCGGAGCAGCCCAGGCCGAGCCCGTCCGGGCCGCACTCGACCGACCGGTCCCGGGGGTTCGGCACCTTCAGCCCGGCGGCCTTGAACGCGTCGACGACCTGCCGCGCGCCGGGCGTCCCGGTCGGGCGGACCGGCAGCTCGACCGGCGGCGGGCTGGCGGGGCGGCGCTGGGTGGGCCCGCCGGCGCTCGGAGCCGCCGGACCCGCCCCCGTCGGCCGGGCGCTCGGCGGGGCGGCGGGCGTCGCCGTGGCCTCCGCCGCGCCGGTCGGGCCCGGGGACGGCACGTCGGCCGGGGTCGACGCCGTGGCGGCCGGCGGCGCGGCGCGCCGGTCCTCCGCGTCGTCGCCGCAGGCGGCGGTGAGGGCGGCGGCGATCACGAGCACCGCGACGGCGGGCAGGCTCCGGTTGGTCACCCCTGGCAGTCTGCCCAACCGGATCCCGTCCCGGCAGTGGCCGGTCGGTCAGTGCGGCTGTCCCATTTCTGCCAGACCGCCCCGGTCGACCGGGGCGGTCTGCCGGCGTCGGTACGATCCCGACCGGTCGACGAGGGGAGCCGACGATGACCGTGGTGGACGGGGCGGACGGGGTGACCGTCCGGCCGGCGCGGGCCGGGGACCGGGCGGCCGTGGACGCGCTGCACGAACGCGAGTGGGGCGGGCCGTACGTCGTCGCCCACGACACCCGGTACGACCTGCGTACGCTGCCCACGCTGGTGGCGACCGACGGGGCCGGGGCGGTCGTCGGGGCGCTCGCCCACCACGACGACGCCGACGGGCTGGAGGTGGTCAGCGTGGTGGCCGCGACGCCCGGCGGCGGCGTCGGCACGGCGCTGCTGGCAGCGGCCGGCGAGGTGGCCCGGGCCGGCGGCCGGACCCGGCTCTGGCTCGTCACCACGAACGACAACCTGCGGGCGCTGCGCTTCTACCAGCGGCGCGGGCTGCGGCTGGTGCGCGTGGACCGGGGCGCGGTGGACCGGGCCCGCCGGCTCAAGCCGAGCATCCCGGTGGTCGGCGAGGACGGCATCCCGCTGCACGACGAACTGGTCCTGGAACTGCCCCTCACCGCCGACGGACGGGTCCCCGCCGGCCGCCCGGTCCACGGTCGGCAGGTCGTCGCCGGCCCGCCCGCCGACGCGGCCCGCGCCCCGTGGATCTCGCTGACCACCGACTACGGCCTCGCCGACGGATTCGTCGCCGCCTGCCACGGGGTGATCGCGCGGCTGGCGCCGGAGGTCAGGGTCGTCGACGTGACCCACCTCGTCCCGCCGGCCGACGTACGCCGGGGCGCGGCGGTGCTCGCGCAGGCCGTGCCGCACCTGCCGCAGGGGGTGCACGTGGCCGTCGTCGACCCGGGCGTGGGCACCACCCGGCGGGGCGTCGCGCTGGCCACGCCCCGCGGGCTGCTGGTGGGGCCGGACAACGGCCTGCTGGTGGAGGCCGCCGAGGCGCTGGGCGGGGTGACCGCGGCCGTCGAGCTGACCGATCCGGAGTGGCTCGCGCCCGAGGTGTCCCGCACGTTCCACGGCCGGGACGTCTTCGCGCCGGTCGCCGCGCGGCTGGCGCTCGGCGCACCGCTGTCCGGGGTCGGCCCGGCGGTCGACCCGGAGTCCCTGGTCCGGCTGCCGGCGCCGGTGCTCCGGCGGGAGGCGGACGGGTTCACGGCCGAGGTGCTGACCGTCGACCACTTCGGCAACGTCCAACTGGCGGCGCCGGCCGACCTGCTGGCGCCGCTGCCGGTCCGGGTCCGGGTGCGACCGGGGGCGGGTGCCGGGCCCGGCCGGGAGGCCGTGCACGGACGTACCTTCGGCGACGCCCGACCGGGCGGGCTGCTGGTGCACGTCGACTCCGCCGGCCGGGTCGCCGTGGCGGTCAACGGCGGCCGGGCGGTCGACCTGGTGGCGGTGGCGCCGGGCGACCTGCTGCACATCACGGCCGGCTGAGCAGCGGGCCGGCCGGGCAACGGTCCGGGGCAGGCAACGGGCCGGCGCGGGCGGGCGACCCGGGCGCCGGGCCGGACCGGAGCCAGCCGGCCCGGCGGGCGTACGCGGGTGGTGGTCAGCAGAGCGGCACGGTGCCGCCGTAGACCGCCGAGACGTACGCGTGGCTGACGTACTGGCCGCTGGTGAGGCGGTTCCATCGGTTGGTGGTCCGGTACGGGCCGGCAACGGTCTGCCCGGTCACGTAGCACTCGATCGGCACGTTGGCGTACCGGGCGGCCAGGCCACGCACCGCGTACCCCGTGCCGGCGCCTGCGCGGATGTTGAGCGGACCGTCGCCGACCACGCCACGCGGGCCGCCGCCGGTCCACAGGTACGCCACGTCCACCCAGGCGTTGGTGGTGAGCTGCAACCCGTCCCAGAAGGTGCCGTCGGCGAGGTCGACGCCGGCCGGGTTCAACACCACCCGCCCGAACTGGTCCCGCCCGCCGTTGTAGCCGTCCTGGTAGGCCGCCTGTGCCTGCGGCCGGCCCTGCGGGAGGTCCTTCCAGTTCTCCCGGACGGCGCTGAGGTTCCAGTAGTCGTCCCGGGTGTTCCACGGGCCGACGTCCCAGACCGGGGCGTACTCGCAGCGGCTGCCCGTGGTGGTGCAGACCCGCACGGTGTAGTCGCCGGTGTTCGCCGGGGCCAGGGCGCGCCGGGACGGCAGCGCGACGAAGTGGTCCCCGGTCACGATCGTGTGCCCGTTGGCGGTCACCTCGCCGACCAGCCCGATCCGCGTCGCGTACACCCGGTAGGTGAGGCCGGGCGAGGCGGCGACGGCGGCGACGGCGTCGGCGGTGAGTCGCACGGCGCGCACCTCCGCGGTCGCGCCCGGCCGGCTCGCGGTGAGCACCACCCGGGTCT
This sequence comes from Micromonospora sp. NBC_01740, assembly GCF_035920365.1. NCBI lineage: Bacteria > Bacillati > Actinomycetota > Actinomycetes > Micromonosporales > Micromonosporaceae > Micromonospora > Micromonospora sp. NBC_01740. Next base: position 3,188,717 of record NZ_CP109150.1, on the reverse strand, counting down.
GCACGCGGGTGACCGGCCGGTCGAAGACCGCCCCGCCGGTGGCCTCGCGCCACTCGGTCCAGCCCGCCGCCCGCCAGCCCCGCACCTGGGCCTCGGCGGTGCCGCCGGCGGCGGTGCGGGCGTCGACGGCCGCGCGGATCCGGGTGGCCGGCCGGGCCAGGGTGCGCGGCGACGCGAGGAAGATCCCCTCGGCGACCGCGCTGCGGGGCGCGCGGGACCGCGCGGGGCGGGGGTCGGCCAGGCGGAGCCCGGCGCGGGTGTGCCGGACGTTGACGTCGTCGGCGTCGACGCGGGAGAGGTCGGTGCTCCACCGTTCGCCGCCGGCGGCGGCGAGCGCGGGGCTCGGGGCGGGTACGAGGGCGAGGGCGAGGATGACGGTCAGGGCAGCGGTACGGGCACGACGTTGGGGCAGAATCATGGGCATTCTCCTCAGAACTCCCTGATCGTGCCCTTGTCGGTAGATCGACAGGAACCACCATACAAATAGCGACACATGCGAATTCGGCTCGGACGAGGAAGGATGGACGGGTGCCCGAAGGCGACACCGTCTGGAACACCGCCCGCGTACTGCACCGTGCCCTGGCCGGCGCCCGCCTGGCCGGAAGCGACTTCCGGGTGCCGCAACTCGCCGCGACCGACCTCGCCGGCTGGACGGTGCGGGAGTCGGCCAGCCGGGGCAAGCACCTGCTGCTGCGGCTCACCGCCCCACCGCAGGCCACGCCACCGCCCGACGCCCCGATCACACCGCAGTGCGGCACGGCTCCGGCGCAGGGCGGCACGGCCTCGGCGCAGGGCGGCGGTGCGGCCGGGGACGCGGCCCCGGGAGACGACGGCGGGGCGCGCTGGACGCTGCACTCGCACCTGCGGATGGACGGCGCCTGGCGGGCGTACGCGCCCGGGGAACGCTGGGCGGCCCGGCCGGCGCACCTGATCCGGGTCGTGCTGCGCAGCGCGCGGGCGGTCGCCGTCGGCTACCACCTGCACGAGTTGGCGCTGGTGCCGACGGCCGAGGAGGAGTCGCTCGTCGGGCACCTCGGCCCCGACCTGCTCGGCACGGACTGGGATCCGGCGGAGGCGGTGCGCCGGTTGGCCGCCGACCCGGACGTCACCATCTCCGAGGCCCTGCTGGACCAGCGCAACCTGGCCGGCGTCGGCAACCTCTACAAGTGCGAGGTGCTCTTCCTGCGCGGCGTCTCGCCGTGGACCCCGGTGCGCGCGGTGCCGGACCTCGCCGGCACCGTCGCCCTGGCGCAGAAGCTGCTCGCGGCGAACCGGGGCCGCTGGACGCAGAGCACCACCGGATCGCTGCGCCGGGGGCAGACCAGCTACGTCTACGGCCGGCGCGCCCAGCCCTGCCGGCGGTGCGGCACCGCGATCCGCAAGGAGGAACTGGGCGAGCGGGTCACCTACTGGTGCCCGGTCTGCCAGCCGGAGCGTCCCGCCGACTGACCCGGCCGGGCCGGTGCGACACGCGCGTGTCCTGCGTCGCGCATGGCGGGTAGCCACCCGCAGCCACCCGGCCGGCGTGTCGGGCGGGACACTCCGCCGGCAGGGCGGCGAGTCGCGTCCTTGCCACGGATTCGGACGATTGGGTACTTCCTAACATCGCCGTCGAGGTCGCATGCTGCGGTTGACTCCTCACGCATCGTCAGCGACGCGCGACCGGTCCGCCACGCCGACGTGGCGGCCGCCGCGCCCGGACACCGGGGAGAGCCATGGAGCTGTTCCGCAGACTCCGGATCCCGTGGGCGGAGCGGGCGAGCGCCCGCGCCGAGCACGACGCCGACGGGACCGGGGCGGGTCCCGTGCCGGCGGCCCGGCGCGCGGCCGAGCCGGTCGCCGCGCCGGCCAGCCTCGACCCGGCCGCCGTCCCGCGCTACTTCGGGCCGCTGCCGAACCAGGCCCGCAGCCCGCTGCCGGTGGTCGACGCCGACGGCTGCGTGCTGCCCGGCACCGGCATCCGCAAGTTCGTCGACGCGCTGCCCCGCCCCGGCGCGCTCGGCCGCACCGAGCTGGGCGCCCACCTGCCGGTGGCGGTGCCGGACACCGTCAGCTATCCGGGCTGCGACTACTACGAGATCGGCCTGGAGCAGTACGCGCAGCGGCTGCACCGGGACCTGCCGGCCACCCGGCTGCGCGGCTACCGGCAGCTCAACCTCGGCACGGACGCCCACGGGCACAACACGGTCGCGCCGGCGGGGCGCCCCTGGCACCTCGGCCCGCTCATCCTGGCCCGGCGCGGCCGACCGGTCCGGGTCAAGTTCATCAACCAGCTCCCCACCGGCCGCTCCGGCGAACTCTTCCTGCCGGTCGACCCGACCGTCGACGGCGCCGGGGCCGGCCCGCTCGACGGCCCGGCGCCCTACCCGCAGAACCGGGCGGTGCTGCGGCTGGCGGGCGCGCACACCGGCTGGACCAGCGCCGGCAACCCCTGGCAGTGGGTGACGCCGGCCGGGGAGATCACCCCCTACCCGACGGGGCCCGGCCTGACCCACGTGCCCGACATGCCGCCGCCCGGCGCGGGCGCCACCACGCTCTACTACCCGAACGAGCAGAGCGGGCGGCTGTGCTGGTTCCACGACAACACCGTCGGCCTGGCCCGGCTCACCGTCTACTCCGGCCAGGTCGCCCTCTACCTGCTCACCGACCCCGCCGAGGAGCGGCTCGTCGCCGACGAGGTGCTCCCCGCCGACCAGCTGCCCCTGGTGATCGAGGACAAGACGTTCGTGCCGGAGGACGCCCAGCTCGCCGGGGAGGACCCGACGTGGGACCGGGACCGCTGGGGCTCCCGGGGCAGCCTCTGGCACCCGCACGTCTACCAGCCCCGGCAGAACCCGCACCGGGCCGACGGGACGAACCCGACCGGCCGGTGGGACTACGGTCCGTGGTCGCGTACGGGCGACGACGCCGGGCAGCGGGAGCACGGCGGTACGCGGCACCGGGCGGACCCCGTGCCGAACCCGCACCACGACCCCGTCGCCGACCCCGACGAGCCGCCGCTCGCGCCCGGCGTCCCGCACCCCTCGGCGGTGCCGGACGCGTTCGGCGACACCGTGCTGGTCAACGGGATCGCGTACCCGTACCTGGAGGTCGAGCCGAGGACGTACCGGTTCCGGATCCTCAACGCCTGCCTGGACCGCGGCCTGAACCTTCAGCTCTACCGGGCTCGCTCCGACGGGCCGATGTGGGACCCGGACGGCGGGCTGGCCGACGCCGACGCCGGCGAGGTGCCGACGGTGGAGGCGGTACGCGCGCCGGAGCGGCCCGCCGGCTGGCCGACGGACGGGCGCGACGGCGGGGTCCCGGACCCGCGCGCCGCCGGCCCGGAGCTCGTCCAGATCGGCAACGAGTGCGGCCTGCTGCCCGCGCCGGTGGTGGTGCCGAACCGGCCGGTGAGCTACCGGTACGACCGGCGCGACCCGACCGTGCTCAACGTCGACGCGCACGCGCTGCTGCTCGCCCCGGGGGAGGCGGCCGACGTGCTTGTCGACTTCTCCACCGTCGCGCCCGGCGGCACGCTGATCCTCTACAACGACTGCCCGGCCCCGTTGCCCGGCTTCGACCCGCGCGCCGACCACCACACCGGCGCCCCGGACCGCAGCGCCGAGGGCGGGGCGCCGCCGACCCGCCCCGGGTACGGGCCGAACACCCGCACCCTGCTCCAGTTCCGGGTCGCCGGCACCCCGGCGCCGCCGTACGACCTGGCGCGGCTGCGCGAGCGCCTGCCCGAGGCGTACGCGGCCAGCCAGCGCCCGCCGATCGTGCCGCAGCCGGCGTACGACGTGGCGTTCGGCACCCGGACCGCGCGCGACACGGTGGTCCCGGTGCACGCCGCGACGGTCAGCTTCGTCCCGGCCGGCGCCGCCGCCCCGGTGCTGCTGCCGCTGGAGGTCAAGGCGGTGCAGCAGGTCTTCGAACCGGACCACGGCCGGCTCGTCGGCCGGCTCGGCGTCGGGCACCCGCACGCCGGGCCGCTCTCCCCCACCGTCCTGCCGCTCGGGCCGACCGACCCGGCCACGGAGGTGCTGCACGTCAGCGATCCGGCCGTCGCGGTGGGCGGGCCCGGCGACGGCACCCAACTCTGGCGGATCCGCGGCAACAGCCGGCAGACCCAGCCGGTGCGGTTCACCGGCTGCGACGTGCAGCTGGTCGGCCGGGTCGGCTGGGACGGCACCACCCGGCCACCGCACCCGGCGGAGCGGGGCTGGAAGCAGGTCGTCCGGGTCGACCCGCGCGAGGACGTGATCGTCGCGCTCCGGCCGGTCGCGCCGCCTCTGCCGTTCAAGATCGGCGACAGCGTACGGCTGCTCGACCCGCTACGGCCGGCGGGCGCCCGGACCGGCTCGACCCCGGTCAGCCCGGTCGACGGCCGACCCGCGGTCGTGGTGAACCAGCTCGTCAACCTCGGTTGGGAGTACCACTGGCACAGCCAGCTCGGCGGCCACCGGGACCAGGGCATGATCCGGCCGCTGGTGCTGCGGGTGTCGCCCCGGGCACCGACCGGGCTGACCGCGACCCCTGCCCCCGGCTCGGCCACCGCGCTGCCCGCGATCGCGCTGACCTGGACGGGCAACGGGAGCCGGCCACCGGCCACCAGCCACCAGCTCCAGCGGGCCACCGACGCCGCCTTCACGGCGGGCCTCACGGCGATCACGGTGGCGGCCACGGCGACCCGCTACACCGACGCCAGCGTCATCCCCGGGGTGACCTACCACTACCGGATCCGGGCGGAGAACGCGGTGAGCTGCTCCACGTGGTCCAACAGCGTGCCGGCCTCGGTGCACCTCGCCGCGCCGGCCGGGCTGACGGCGGCCATCCCGCCGGCCGCGCCGCTGCGGATCGCGCTGCGCTGGGCCAACCGCTCCTTCGCGACCGGGATCGACGTGCAGCGGGCCACCAACCCGACGTTCAGCAGCGGGCCGGGCACCACCGCGATCGGCGTCGGCGACAACCATCTCGACATCGCCGTCGCCCCCGACACCACGTACTACTACCGGGTGCGGACCACCTATCTCGGCGCCGCGTCGGCCTGGTCGACGGTGGCCCGGGCGACCACCCCGCCGGCGCCGGGCCCGCCCACGGGGGTGACCGCCACCGCGACGGCACCCGGGCCGGACACGGCGACGGTGATCCTCGCCTGGGCGGCGAGCACGCCGGCCGCACCGGGCGCGGGGTTCATCGTGCAGCGGGCGCTGGACCCGGCGTTCGGCCTGGAGGTGGCGACCTTCACCGTCACCGGCCGGGGCTTCACCAACACCGGGCTGGCGCGCGGCGTCACCTACCACTACCGGATCCGGTCGTTCAACGTCGTCGGCAGCTCCCCGTTCACCGGCCCGATCCCGATAACCACGCCCCCGTGACCGACCCGCGCCGGTCATGCAGTGGTGGCGGGGTGCGGAACGCCCGAACGGGTGCCGGGCCGGCACCACTGCATGACCGGCGCGGGTCGTGCGGCGGGGCGGGGTCAGGGGGTGCGGAGGGGGGCGCCGACGCCGCGGAGTTCGGTCAGGGCCGTGGCGACGCCGTGCAGCAGGTCGGTCGCCTCGGTGAGCCGGGAGGCGGCCGGGTGCGCGGCGTCGGGGTGGGCTTCCCCGGCAACGTAGCCGGCAGCGGCCACGACGAGCCGCTCGTACGCGGTGACGCCCTGCTCCAGCTGCGCGGTCAGGGCCCGGTGCGCCTCGGCCAGCGGCGGCCGGGACTCGGCCGGGGCGAGCCGCAGGGTGCGCTCGACGCTGGCCACCCGGTCGGCCAGGTCCCGCAGCGACCGGTCTGCCTCGGCGGCCTCCAGCACGGCCGGCGAGGCGAGCCCCGTGAGCCGGCCGGTCATCCCGGCGAGGGTCAGGGCGGCCCGGTCCAGCCGGGCCCACGGCTCGGCGGCGCTGGTGCCGCGCAGCGCCACCCGGGAGCGCACCCGGCGGACCTCGGCCAGCACGCCGGGGCCGACGGGGAGCCGCTCCACGGCGGCCACCAGCTTGGCGCGCGACCGGGCGGCGGCCTCGGCCGGGTCGAGCGGCGGCGGCGCCGGCTGGGCCGCCAGCGCCCGCAGGTCGATCCAGCGCCAGGCGGCGAGCACCAGCGCGCCGCCCGCCCCGGCCGCCCAGGCCGCGTCGGGCAGCCCGAGCCCGGCGTACGGGGTCAGCACGGCGGCGGCGCCGCCCAGGCCGCCGGCCGTGACGCTCCACCGGCGTGCGGAACCCCGCAACCGACTCAGGCGCCGGAAGTACCGCGTGCGCTCGTCTGCCACCTCTGCCTCCTCGAACCGGCCGCTCAGCCGGCGGCGGTGGTGTCTCCGGTGCCACGTTCCCGGCCCATGCTGGCCCGGATCTCGTTCAGCCGGGCGGCGGCCGCCGGGTCGGCGGCCGGCGCGGCGGGCTGGGCCTGCTCCGCGGCCGGTCGTTCCTGCTTGCCGCCGAGCTGCTCGCCGGCCATGCTCGACCGGATCTGCTCCAGGCGGGACGAGCCGGCCGAGTCCAGGGTCGACTTCTGGATCTCCAGCATGCGGCCCTCGACGGAGTTGCCGGCCAGCTCGGCGCGGCCCATCGCCGTGGCGTACCGCTGCTCGATGCGATCGCGCACCTCGTCGAGCGAGGGCGTGTTGGCGGGGGCGGTCAGCGACGACATCGACTCCAGCGAGCGGGCCACGCTCTCCTGCATCTTGGCCTGCTCGAGCTGGCTGAGCAGCTTGGTGCGCTCGGCGAGCTTCTGCTGGAGGATCATCGAGTTGTTCTCGACCGCCCGGCGGGCCTGGGCGGCGGCGGCGAGCGCCTGGTCGTGCAGGGTCTTGAGGTCCTCCGTGGCCTGCTCGGCCGAGACCAGCTGGGTCGCCAGGACCTGTGCGGACTGCTCGTAGCGGCCGGCCTCGGCCTCGTCGCCGCGGGCGCGGGCCTGGTCGGCGAGGACCAGGGCCTGGCGGGCGTTGGCCTGCAACCGCTCGACCTCGGTCATCTGACGGGACAGCTTCATCTCCAGCTGCCGCTGGTTGCCGATCACGGCGGCGGCCTGCTGGACCAGCGCCTGGTGCTGACGCTGGGCCTCCTCGATGGCCTGCTGGATCTGCACCTTCGGATCGGCGTGCTCGTCGATCCTGGCGCCGAAGAGCGCCATCAGGTACTTCCACCCCTTGACGAACGGGTTCGCCATCTTTGCGTTGTCCCCTCAGTAGCGTCGCTCCGCCTGGACCGCGCCGGGTACTCCCGGCCGGCTCCGGCGCGGCAGTGGCTCCATCGTCCCAGCCGGACGCCACCGGGGCATCCGTACCGGCGAGCGAAGCGAGCGCCGACGCCGTCCGCGATCAAGGGTACGCGGCGGCGTCGAGGGCGACCACGTGGCGAGGAAGAGGGAGTGGATCAGGCGGCGCAGACCACGTCGCGCTCGCTGCCCCGGACCCGGGAGCTGCGCAGGGTGGCCTTGAGCGGGGAGTCCTGGCGGACCTGGACGGCGACCGTGCCGTCCGAGCTGACCTGGTGGACGCCCCGACCCGTGCTCCTGCGGACGGTGACGGGCGCGGCCGGCTCGTCCTGCACCGGCACCAGCACGCCGGGCATCTGCTCGGCGAGGGCGACGGTGTCGCTGACCTCACGCAGCAGCTCGGACAGGCGCGCACCGAGGGCGTCGCAGATCGCGGCCAGCAGCTCGCTGGAGGGCTCCTTCTGGCCGCGTTCGATCTCGGAGAGGTAGCCGAGGCTGACGTTGGCGGCGGAGGAGACCTCGCGCAGGGTGCGGTGCTGCCCCTGCCGGCGCGCCCGCAGTGCGTCACCGATCACGCGGCGTAGCAGGACCATTCGCACCTCCCCCTGAGGGACACCACTCTTCCAGGCGGCCTGTCCGGCACGTCGAGCCGGACCGGTCGTCGGAGCCTTCCCGCAACCGTACCCGTTGCGGGCCCCCACGACATCCCACCCCGCCCCTCGGATCCTGGGAAGGCCGTCAGCGGCGGCCCGCGCCGGCCGCGTCGGCCCGCCCGCCGTCGGCCCCGGTTGCCCGGCTGTCGGACCCCGCCGCCCCGGCGGCGTCGGTCTGGTGGATCCGCGCGGCGAGCAGCCGCAACGCCTCGACGACCGCGGCCGAGCGGACGTGGTCGCGACCGCCGTCCAGGTCGAGCTGCCGGACCTCGGTGCCGGACGGCCCTGCCACGGCGACGTAGACCAGCCCGACCGGCTTGCCGTCCTGCGGTTCGGGACCGGCCACCCCGGTGGTGGCCAGGCCCCAGTCGGCCCCGCAGCGGCGCCGTCCGCCCTCGGCGAGAGCCACCGCCACGTCCGGGTCGACCGGCCCCCGGTCGGCCAGCAGATCCTCGGGTACGTCGGCGAGCAGCGACTTGAGCTCGGTGGCGTAGACCACCAGGCCGCCCCGGTAGATGCCGCTCACCCCGGCGATCTCCACGATCGAGGCGGCCAGCAGGCCGCCCGTGAGCGACTCGACGGTGGCCAGGGTCTCGTGCCGTTCCGAGAGGCTGTGCACCACGCCGGCCGCCGGGCTGCCGGCCGGCCGCGTTCCGTCAGCGTCACTGTCCATGTCCCGGATCCTTTCCCCGCCCCGCCGGCCCTACTCATCCTTCCCGACGGGCGCGGCTCCGGGCGGGAGAGGGCGGGGCCGGGGCGGGAGAGGACGGGCGGTACGGGCGCCGGGTCAGGCGGCGGGGCGGCGCAGCCGGAGGGCCTGCGCGACGTAGTCGAAGCCGGTGACCAGCGTGACGCCGACCGCGGCGGCCATGATCCACGGGCCGACGGCGGCGAGCACGGCCGGCATGGGCCACAGGTACCACGTGATGGCCAGGATCTGGAGCGCAGTCTTGATCTTGCCGCCCCGGCTGGCCGCGATCACGCCGTGGCGGATCACCCAGAAGCGCAGCGCGGTGATGCCCAGCTCGCGGACGAGGATCACGGCGGTCACCCACCAGGGCAGCTGGTCGTACCAGGAGAGCAGCAGCAGCGCCGCACCGGTGAGGGCCTTGTCCGCGATCGGGTCGGCGACCTTGCCCACCGAGGTGACCAGGGCGAACCGGCGGGCGATCCAGCCGTCGACCAGGTCGGTCGCCGAGGCGACGGCGAAGATCAGGCAGGCGACCATCCGCCAGCCGGCGTGGTCCATGGCGGAGGCGACCACGGACGCCGCGAAGACCGGCACCAGGACCAGCCGCAGCGCGGTGAGCGCGTTGGCCGCGTTCATCACCGGTACGCCGGCCACCACCGGCGCGGGCGTCGATTCCGTCGCCCCGGTCACCGCCGCGCCCCGCTCCGGCGGCCGTGGCGTACCTGGCACCCCACCACGTGGCTCCCCCGCTCCGTCCGGGCCCGCCGTCACCGTGTTGCGCCGGGCGCCGCCGAGATCATCTCATCCGGGACCGCCACCAGGTCCACTCCCTCGGTGCTGGTCACCGTCGCCCGCACCAGGTCGCCGGGGCGCAACGCGGCCAGGTCCACCCCGCCGTCGGCCGGGGCGACGAGGGTGGTCGAGCCGTCGACCTCGGGGGCCTGGTGGGCCGCCCGCCCCTCGACCACGCCGTCGTCGACCGAGTCGACCAGCACCTCGACCGTGGAGCCCAGGCGTTCCTCGGCGCGCTGCGAGCAGAGCTCGTCGGCGAGCGCGCTGAGCTTGTCGTAGCGACGCTTGACCGTGGCGGCGGAGACCTTGCCGGGCAGCCCGGCGGCCTCGGTGCCGTCCTCGTCGCTGTAGTCGAACACCCCGATCGCGTCGAGCCGCGCCTCGGTCAGGAACCGCACCAGCTCCTGGTAGTCGCCGCGCGTCTCGCCCGGGAAGCCGACGATGAAGTTGCTCCGTGCGCCCGCAGCCGGGGCCAGCGCGCGGGCACTCGCCAGCAGCTCCAGGAACCGCTCGGTGGAGCCGAAACGGCGCATCCGGCGCAGCACCGGCTCGCTGGAGTGCTGGAACGACAGGTCGAAGTAGGGCGCCACGCCGGGCGTGGTGGCGATCGCCTCGACCAGGCCGGGCCGGGTCTCGGCCGGCTGGAGGTAGCTCGCCCGTACCCGGACGATGCCGTCGATCGCGGCGAGCTGGGGCAGCAGCTTCTCCAGCGCCCGGGGGTCGCCCAGGTCCTTGCCGTAGGAGGTCGAGTTCTCGCTGACCAGCACCAGCTCGCGGACGCCGGTCTTGGCCAGCCACTCCGCCTCGGCGAGCAGCTCGTCCGGCGTACGGGAGACGAAGGCGCCGCGGAAGGCGGGGATGGCGCAGAACGCGCAGCGCCGGTCGCAGCCGCTGGCCAGCTTGAGCGAGGCGACCGGGCCGGTGTCGAGCCGGTGGCGCAGCACCTGGCGCAGGTGGGCCGGGGTGTGCTCGTCGGTCTCGGTGACGCCCCGGACCGGGGTGCCGTGGCCGGGCAGCGACACCCCGCTGTCCCGCCGGGAGACGGGGGTGAGGGGCAACAGCTCGCGCCGGTCGCGCGGGGTGTGCGCGCCGATCCGCTCGCCGGCCACCACCGCGTCCAGCCGGGCGGCGATGTCCGGGTAGTCGTCGAAGCTCAGCACCGCCTGCGCCTCGGGGAGGCTGTCGGCCAGCTCGCGGCCGTACCGCTCGGCCATGCAGCCGGCGGCGACCACCTTGGCGCCGGTGTCGGCGGCGGCCAGCAGGGTCTGGATGGAGTCCTGCTTCGCCTTCTCCACGAAGCCGCACGTGTTCACGACCACCACGTCGGCGCCCTCGCCGTCGGTGGTGACCTGCCAGCCGTCGGCGTGCAGCCGGGCGGCCAGCTCCTCCGAGTCGACCTCGTTGCGGGCACAGCCCAGGGTCAGCAGGGCGACACGGCGGCCGTCGGCGGGGGAAGGGGAGGTGGCAGACACCATCCGAGGGTACCGGGCGCGCGGCCGGCCGCCGCCAACGGCGGGCCGCCACGCGCTCCCGGTGGCCACGACCGGCTCAGACCGCCGCCGCGCCCACCCCGACCAGCCGGTCGAGCAGGAAGACCTCCGTGCCGGCCAGGCCGGTCGAGCAGAAGACCGACACCTGGTCCGCGCCGGTCCGGCCGGGGACGGCGCCGGCCAGCACCGCGCCCAGGTCGCGCAACCGCCCGGCGTACGCGGGCAGCGTCGCCAGCATCGGCGGGTCGTACGCGGCCGCCTGCGCCGGCGAGTCGGTGACCAGCAGGTCGGCGGCGTCCAGCAGGTCGGTGCCGAACTCGTGCCGGTCGACCTGCTTGAAGCCGACCGTGTTCACGTGGGTGCCGGGGGCCAGGTCGGCGGCGTCGAGCACGGGGCCGACGGCGGTGGTGGCGAGCACCACGACGTCGCGGTCCCGGACGGCGGCCCGCGCCGAGTCCACCGCCCGCGCCGGCACGCCCAGCTCGGCGCGGACCCGGGCGGCGAACGACTCCCGCCGGGCGACGGAGCGGCTGTGCACGGTGACCTCGCGCAGCGGGCGGACGGCGGCGGCGGCCCAGACCTGGGTCCACGCCTGCCCGCCGGAGCCGATCACGCCCAGGGTGGCGGCGTCCGGCCGGGCCAGGGCGTCCACGGCGACCCCGCCGAGCCCGCCGGTACGCCGGGAGCCCAGCTCCTCGCCGACCGCCACCGCCCGGACCGCCCCGGTGCGCCCGTCGTGCAGCACGACCACCTGCTCGCTCTCCGGGTGCCCGAACGTGTCGTACGAGCGGTAGCCGTACCACTCGCCGGTGAGGTGGCCGGCGGTGAGCACCATCCGTCCCCCGCCCAGCGGCGCGGCGGCCCGGGGCGGGGACACCAGGCGGCCGGCGTACGCGGCGAGCAGGGCGTCCCGCATCGCGGCGACCGTGGTGGGGGCGTCCAGCGCGGCGGCGACCTCGGGATCGGAGAAGAGCAGCGGCATACCCCGATACTGCAAGTTGAAGCGAGGTTCACGTCAACCCGTGGTGGCCCGGCTCACCCCGGAAGCCGCCCGGCCGGTGCTACCGTCGGTCGTGGCGGCCCGAGGTCGCCCCGGACGAGTGGTGGGCGTACCCGGTCAGGCCAAGACGCCCCGCGTGTGTGTACCGAACCCACTCCTCCCGGCCCGCTGGTCCGGGCGCCTACGCAGAGGTGATCTTCCATGGCCTGGATCGTGCTGGTGGTCTCCGGACTTCTCGAGACCGCGTGGGCGATCGCCCTCGACCGCAGCGCCGGCTTCACCCGGCTCGTCCCGTCGCTGGTCTTCGTGGTGACCCTGGTGCTCAGCATGGCCGGTCTGGCGTACGCGCTGCGCGAGATCCCGGTCGGCACCGGCTACGTCGTCTGGGTCGGCATCGGGGCGGTCGGCACCGCCCTGGTCGGGATGCTCGCGCTGAACGAGCCGGCCAGCCTGCCCCGGATAGCCTGCCTGCTGCTGGTGGTCGCCGGCGTCGTCGGCCTGAAGGTCTTCCACTGACCGGCGTCCACAGGGGCGAGGCGTGACGGACGACCACAGTGGGTAGAGCTGTGCCTGGCACCGGAAAGGCTCTCACCCACGGAGGCAGACATGGCCAACATGCACTCGACCGCCCGCCCGCGCACCAACGCCGCCCGCATCTGCACCATCGTGGGCTTCGTGTTCGCGGTCCTCGCGCTCCTGCTCAACCCGCTCATCTTCGGCGTGATCGGGCTGGTCCTGGGCATCGTCGGCGCCGTGCTCGGTGACAAGCCGCTCGGCTGGTACGCCGCCGCCGCCAACGTGGCCGCCATCGTGGTCAGCCTGCTGATCATCAACGCCCTCGTCAACAACTGACCCCGCCGCTCCCCCAGCGGAGACCGGGCCCGCCGGCGTGCCGGCGGGCCCGTCGCGTGTCCGGCCGGCGGGCCCGTCGCGTGTCCGGCCGGAGTCCTAGTCCTCGCCGCCGCGCAGGCCGACCAGGACCTCCTCCATCTCGTCCGGCTTGACCAGCACGTCGCGGGCCTTGGACCCCTCCGACGGGCCGACCACGCCCCGGGTCTCCATCAGGTCCATCAGCCGCCCCGCCTTGGCGAAGCCGACCCGCAGCTTGCGCTGGAGCATCGAGGTCGAGCCGAACTGCGAGGTGACCACCAGCTCGACCGCCTGCACCAGCAGGTCGAGGTCGTCGCCGATCTCCTCGTCGATCTTCTTCTTGCCGGCGTCCGGCGCGACGAGCACGTCCGGGCGGAACTCCGGCTCGCGCTGGTCCTTGCAGAACTTCACCACGTCGGCGATCTCGCGCTCGGTCACCCAGGCGCCCTGGATCCGGATCGGCTTCGAGGCGCCCATCGGCAGGAACAGGCCGTCGCCGCGGCCCAGCAGCTTCTCCGCGCCCGGCTGGTCGAGGATGACCCGCGAGTCGGCCAGCGAGGAGGTGGCGAACGCCAGGCGGGACGGCACGTTGGCCTTGATCAGGCCGGTGACCACGTCGACCGACGGGCGTTGGGTGGCCAGCACCAGGTGGATGCCGGCCGCGCGGGCGAGCTGGGTGATCCGGACGACCGAGTCCTCCACGTCGCGCGGGGCGACCATCATCAGGTCGGCCAGCTCGTCCACGATCACCAGCAGGTACGGGTACGGGCGCATCTCCCGCTCGCTGCCCGGCGGCGCCTTGATCTCGCCGTTGCGCACCTTGCGGTTGAAGTCGTCGATGTGCCGGACCCCGTTGGCGGCGAGGTCGTCGTAGCGCATGTCCATCTCGCGGACGACCCACTCCAGCGAGTCGGCCGCCTTCTTCGCGTTGGTCACGATCGGGGTGACCAGGTGCGGGATGCCCTCGTAGCCCGTCATCTCGACCCGCTTCGGGTCGATCAGCAGCAGCCGCACCTCGTCCGGCGTGGCCCGGGTGAGGATGGACACCAGCAGCGAGTTCAGGCAGGACGACTTGCCCGCGCCGGTCGCGCCGGCGATCAGGATGTGCGGCATCTTGGCGAGGTTGGCCACCACGTAGCCGCCCTCGATGTCCTTGCCGAGCGCCACCACCATCGGGTGGTGGTCGCTGGTGGCGGCCCGCGACCGCAGCACGTCGCCGAGCGCCACGTTCTCCGGGTCGGTGTTCGGGATCTCCACCCCGACCGCGCTCTTGCCCGGGATCGGGCTGAGGATCCGCACGTCCGGCGACTTCACCGCGTACGCGATGTTGCGGGAGAGCTGGGTGATCCGCTCGACCTTGACGCCCGGGCCCAGCTCCACCTCGTAGCGGGTGACGGTCGGCCCGCGGGTGAACCCGGTGACGGCCGCGTCCACACCGAACTGCTCGAAGACGCCGGTGAGCGCGACGATCACCTCGTCGTTGGCCTTGCTCCGGGACTTCGGGGCCGCGCCACTGCCGAGGATGTTCGCCGGCGGCAGCGTGTAGTCGCCCGCCAGCCCGGTCAGCGCGAGCTGCTCGGCCCGCGTCGGGGCGGGCGAGTGCTCCGGCGGCTCCGCCGGCTTGCGGGTGGCCGGAACCCGGCCCGGGGGCTTGCGGGGCAGCACCAGGGTCTCCTGGAGGTCCACCCCGTCGAGGTCGTCGTCGAACTCCGCCGGGTCGGGCGGCGGCGGGGCCGCCCGCTTCGCCGGGCGCTTACGGGGCGCCGGCCGGGCGGGCTCCTCGGCCGTCTCCTCCTCCACCACCGGCGGGGCGATCCGGGTGCCGAACAGCAGGCCGAGCCGCTCCGGGACCTTGTTGATCGGGGTCGCGGTGACCACCAGCAGGCCGAAGACCAGCAGCAGGATCAGCAGCGGCACGGCCACCCAGGCGGTGACCGCCCGCTCCATCAGGCTGCCGACGCCGGCGCCGACCAGGCCGCCGGCGAAGTCGCGCTGGCCCGCGTCGGCCGGGTCCTGTCCGATGTGCAGCATCGCGGCGGTGGCGACCAGCATCGAGGTCCAGCCGACCAGGCCCCGGCCGCGGTGCTCGGGATCGACGGGCTCGCGCATCAGCCGCCAGGCGCCGATCATCAGCAGTACCGGCACCACGACCGAGATCGCCCCGAGGAAGAGGCGGAAGGTGTCGGCCAGCCGCGCGCCCACCGGGCCGGCGCCGGAGAACCAGAGGGCCACCGCGCTGAGCAGGGCGATTCCGAAGACCAGCAGGCCCGCGCCGTCGCGGCGCTGCTCCGGGTCGAGCCCCCGGGCGGAGCCGGCCTGCCGGAACGCCCAGCCGAGACCGTGCGCCATCCCCATCCACAGTGCGCGGACCGCCTGCCCGACCATCGGGCCCGGGCCGGACCGGGCCGCCGGCCGCCGCCGGGGTGCCGCCCGGCCGGCCTTCTTCGCCGGCTGACGGGCACGACTGTTCGTGGTGCCACGCGGCGACGCGCCGCGCCGCCGGCTCGCCTGAGAGGTACGGCCCGCCATAGCATCAACCTAATGGCGTGACCCGGCAGATCGCCGCCTTTCCGGGTCGTGTCCGCGTGTCGCAGCGCGGGCCCCGCCGCGTCACGTGATATCTGCCTCAGAAGGGTTGCCCCCATGGCGTCGCCGGGAACCGAGGACGGTCGGGACGGCCACCTGGCCGGGCACCCGGGGACGCTGGAACCGCTGACCGGCGAGCTGATCGCCGCCGTGCTGCACAGCCGGGGATACCGGGTCCAGGCCGACGCCGACGGCGACCTGGTCGGCCGCTGGGACGACAGCCTGATCTGGTTCCTGCGCCCCGGCGCCAACGGGGAGCTGCTCCAGGTCCGCACCCTGACCGCGCCGGCGTTCCCCATCGAGTACGTGCCGGCGCTGCACGCCTTCTGCAACGCGTGGAACCACGACCGGCTCTGGCCGAAGGCCTTCGTGCACGTCGAGGACGACGGGCGGGCCCGGATCTGCGGCGAGGTCATCACCGACCTGGAACGCGGCGTCACCGCGCACCAGCTCGACCAGTTGCTCGACTGCGGCATCGCCACCGGCTGCCAGCTCGCCACCGAGGTGGCCCGGCTGCCCGGCGGGGTGGTGGCGTGACGGGCCGCGGCGGTGACCTGGCCGGTCGCGGCCTCGACCCGTTCGGGCTGCCCGGCTGGTGGAGCGGGCTGCGGCGCGGGGGCCGGGGGTCCGACCCCGCGCTGGCCGAAGCGCTCGCCGACGCCCGCGACACCCCCGACGGCGAGGCCCGCAGCACCGAGCTGGAACGGATCGCCGCGCACGCCGACGCCACGGGCGACGACCGGACGGCGCTGGCGGCCAGGTTCGCGCTCATCGAGGCGTACCTCCTGCACGGGCAGCGGTGGCGGCTGGTCGAGCCGGTGCGCCGCTGCCTCGCCACGGTGGAGCGCCGCCCCGACCTGCTGGCCGAAGACCAGGCCGAGCCGCTGCGACGCTACCGGCGGTACGCGGTCGAGGCCCTGCTCGGCTCGCCCCGGGTCGGGCTGGACCAGGCCCGGTCCATGCTGGACGACCTCGCCGTGCGCGCCGCCGACGACCCGGCGGTGGTCGCCGAGCTGCGCTGCCGCATCGCCGACCACCTCGGCGACGAGCCCACCGCCCGGCGGTGGTACGACCGCTGGTCGACGGCCGATCCGGGGCCGGTCGGCGGCTGCCCGGACTGCGCGGCGGCCCGACGGGCAGAACTGCTCGCCGGCTGGGGCGACCACCGGGCCGCGCTGGCCGCCCTGCCGGACTCCCCGCAGGGCGGCGTCGACTGCACCGAGCAGCCGGAGCGGACGCTGGTCGCCGGGCTGCTGTCGTGGCTGCGGGCCGACCAGCCGGAGCGGGCGGCCGAGGCGCACGTGCGGGCGTACCGGCGGCACCGGCGGGAGCGGGCCGCCTTCCCGCTGCTCGCGACGCACCTGCGGTGGTGCGCGCTGGCCGGGCACCCCGCCCGGGGCGTCGACGTCCTCGCCGAGCAGCTGCCCCGGCTGGACCGGCCGCACGACGACCTGTCCGCGATGGAGTTCGCCGCCGCCGGTGCGCTGGTCTGCGCCCTCGCCGTGGAGGCGGGGCTCGGCGGGCGGACGGTGCACCGCCCGGCGTACGGGGTGCGGCCGGCCGCCGAGCTCGACGTGGCCACGCTGGGCGCCACCCTGCTCGGGGTGGCAACCGCGCTGGCCGGCAGCTTCGACGCCCGCAACGGCACCGGCCACCAGTCCGGCCGGATCGCGTCCTGGCTGGCCGAACGGCCGGCCGCCGCACCGGTGCCCCTGCCGCCCGACGACGACGCCGACGACGCCGACGACCCGCCCGACGACGTCCTGCCGGACGGGGAGCCACGCCCGCTGAGCCTGGCGATGATCACCGCCGAGCTGGACCGGCGCGGGGACCGGTACGCGGTGGACGACCGTGGCGCCGTCACGGGCCGGTGGGGCGAGGCGCTGATCCAGTTCCGGCGCGCCGGCGAGCGGGGCGAGATCCTCCAGGCCCGGTCCGTGGCGAACCGCCGGCTGCCGGCTGACCGGCTCGCGGAGGCGTACGCCTTCTGCAACGCCTGGAACCACGACCGGCTGTTGCCGAAGGCGTACGTGCACGAGCGGGAGGGCGAGCTGCTGCTGGCCGGTCACGTCGCCACCGACCTGGCGCACGGGGTGGCCCCGGCCCAGCTCACGGTCCTGCTCGACGCGGCCGTGGACACCGCCGTCGCGTACGCCGAGGCGGTCGCCGCCCTGCCCTGACTGCCGGGCCGGGCGGCGGCTCACCGGTGAGGTCCGAAACCCGCCGGACGATCTCCTGCCGCCCTGCTGGACTGGCACCATGACGACGACGCACCACCAGCGCACCGCCCTGCTCCTGCACTCCCTGCACCGCCCCGGCGCCCCGCTCGTCCTGCCCAACGCCTGGGACGTGGCGAGCGCCCGGATCGTGGCCGACTGCGGTGCGGCGGCGGTCGCCACCACCAGCGCCGGCGTCTCGTGGAGCCTGGGCGTCCCGGACGGGGACGAACTGGACCGCGAGCGCGCCCTGGCGGTGGTCGCCCGGGTCGCCGCCGCCGTCACCGTCCCGGTCACCGCGGACATCGAGAGCGGGTACGCCGCCGACCCGGCCGGGGTCGCCCACACCGTGACCGGCGTGCTGGCCGCCGGCGCGGTCGGCGTGAACATCGAGGACGCCGCGCCGGCCGGGACGTCCCCGCTGCGCCCGGTCGACGAGCAGTGCGCCCGGATCCGGGCCGCCCGGGAGGCGGCGGACGCGGCGGGGGTGCGGCTCTTCGTCAACGCCCGCACCGACGTGTTCCTGCGGGCGGTGGGCGACCCGGCGGAACGGCTGGCGGAGACGCTGCGCCGCGCGGTCGCGTACCGGGCGGCGGGCGCGGACGGGATCTTCGTGCCGGGCGTGGCCGACGCCGAGACCATCGGCGCGCTGGTCGCCGGCATCGAGGGGCCGGTCAACGTGCTCACCGGGCCGGGTGGGCTTCCCGTCGCCACGCTGGCGGGGCTTGGCGTGGCCCGGATCAGCCTCGGCTCGGCGCTCGCCGAGGCCGCGTACGGGCTGGTCCGCCGGGCCGCCACGGAGGCGCTGCGCTCCGGGTCGTACGACTCGCTGGCCGGCGCGATGGGCTACGGCGAGTTGAACGCGCTGCTGGCCTGACGCGGGCCGGCCGGCGACTCGCCGGCCTGCTCGACACGACCGTGGACGCGGCCGACGGGTACGCCGAGCCGCCCTGACGGGCTTCCGACACCGTGCAACCGGAGGCTGGTCCGGGTGGTCTCTCCATCACCGACACCGAGTCCCGGGAGTTCACGATGACGCATCCGTTCCGCGCCGGCGCCGTGGCGGCCACCGCCCTGCTGGCCCCCGCCCTGTTGGCGCTGGTCGCCCCCGCCCCGCCCGCGTCGGCACACGACCCCACACCCACCCCGACCACGACCGCCGAGCCGACCATCGTCGCCCGGCCGGATCTGGTCTTCCTCAGCGGCGACCCGTGGCACCCGGCGGGGCCCCTGGAGGTCTCCGTCAGCAACGTCGGAAAGGCGGCGGCGAAGGGCTTCTTCGTCCTGCGTCTGCCGGCCGGGCTGACCGTGACCTCGGGTGGCGACTGCCGCGGCGCCGGGTCGCCCCAGACCTGGGTCTGCGGTGGCACGCAGGTGCCGGCCGGTGGTCGGCAGGTGTACCGGCTGGCGCTGAGGGCGACGGCGGCCGAGCCGGTCTTCGGCGTGAGCAGCTGGGGGTCCGTCGCCGGCCGGGACACCGCCGGTGGCACGGAGGGCCCCACCGACTTCCGCGTCAACTGGCCGGACCGGACGTCGCTGCGGCTGCGGGCCACCGCCAGCCCGGTCGTCGACGCGTCGATGGGGGTGACGGCCCGGGTACGCAACACCGGCACCTTCACCCTCGGCGGCTACTCGCTGAACCTCGTCCCCCCGAAGGGTGTGCAGGTGATCTGGCCGCTGTGCTCGGACAGCGGTCGGATGGCCGGCAAGGGCTGCGAGATCATCCGGTCCGGCGAGCTGAAGGCGGGCGCCACGGACACGGTGCACATCCGCCTCGCGGTCAGCGAGAGGGCGGGGAGCATCCGCCTGTATCTCGCGCCCACCAACCGGTACACCAACAAGGACACCTCGGTCACCGTGCCCGTGCCAGGCGGCACGGGGGGCGGCGCCCCGACGACTCCGCCGGCGGCGACGCCGAGCGTCACGTCCACGCCGAGCGCCACGTCGGCTCCGAGCGCCACGTCGGCTCCGGCGACGCCCGCCGGGGACGGGGCCAGGCTGCCCCGCACCGGTCCGGCCGGCACCACGTACGCCCTGTTCGGTGCGGCGCTGCTGGCCCTCGGGGCCGGCCTGCTGCTGCTGCGCCGCCGGCTCGGCCGCCGCTGAGTTCCGCTGGCCGGGGCCGGTCCTCCGGATGGGCTCCGGGTCGGTCGCCGACGTGCACGGGGATGTCGGCGGCCGGCCGGTCGCGGTGCCGCAGGGGTGCGCCCCCGGACCGGCCCGCCGCACGGCGACGCCCGCCGGCACACGGGGTGCGGGCGGGCGTCGCGGCGGCGCGGGGTCAGACCTCGACGACGGTGGGGACGATCATGGGCCGACGGCGGTACGCGTCGTTCACCCACCGTCCCACGGTGCGCCGGACGATCTGCTGGAGCTGGTGCGGATCGGTGATGCCGTCGGAGGCCGCCCGGTTCAGGGCCTCGGTGACCAGCGGAATCACCGGGCTGAACGCCTCCGGGTCCTCGGAGAAGCCCTTCGCCGACAGGGTCGGGCCGCCCACCACCTTGCCGGTCACCGAGTCGACCACCACGGTGGTGGCGATGAACCCGCCGTCGCCGAGGATCCGGCGCTCCGTGAGCAGCGACTCGCTGACGTCGCCGACGGCGAGGCCGTCGACGTAGACGTAGCGGCTCTTCACGTGGCCGACCAGGCTGGCCCGGCCCTCGACGAGGTCGACGACGTCGCCGTCCTCGCAGAGCACCACCCGGTCGGGGGCGACGCCGGACTCGATGCCGAGGCGGGCGTGCGCGCGCAGGTGCCGCCACTCGCCGTGCACCGGCATCAGGTTGCTGGGACGGACCACGTTGAGCAGGTAGAGCAGCTCGCCGGCGGGGGCGTGGCCGGAGACGTGCACCTTGGCCACGTCCTTGTGTACCACCACGGCGCCGGCCCGGGCCAGCCGGTTGATCACCCGGTAGACCGAGGTCTCGTTGCCGGGCACCAGCGACGAGGCGAGCACCACCGTGTCGCCGGGGGCGATGGTGATGTGCCGGTGGTCGCCGCTGGCCATCCGGCCCAGGGCGCTCATCGGCTCGCCCTGCGAACCGGTGGACATCAGCACGATCTGCTCGGGCGGCATGTTCGTCGCCTCTTCCAGCCCGACGACCAGCCCGGCCGGGATGTTGAGCAGCCCCAGGTCGCGGGCGATGCCCATGTTGCGGACCATGGACCGGCCGATGAGGGCGACCTTGCGGCCGTGCTCGGCGGCGGAGTCGAACACCTGCTGCACGCGGTGCACGTGCGAGGCGAAGGACGCGACGATGATCCGCCCCTTGGCCTTCGCGAAGATCGAGTCGAGCACCGGTCCGATCTCCCGCTCGGGGGTGACGAAGCCGGGGATCTCCGCGTTGGTGGAGTCCGAGAGCAGCAGGTCCACGCCCTCGGCGCCGAGCCGGGCGAACCCCGCCAGGTCGGTGATCCGACCGTCCAGCGGGAGCTGGTCCATCTTGAAGTCGCCGGTGTGCAGCACCAGACCGGCCGGCGTGCGGATGGCCACGGCGAGCGCGTCGGGGATCGAGTGGTTGACCGCGAAGAACTCGCACTCGAACGGGCCGAGCCGCTCCCGGCCGCCCTCCCGCACGGTCAGCGTGTAGGGCTGGATCCGCCGCTCGGCGAGCTTCGCCTCGACCAGGGCGAGGGTGAACTGGGAGCCGACCAGCGGGATGTCGGGCTTGTGCGCGAGCAGGTAGGGAACCGCGCCGATGTGGTCCTCGTGGCCGTGGGTCAGCACGATCGCCTGGACGTCGTCGAGCCGGTCCAGGATCGGACCGAAGTCGGGCAGGATCAGGTCGACCCCGGGCTGCTCCACGTCGGGGAAGAGCACCCCGCAGTCGACCACCAGCAGCTTGCCGTCGTACTCGAAGACGGTCATGTTGCGACCGATGGCGCCGAGCCCGCCGAGCGGGATGATCCGCAGCCCACCCTCCGGCAGCGGCGGGGGCAGTTCCGTCTCGAAGTGCGCCTCGGTCACGCGTCCACCTCATTCTGCGACGCCGTCACTCGGCGTCCGTCGTGTCGTTCGATCATTCGGGCAGCTCCAGGCCCGCCGCCGCGCAGTCCGCGCGGAGTTGGGCGATCTCGTCGTCGGTCGCGTCGACCATCGGCGCGCGCACCGGCCCGGCGGGCTTCCCGGCGGCCGCCAGGCCCGCCTTCACCAGGATCACGCCCTGGGTACGGAAGATGCCGGTGAACAGCGGCAGCAGCCGCCGGTGCAGGCTCAACGCGGTGGCGGTGTCCCCCGCGTCGTACGCCTCGATCATCTGCTTGGTCAGCGCGCCCGTGAAGTGGGTCGAGGTGCCGACCACGCCCACGCCGCCCACGGCCAGCGAGGGCAGGGTGAGCGAGTCCTCGCCGCTGTAGAAGGCGAGGTTCGTCCGGCTGGTGACCCAGCTCGTGGCGGTCAGGTCGCCCTTGGCGTCCTTCACCGCGACGATCCGGGCGTGTTCGGCCAGGCGCACCATCGTCTCGGTGTCGATCGGCACGCCCGCCCGGTGCGGGATGTCGTAGAGCATCACCGGCAGCCCGGTGGCGTCCGCGACGGCGGTGAAGTGCCGCAGCAGGCCGCTCTGCGGCGGCTTGTTGTAGTAGGGCGTGACCACGAGCAGGCCGTGCGCGCCCGCCTTCTCGGCGGCCGTGGAGAGCTCGATGGTGTGCCGGGTGTCGTTGGTGCCGACCCCGGCCACGACCTTGGCGCGGTCACCGACGGCTCCCACCACGGCCCGGATCAGCTGTTCCTTCTCGGCCTCGGTGGTGGTCGGCGACTCGCCGGTGGTGCCGTTGACCACCAGCGCGTCGTTGCCCTGCTCGTCGACCAGGTAGCTGGCGAGCCGCGCGGCGCCGTCGAGGTCGAGCGAGCCGTCGGCGGTGAACGGGGTCACCATGGCCGTGAGGACTCGCCCGAAGGGGCGGGACACCGCCCGGGCGGACGTGTCAGGGTGGTCGTGCGTCATGCCACCAACCTAGCGGACGACCACCGGCGCCCCGCCGGGGAAGCCCTCAGGACAGCTCGGCGTGCGGGCTCGCCGCGACCTCGGTGCCGTCGGGCAGGGCCGAGATGACGAAGTCGGCGAAGACGTTCGGGGCGACGCCCTGGAGCTGCCGCAGGCACTCCACCGCCAGCTCACGGATCTCCACGTCGGCGTGCTCGGTCGCGCGCATGGCGATGAAGTGCCGCCAGGCCCGGTAGTTGCCGGTAACTACGATGCGCGTCTCGGTGGCGTTGGGCAGCACCGCGCGGGCCGCCTGGCGGGCCTGCTTGCGCCGCAGTGTGGCGTTCTCCACGTCGGCGAAGCGCCGTTCCAGCCCCTCCAGCAGCTCGTTGTACGCGCGCACGCTCGCCTCGGCCGCCTCCACGAACTTCTTGTGCAGCTCCGGGTCGTCGGCGATCACCGAGGGCTCGACCATGGCGGCGTCGCGCTCCGGCACGTACCGCTGGGAGAGCTGGGAGTACGAGAAGTGCCGGTGCCGGATCAGCTCGTGGGTGAACGAGCGGGAGACCCCGCTGAAGTAGAAGCTGACCGAGCCGTGCTCCAGCACGCTCAGGTGGCCGACCTCCAGGATGTGCGCGAGGTAGCCGGCGTTGGTGGCGGTGGCCGGGTTCGGCTTCTTCCAGCTCTGGTAGCAGGCCCGGCCGGCGAACTCCGCGAGGGCCTGGCCGCCCTCGGCGTCGGTCGACCACGGCACGTCGTCGGGGGCCTCGAAGTGCGTCCACGCGACGAGCTTGACCTGGGGCTGCACCATCTCCGGCATTCCTGGGACTGTAGTGGCGTGGCCCCGGCCCGCCCAAGCCAGGCTCGCCCGGTGCAACGTCGATCACGGTGCAATGTCGATGACGGTGCACTGTCGATCACCCGGCTGAGCTGTCGAACACGCGGCTGAGCTGTCGATCACGCGGCCGGGTGATCGAACACGCGGGGCGCGCATCGTTCCGCTGTCGGACGCCGGGCCTGGCGCACGGCCGGCCGGCGTCCCCTCCCGCGCGCTGTCGAGCTGAATCGTTCACGACATCGGCGAGCAGCGACGAGTCGTGGAAACGCCGGGCCGACCGCGGGCGCTCGGGAGCGACCTCGGTCGGACGCCCCGCCGCCGGCAAGCCCGACCGAGTGCGGCCTCAGCGCGCACCACGACCGGCCACACCCGCCGCCAATCGGCCCGACCGCAGAGCGAAGGGCCTTGGCGGCGTGATGTCGTAAACGACTCAGCTCGACAGGACGCACACCCCGAGACGGCTGAGGCGTCCCGGCCTCCTACGGTGACGCCCGGCGCGGCCGGCGACGCGGGCAGGGCGAGCGGCCGGCGACGCGGGCAGGGCGGCCGGCTGGGCTCAGACGTAGAGGGAGGTGAAGGGTGCCCAGGGCAGGTTGCGCAGGATCGTGAAGGCCAGCCAGGCAGCCAGGAAGACGCCGATCACCCGGGAGCTGATCCGCAGCTCGGGCAGGCGCCAGCCGAACGCCTGCCGGCCCGCCCACGCGACGAAGAGGTAGGCCAGGAAGGGCAGCGCGAAGACGAAGAGGAAGTGGTGCCGGGCGGCGGCCGGCAGGTCGGCGTGCAGCACGTACCAGAGCGCGCGGGTGCCGCCGCAGCCCGGGCAGTCCAGCCCCGTGGTGAGCTTGAGCAGGCAGGTCGGCGCGGCGTCGGGCGCCGAGCGGGTGGGGTCGCTGATCAGCGCGTAGCCGATGCCGGCGGCGACACAGCCGAGCGCGGCCAGCGGCACCGCCCAGCGCGGGGAGCGCTCGTAGAGGCGGACGACGAAGCGGGTGAGCCGGTCCGGCTCGGCGACGGGGTAGGCCGCCGCCCCCGGATAGGGCGAACCCGGATAGGCCGCCCCGGGGTAGGGCTGATCCGGATGGGGCGCACCCGGGTGGGGCGGATAGGGCGGACCCGGGTGGGGCGGCGCCTGGTCCGTGGGCCGCCCGTCGGCCGGTGCGGCCGGGCCCGCCTGGGGCGGGGCGTCGAGCCCACCCGTCTGCGGATGCGGCGGGGAGGCCGGTCCGTCAACGCTCGTCACGTCGCTCACCGTACACCGGCCACGCCCGCCAGCGCCGCGGCCAGCGGGGCGGCCAGGTCGCCGGCGGCGGGCGGAGCCACCGCGTCCAGGCCCAGCCAGCCGGCGAGGCGGTGCAGCTCGGCGGCCAGCGCCAGCGCGGTCTCGCCCCGGTCGACGCCCGGCTCGCCCCAGGCGGCCGGCACCAGCAGCACGCGGGCCTTCCGGTCGGCCTTCAGGTCGACCCGGGCGGTGAACCGCTCCCCCTGCAGGAACGGCAGCACGTAGTAGCCGTGCACCCGCTGCGGCGCCGGCACGTAGATCTCGATGCGGTAGCTGAAGTCGAAGAGCCGCTCGGTGCGGGCCCGCTCCCAGACCACCGGGTCGAACGGGCTGACCAGGGTGTTGCCGCGCACCCAGCGGGGCAGCCGCGCCCCGGCGTGCAGCCAGGCGGGCCGCCGCCAGCCCTGCACGGCGACCGGCAGCAACTCGCCCGCCTCGACCAGTTCGGCGATGGCCTGCCGGGCCCCCGCCACCGGCAGCCGGAAGTAGTCGCGCAGCTCCGGCTCCGCGGCCACCCCGAGCGACCGCGCGGCGATGCCCACCAGCGCGCGGTGGGCCTCCGCGTCGGTCGGCGTCGGCGCGTCGAGCACGGCGGCCGGCAGCACCCGCTCCGGCAGGTCGTAGCGGCGCGCGAACGACGTGGTGCGGTCGGCGGCCGTCACCTCCCCCGCCCAGAACAGGAACTCCAGCGCCCGCTTGACCGCCGACCAGTTCCACCCCCAGTTGCCGGTCTCCCGGGGCGCGTCGTGCTCGATCTCGGCGGCCGTGAGCGGCCCCCGGGCGGCCACCTCGTCGCGGACCCAGGCGACCAGGTCGGGCTGCTCCTGGGCGATCCGCCGCATCCCACCCCAGGACTCCGAGCGGGCCCGGGCCATCCGCCAGCGCAGCGCCGGATGCAGCCCGACGGGCACCAGCGACGCCTCGTGGCCCCAGTATTCGAACAGCTCCCGCGGGCGGCGGTAGGCGGCGTCGTCGAGCAACGCGGTCGGGTAGGGCCCGAGCCGGCTGTAGAGCGGCAGGTAGTGCGCCCGTTGCAGCACGTTCACCGAGTCCATCTGGATCAGCCCGACCCGGTCGAGCACCCGACGCAGGTGCCGGCGGGTGGGCACGCCCGTGGGCGCGGGATCGGCGAAGCCCTGGGCGGCGAGCGCCACCCGACGTGCCTGGGCGAGCGAGAGCGATTCCGGTGCGGCCATCGTCGGGACCCTAATCCACAGGTACGACACCGGTGCGGACGCTGGACCCGTCACCCGCCGGGGCATAGAACGGACGCATGCTCACGATCCGCCGCGAGGAGCCCGACGACGCCGAGGCGGTCGCCCGGGTGCACATCCACGGCTGGCAGGCCGGCTACGCCGGGATCATGCCCGAGGAGGTGCTCCGGCGGCTCAACGTCACGGCCTGGGCGCAGCGCCGCCGGGACCTCGGCACCGCCGACCCGGAACACCCGTTCACCACCCTGCTCGCCGAGGTCGACGAGAGGCTGGCCGGGTTCACCACGTTCGGCCCGTACCGCAACAACCAGGACCGTGGCGACCTCGACGCCGCGCACGGCGAGGTCGTGGCGATGTACGTCGAGCCGACCCGCTGGGGCGACGGCACGGCGCGGGCGCTGCTGGCCGCGGCGCGCGACGGGCTGGTCGCCCGGGGCTGGTCGGACTACCGGCTCTGGGTCCTGGAGGCCAACCACCGGGCCCGCCGGTTCTACGAGCGGGCCGGGTTGTCACCGGACGGTGAGCGGTCGACCTACCCGGTGCCGCTGGCCGGCGGGCGCCCGCCGGTCGGGCTGGTCGAGCTGCGGTACGCCGGCCGCCTCGACGGCTGACCCGGCGGGCCTCTCCCGGGGCCGGTCGACCGGGTCGGTGTCGCCCACCCGCCGGACCGGCAGGAACGCCAGCAGCGCCAGACTGATCCAGACGTAGGTGTTGCTGCCGAGGAAGCCGTCGAGCCCGGTGAAGTCCTTCTCCCAGGCCCAGACGATCCGGCTGATCAGGAAGCCGTACCCGACGATCGCGGCGCCCAGCAGGACGCGGCGCCGGCGGCTGCCGGCGGGCGCGGCCATCCCGTTGTCGACCAGCAGGATCAGCGCGGGCAGCAGCCAGACCAGGTGGTGCACCCAGGTGACCGGGCTGACCAGGCACATCACCGCGCCCGTCAGCGCCAGGCCGGTCGCCTCGTCGCCGGCGGCCACGGCGGCACGGGAGCGCCAGGCCCACAGCGCCAGCGTGGCGAGCACCAGCGCCAGCCAGGCCAGGGTGCTCGGATGTTCCGGGTTGAGCCGGGCGACCACGCCGCGCAGCGACTGGTTGGAGACGAACGCCAGCTCACCCACCCGGCCGGTGTTCCACAGCGCCTCCGTCCAGAACTCCCGCGAGGCGTCGGGAAAGAGCGCGGCGGCCAGCAGCGTCACACTGGCCGCGGTGGCCATCGAGGTGACCGCGGCGCGCCAGCGGCGGGTGACCAGCAGGTAGACGATGAAGATGCCCGGGGTCAGCTTGATCGCGGTGGCCAGGCCGATGCCCACGCCCGCCCAGCGGTTGCCGGCCGGCAGCAGCCGGAGCAGGTCGATCGCGACCAGGAAGAGCAGCAGCATGTTGACCTGGCCGAAGTTGATTGTCTCGCGCATCGGCTCGTACGCGGCGGCCAGGCAGAGCGCCACGGCGAGGGCGAACCAGCGGGTCCAGCCGGAGCGGCGGGAGACCGGGTCGATCAGCCACCAGAACAGCACGGCGGTGACCACCACGCTGGCGGCCACGCTCACCGCGATCGCCGCCCACCACGGCAGGTACGCCATCGGCAGCATGACCAGGGCCGCGAAGGGCGGGTACGTGAAGCCGTACTGGGTGCCGGGCTTGAGGAAGTCGTAGATCTCCCCGCCGTCGTGCACCCACCAGGTCAGCGCGCCGTAGTAGACCTTGAGGTCGAAGAAGCCGTGCCGGACGGCCGCGACGGACAGGAAGGCGGTCACCGCGACGGCGAGCGTGACGACGCCGACGACCTGCCGGACGGTCCGTGGGGGACCCTGCGCCACCATCGCCTCCCTCGCCCTGCGTAGGCTTCGGTCCCATGGCTCTCGGGTACGTCCGCCCGGCGCGTCCGGAAGACGCCGGCGAGATCGCACGCATCCAACTCGCGACCTGGCGGGTCGCCTATCGCCGGATCCTGCCCCGGCACGTGCTCGACAACCTGGACGAGGCGTGGCTCGCCAGGCGGTGGAGCGCGGCCGTGCAGGAGCCGCCCTCCGGCGCCCATCGGGTGCTGGTCGCCGTCGAACAGGCCGAGCAATCCTATCTGGTGGGGTTCGCCGCCTCCGGTCCGGCCGACGCCGAGGCGCTCGCCCCGGGTGAGCCGGCGGAGGTCCTCGGGCCGGACGTCGCCGCGGTGACGGACCTGCTGGTGGAGCCGCGCTGGGGCCGGCGGGGGCACGGCAGCCGGCTGCTCGCCGCGACCGTCGACCTGTGGCGTGCCGACGGGTTCACCCGCGCGCTGGCCTGGGCCTTCGACGGCGACGCGGCGACCCGGAAGTTCCTCACCAGCACCGGCTGGGAGCTCGACGGCGCGGCCCGCGCGCTGGACGTGGAGGACATGCTCGTCCCGCAGGTGCGGCTGCACGTGGCGGTGCCGGGGGACGCGGATCCGGCGGACGCGACGCCCACCGAGGCGACGCTCCCGGATCTGACGCCGGGTGCGTCGTCACCGACACCGGCGACGCCCGGGGACTGACCTGGCCCGACGGTCACGACCCGGATCGCACCGGGCCGCGCTTTCCGGCCCGCCGGTGCCGGCGATCCGCCGGACACTGTCGGGGGTGTCGCCTACCGTGACCCCATGGTCGTGGTGGCGGCGTCCACGAGAGGGAGGCATCGACATGTTCGCGGACACGATGGCGTGGAGCAGTTTCTCGGTGGACGACCCCGGCCGGGCCGAACGGTTCTACGCCGACACGCTCGGCCTGCGGGTGTCGCGCGACGACGCCATGGGCGGCCTGCTGACGTTGCACCTCGCCGGGGGCCGGGACGTGATGGTCTACCCGAAGGCGGACCACACCCCCGCGGCCCACACGGTGCTCAACTTCCCCGTCGACGACGTCGACCGGGCCGTCGACGAGCTGACCGCGCGCGGGGTGCGGTTCGCGCACTACCCCGGGATGCCCCAGGACGACAAGGGCGTCATGCGCGGCAACGGGCCGACGATCGCGTGGTTCACCGACCCGGCCGGCAACATCCTGTCGGTGATCCAGGAAGGCTGACCCGGTCAGGCGCGCGGCGAGCCCTGGGCGGGCGCAACGAGCTCGACGACCAGTTCCTCGTCCTCCATCGCCCCGGTGGGCACGAAGCCGAGGCTCGTGTAGAGGCGGGCGGCCTGGGTGTTGTCGGGGTGGTAGGAGAGCCGGACGGGGTGACCGCCGTCCTGGGCGCCCAGCCACGCGGCCAGGGTGCGCACGACCGCCCGCCCGACGCCCCGCTCCTGTTCGGCAGCGTCGACCACCATGCCACCGATCCACCGGGACCCGTCGTCGTCGACGCCCCACATGACGTGCCCGACGACGGTCTCGTCCGCGTACACCGCCAGTGAGGTCCACACGTCGGAGCGCATGGTCAGCAGCAGGTAGCGGGCGGCCAGCGCCGCCACCCACCCGCGCTGGTCGTCGCGCGGGGCGACGTCGGCCACCGCCCGCCAGTTGTCGTCGTCCACCGGGCGCAGGGTCACCTGACGCCCGGCCCGGTCGGAGAGTCCAGAATTGATCATCCGGGCATCCTAGGGATCGTCCGGATACGCCGCAAAGAGTTTGCCCGTCAGTCGAGCAGGGCGTCCAGGCCGACGGTCAGCCCGGGCCGGGTGCGGACCGCGCGGACGGCCAGCAGCACGCCGGGCATGAACGAGACCCGGTCGTACGAGTCGTGCCGGATGGTCAACGTCTCCCCCACGGTGCCGAAGAGCACCTCCTGGTGGGCGACGAGGCCGGTGGCGCGCACGGCGTGCACGCGTACCCCGTCGATGTCGGCGCCCCGGGCGCCCGCGACCTCGTCCTTGGTGGCGTCCGGCACCGGTCCGAGCCCGGCCTCGGCGCGCGCGGCCGCGACCAGCCGCGCGGTGTGCGTGGCGGTGCCGCTGGGGGCGTCCAGCTTGCGGGGATGGTGCTGCTCGACGATCTCGACCGACTCGAAGTGCCGGGCGGCGCGGGCGGCGAACTGCATCATCAGCACCGCGCCGATGCCGAAGTTGGGGGCGATCACCACACCCACCCCGGGCTTGTGGGCCAGCCAGCCACGCACCCGCTCCAGCCGCTGCTCGGTAAAGCCGGTGGTGCCGACCACCGCGTTGATGCCCTGGTCGATGCACCAGTGCAGGTGGTCCATGACGACGTCGGGGGTGGTGAAGTCGACGACCACCTCGGCCCCGGCGTCGGACGCGGCGAACAGGCCGTCGCCCTCGTCGACCATGGCCACCAGCTCCATGTCGGCGGCGGCGTCCACGGCCCGGCACACCTCGACGCCCATCCGGCCCCGGGCGCCCAGCACGCCGACCCGGATCAGCTCGTCCGGGCTCTTCTCCTGCTCGTCAGTCACGGGGCACAACCTATCCCAATCGGGACGCGCGTATCCGGGCGGACCGTCAGCCGCCGGGACGTGGGCATCCGGGCGGACCGTCAGCCGCCGGGACGTGCGCATCCGGGGCGCCGGGCAGGAGTGCGGGACGGGTCAGCGCGCGGCGAAGTCGTTCGCGCCGAACGGGCCGACCACGGCCAGCGACATCGGCCGGCTCAGCAGCTCGGCGGCCAGGGTGTTGACGTCCGCCACGGTGACCGCGTCGACCCGGGCGAGCAGCTCGTCGACCGGCATCAGGTGGCCGTAGAGCAGCTCACCCTTGGCCAGCCGGCTCATCCGCGAGCCCGTGTCCTCCAGCCCCAGCACGAACGAGCCCTTGCTCATCCCCTTGCCGCGGGCCACCTCGGCCTCGGTCAGGCCGTCGGCGGCCACCCGGGCCAGTTCGGTCCGGGTCAGCTCCAGCACCTCGTCGACCTTGCCCGGGGCGCAGCCGGCGTAGACGGCGAAGAGGCCGCTGTCGGCGTACTGGCTGGCGTAGGAGTAGACCGAGTAGGCGAGGCCGCGCCGCTCGCGGATCTCCTGGAACAGCCGGCTCGACATGCCGCCGCCGAGGATGTTGTTGAGCACGCCGAGCGCGAAGCGCCGCTCGTCGAGCCGGTCGATGCCGGGGCAGCCGAGGATGACGTGCGCCTGCTCGGTCTCCTTCGGCTCCACCAGCGTGGTGGCGGGCTTCGTGCGTACGGCCGGGGTGGCCGACCGGTGCGGCGCGGGCGTCGCCGGGTCGGTGTCCAGCGGGGTGCCGCGCAGCGCCTGGCGGACCAGCTTGACCACCGTGGCGTGGTCGAGGTTGCCGGCGGCGGCGACGACGATCCGCGGCGGGGTGTAGTGGCGGCGGTAGAAGCCCTGGATCTGCCGCCGGGTCATCGGCGTGACGGTCTCCTCGGTGCCGGAGATCAGCCGACCCAGCGGGTGGTCGCCGTAGGCGGCACGGGCGAAGAGGTCGTGCACCTCGTCGCCGGGCTCGTCGTCGTGCATGGCGATCTCTTCGAGGATCACGCCCCGCTCGGTCTCCACGTCGGCCGGCTCGAGCAGCGAGTCGGCGACCGCGTCGCACATGACGTCGATGGCCAGCGGCAGGTCCTCGTCCAGCACGCGGGCGTAGTAGCAGGTGTATTCCTTGGTGGTGAAGGCGTTGGTCTCGCCGCCCACCGCCTCGATCTCCGCGGAGATCTCCAGCGCGCTGCGCTTGTTGGTGCCCTTGAAGAGCAGGTGCTCCAGGAAGTGCGCCGCGCCGGCCTGCGGGCCCGTCTCGTCGCGCGAGCCGACCGCGACCCAGACGCCGAACGAGACGCTGCGCATCGCCGGGATCGCCTCGGTGAGCACGCGCAGCCCGCTGGGCAGCACGGTACGGCGTACCGTGCCGCCCAGCGGGTCGTCGCTGATGGTGCGGGTCACCGCCCGGGAGGCGCCGCCGGAGCGGGCCGTCCCGGTGCCCCGGTGCGCGGCCCCTGCGGGGCCCGGCGCGGACGCCACCCCCCGTCGATCCGGCGGAAACGGCGCGCTGACGGCCCGACTCACGTGTTGCTCCCAGATCGACGAGGGGTGGGTGATGCGATGGTGCGGTGCGTCAGCTGCGCCGGGTGCGGCGGCGCGGACGCTCGCCGCCCTCGCCACCCTCGCCGCCGCCCTCGCCGCGCTCGCCGCCGCCCGGGCCACGACCGCCCCGGTCGCCGCCGCGCTCACGGTCGCCCCGGTCGCGCGGAGCCCGGTCGTCCCGGTCCCGGCCGGCCGGACGCTCGCCGCCAGCAGCCTCGCCGGCGGCCGGCGCCTCGGCGCCCTCCGGGCGGACCTTGTCCAGGTAGATCTTGCCGCGGGCGTCGATGTCCGCGATCTCGACCTCGACCCGGTCGCCGACGTTGAGGAAGTCCTCGACCTTCTCGACCCGCTTGCCGTCGCCCACCTTGGAGATGTGCAGCAGGCCGTCGCGGCCCGGCAGCAGCGAGATGAACGCGCCGAACGCGGCGGTCTTGACCACCGTGCCGAGGAAGCGCTCCCCGGCCTTCGGCAGCGTCGGGTTGGCGATGCCGTTGATCCGGTCCACCGCCGCCTGGGCCGACGGGCCGTTGGTGGCGCCGACGTAGATCGTGCCGTCGTCCTCGATGGAGATCTCGGCGCCGGTCTCGTCCTGGATCGCGTTGATGGTCTGCCCCTTCGGGCCGATCACCATGCCGATCTTGTCGACCGGGATCTTGACGGTGGTGACCCGCGGGGCGTACTCCGACATCTCGGCCGGGGCCTCGATCGCCGCCTGCATCACGCCGAGGATGGTCTGCCGGGCCTCGTACGCCTGCTGCAGCGCGGCGGCCAGCACGTCAGACGGGATGCCGTTGAGCTTGGTGTCGAGCTGGAGCGCGGTGACGAACTCCGGCGTGCCGGCGACCTTGAAGTCCATGTCGCCGAACGCGTCCTCGGCACCGAGGATGTCGGTCAGCGTCACGTACTCGGTCTTGCCGTCCACCTCGTCCGAGATGAGCCCCATGGCGATGCCGGCCACCGGCGCCTTCAGCGGCACACCGGCGGAGAGCAGGCCCAGCGTCGAGGCGCAGACCGAGCCCATCGAGGTGGAGCCGTTGGAGCCGAGCGCCTCGGAGACCTGCCGGATGGCGTACGGGAACTCCTCGCGCGACGGCAGCACCGGGATCAGCGCCCGCTCGGCGAGCGCGCCGTGGCCGATCTCGCGCCGCTTCGGCGAGCCGACCCGGCCGGTCTCACCGGTCGAGTACGGCGGGAAGTTGTAGTTGTGCATGTAGCGCTTGCGGTTCTCCGGGGACAGGGTGTCCACCATCTGCTCCATGCGCAGCATGTTCAGCGTGGTGACGCCCAGGATCTGGGTCTCGCCACGCTCGAACAGCGCCGAGCCGTGCACCCGGGGCAGCACGCCGACCTCGGCGGTCAGCGGGCGGATGTCGCGCGGGCCGCGGCCGTCGATGCGGACCTGCTCGCGCAGCACCCGGTTGCGCACCTCGGACTTGGTGAGCGACCGGAAGGCGGCGCTGAGCTCCTTCTCGCGGCCCTCGAAGCGACCGCCGAGCTCCTCGGCGACCTTGGCCTTGATGCGGTCGAGGGCCTCCTCGCGGTCGGCCTTGCCGGCGATCTGGAGGGCCTCGGCGACCTCGGCGCGGGCCAGGTCGGCCACCGCCTCGTAGACGTCGTCCTGGTAGTCCAGGAACACCGGGAACTCGGCGACGGGCTTGGCGGCCACCTCGGCCAGCTCGCTCTGCGCGCGGCACAGCTCACGGATCGCCGGCTTCGCGGCCTCCAGGCCGCTGGCCACGATCTCCTCGGTCGGCGCGGTCGCGCCGCCCGCGATCAGGGTCACGGCGTGCGGCGTCGCCTCGGCCTCGACCATCATGATCGCGACGTCCCCGTCCGGCAGCGAGCGGCCGGCCACGACCATGTCGAAGGTGGCCCGGGCCAGCTCCTCCAGGGTCGGGAAGGCGACCCACTGGCCGTCGATGTGCGCGACCCGGGTCGCCCCGATCGGGCCCGAGAACGGCAGGCCGGAGAGCTTGGTCGACATCGAGGCGGCGTTGATCGCCACGACGTCGTAGGGGTGCTGCGGGTCGAGCGCGAGGATGGTCTCGACGACCTGGACCTCGTTGCGCAGGCCCTTGACGAAGGACGGGCGCAGCGGACGGTCGATCAGCCGGCAGGTGAGGATCGCGTCCTCGCTGGGGCGGCCCTCGCGGCGGAAGAACGAGCCGGGGATGCGGCCCGCGGCGTACATCCGCTCCTCGACGTCGACGGTCAGCGGGAAGAAGTCGAACTGCTCCTTCGGCTGCTTGCCGGCGGTGGTGGCGGAGAGGACGACCGTCTCGCCGAGCTGGGCGACGACGGAGCCGGCGGCCTGACGGGCCAGCCGGCCGGTGGAGAAGGTGATCTCACGGGTGCCGAAGGACCCGTTGTCGATCACGGCGGTGCGGGATTCGGTGCCGAGGTTGGTCTCGGTCATGGTGCTGTCGTGCTCCTTCGCATCGGGGGCCCACGACGCGGGGAGCTGCTCAGACGGCCGGTCTTCGATCGAAGCGCCCGGATGGCCGGCGCGAGGCCGGGGTGTCCGGGGGCCACTACCGGAGACCGGTACGCTGACCGGCTCCCTTTTCAGGTGGTCGCGCGGCCCGGTTTTCGTGTGGCGGCGAAGCGGGGGAGCGGCCCGGTCGGGCCACTCCCCCGTCACGTCACCGGCGCAGACCGAGCCGCTCGATGAGCGACCGGTAGCGGTTGATGTCCTTCTTCTGGACGTAGTTGAGCAGCCGACGGCGGCGGCCGACCAGCAGCAGCAGCCCACGGCGGCTGTGGTGGTCGTGCTTGTGCACCTTCAGGTGCTCCGTCAGCTCGGCGATCCGCTTGGTGAGGACCGCGACCTGCACCTCCGGCGAACCGGTGTCGCCGTCGGCGGTCGCGTACTCCGCGCGGATCTTGGCCTTGGCTTCCTGGTCGAGCGCCATGTTCTCCCTGTTTCGTGGGTTGTTCGATGATGTCCGTCGGATCGGTCAGTGGACCGGAAACGGACCGGTACCTCGCACCCGCGGCGTCGTGCAGGCACGCGAGGCCCCACGTCGGTCAGCCGACGTCCCCGCCAGACTACCAGCCCTGCCGGGCGGCGGCCTGTCAAGGGCCGCGACGCGGTCAGCCGAGCACGCGCCGGGTCCGCTCGACGTCCTGGTTCATCTGGGCGATCAACGGCTCGATCGCGTCGTAGCGGATCTGCCCGCGCAGGTGCGCCACGAAGTCCAGCGCCAGCCGCTCGCCGTAGAGGTCGCCGGTGAAGTCGAGCACGTACGCCTCCACCCGCCGCTCCCGGCCGGAGAAGGTCGGGTTGGTGCCCACCGACACCGCCGCCGCCAGGGGCTCGGCGTGGCCCCGGCGCACCAGCCGGGCGGCGTAGACGCCGTCGGCGGGCACCGCCGCGTACCGGTGGCAGAGCAGGTTGGCCGTGGGGAAGCCCAGCTCGCGGCCGCGCTGGTCGCCGCGCACCACCACGCCCTCCACCCGGTGCGGGCGGCCGAGCGCGGCGGCCGCCGCCGTCACGTCCCCCGCGTCGACGCAGGAGCGGATGTACGTGGAGGAGTAGACCGTGCCCGCCTCGGCGACCAGCGGGGCGCCCTCCACGGCGAAGCCGAACGTGCGCCCGAGCCGCTCCAGCAGCGCCACGTCGCCGGCGGCCTTGTGCCCGAAGCGGAAGTTGTCGCCCACCACGACCAGCGCGGCGTGCAGGTGCTCGACCAGGATGTCGTGCACGAACGCCTCGGCGGGCAGCCGGGAGAACTCCGGGGTGAACGGCACCACGCAGAGGACGTCCACGCCGAGCGCCTCGATCAGCTCGGCCTTGCGGGCGGTCTCGGTGAGCACCGCCGGGTGCGAACCGGGGCGCACCACCTCGGCCGGGTGCGGGTCGAAGGTGACCACCACCGACTGCACGCCCAGCTCGCGGGCCCGGGACACGGCGTGCCCGATGGTCGCCTGGTGTCCCTTGTGCACACCGTCGAAGACGCCGATGGTGACGACCGACCGCCCCCAGCCGCCGGGCGCCGCGTCGTACCCCCGCCACCGCTGCATGCCGCTCCTCCCCTGCCTCCGCGGCGGCCCGCACCGGCCGCCGTCCCTCGCTCCCGTCAGGCGGGGGCGAGCACGATCTCCGCGCGGGCCCGGCCGTCCCGCTCGCTGACGATAGCGATCAGCCCGCCGTCGGGGCCGAAGACCGCGTAGGGGCCGGCGATTCCCACCGGGTCGAGCGGACCGCCGTGGGAGAGCACCTTCGCCTCGTCGGCGCCGGCGTCGCGGCGCGGGAAGAACCGGTCGGCCGCCGCCGCCAGCGGTAGGTTCACCACCTCTGGGGCGCGCTGCTCCAGCTGGTCGAGGGTGGCGGCCTCCGCGAGGGCGAAGTTCCCGACGGCGGTACGGCGCAGCGCCGTCAGGTGCCCGCCCACCCCGAGCGCCAGGCCCGCGTCCCGGGCGATCGCCCGGATGTACGTGCCGGAGGAGCAGGTCACGTCGATGTCCACGTCGACGACGTCGGGCGCGTCGCGGCGTACCGCCAGCAGCTCCAGCCGGGACACGGTGACCCGGCGGGCGGGCAGCTCGACGCTCTCCCCCTCGCGCACCCGCTTGTACGCCCGCTGCCCGTCGACCTTGATGGCGCTGACCGCGCTCGGCACCTGGTCGATCTCCCCGGTCTGCGCGGCCAGGGCCGCCCGGACCGCCTCGTCGGTGACCTGGCCGGCCGGGGTGGTGGCGATCACGTCGCCCTCGGCGTCGTCGGTGACGGTGGCCTGGCCGAGCCGGACGGTGGCCGTGTAGCTCTTGTGCGCGCCGATCACGTAGGTGAGCAGGCGGGTGGCCCGGCCGACCCCGATCACCAGGACGCCGGTGGCCATCGGGTCGAGGGTGCCGCCGTGCCCCACCCTGCGGGTGCGCGCCAACCGGCGGATGCGCGCCACCACGTCGTGCGACGTCATGCCGCCGGGCTTGTCGACCACGATCAGACCGTCTGTGCTCACGACACCCAAGCCTGCCAGACCGGGCCGGACGCCCCGCCGCCGCCGTACGTCCGCAGCGGCACCGGAGCCGCTCGCCGCTCCGCGCGGCGGCGGAGGCCGCCTCCGATGGTCGGCCGATGTGCCGTCAGCCACTCGGGCGGGATCACGGCGGCGGGGGCGTACGGGATCACGTCCCGGGCGGCCCGGGTGCGAAGATCATGCGCCCTCGACGGACCGTTCACCAAGGACATGCCGATGACCAGTCCCCCACCGGTGGACGAGCCGTCCCCGCCGAGCCGGCCGGCTCCCCTGGCGTCCGGCGACGAGCCGGGGCAGGTTCCGGAGTGGCTGCGCCAGCCGGCCGAGGAGCATCCGGTCGGCGCCCTGGAACGGCTCCGCCTGTTCTGGGAGGAGCACACCCGGGCGGTCACCGCCGTGGTCGGGGGCGGACTGGTCCTCGTACTCCTGCTCGGCGTGGGGTGGTTCGACCTGTGGCGACGGGCCGGGGAGACGCCGCGCGGCTACCCGACGACCAGCCCGCCACCGGGCGTCTCCGCGACGAGCGACACGAAGCCCGCCACGCCCGCATCGCCCGCCGACAACTTCGCGGGCACCCCGGCGGCGGCCTTCGCCAAGGGGGCGGCCGGGATCACGCTGCCGCCCGCCCGGCGGACAGGTGCGTTCAGCGCCACCGAGGTGGCGGCGGCCCTCGCGGACGTCCGCGCGGCGATGCTGCTCGCCCGGCTGGACCGGAAGTTCCTGGCCGGCGGGGAGCTGGACCGGTTCGTGCGGATGTTCGCTCCCGCGACCCGCTCGAGCATGCGAGCCGACTTCCGTGACGACTCCTTCGCCACGTACGCGACCCGGCTGGCCCCGGGTGCCCGGCTGACCGCCGACCAGCCCCGGGTCAAGGGACGGGTCACCTACCGGGCGACCCGGGACAGCGACGGCATCCGGGTGCTGGAGATCACCACCAACTTCGTCTGGGCGTACGCGTTCCGCACCCTCGACCCCACTCCGGGCGCCGGTGTGGTGGTCGTCCACGACACCGTCGTCTGGCACGTGCCGCATCCCGACGACGTCGCGAAGGCGGGCGTCGGGCTCTGGCTCTGGGAGGCGGACTCGTACGCCTCGAACATGGACTGCGCGAAGTTCGACAAGGGTCTGCTGGATCTCGGCGCCCCGAGCTACGGCCTTCCGGTCGACACGGAGGACCCGGACGCGGTGTTCGACCCCGATCGTTCGCTGGACGTCGCAGACACCTGCTGACCCGGACCGGAGCACTCATGACGCCCGACACACGACGCGCGCACGACCACCACGCCCGGGTCGACCTCCCGGACTGGATGCGTAACCCCACACCACCGCGACGGACCCTCGGCCGTCGCGTCACCGACCTCGTCGAGCGGCTGCCCGTGCTGCGTGCGGCCCGGCGGTCGCTGTGGCGGTGGCGGGACCGCGACAGGCTTACCGAGTCCCGCCCGATGATCTCGGTGGTCGTGTTCCTCGTCACCGCGACGGCGACGTTCGCCCTGGTCGCCGGGCTCTTCTACTGGCTCTACCTGACCCTGCGCGACACGCTCTGAGGCGGACCCGATGCACACCGACCCGCACGCCGGCACTCCCGGGACCGCCGATCAGGCGCCGCCGGCCGAACGCCCCTCCGCCGCCGACGGGCCGCCGGCCGCCGACCAGCAGCCTCCCGCCAGTGCGGCCGAGGGGCGGCGAGAGGTCCTGTTCGCCGAGGCCGAGCCGGTGCGGCTGCCCGACTGGATGCGGTCGCCGGGGCCGGAACACCAGCCGACCGGGCTGGACCGGGTGCGCTTCTTCCAGGCCCGGCACAACGGCCCGCTGGCAGTCGGCCTCGCGTTCGCACTGGCGCTGCTGATGATCGTCGCGGCCGGCTGGATGGTCGTTCAGGTGGCCGACTGGCGTCGCACGGCGACCGTCGCACCGAGCGCGAGCGCGATGCCCGAGCCGATCAGCGCCGTCGGCACCCCACGCGATCTCTTCGCCGGCACCCCGGCGGCGTCCTTCGCCCTCCGGGAGAAGGCGATCGTCCTGCCTGCGGCCACCGCCCAGGGTCCGTTCGACAAGGTCCAGGTACGCGCCGCGCTCGACTCGGTACGGAAGGCGCTCATCGAGAGCCGGCTGGAGACCGCGATGCTGGTCGGCGACACCGAACCCTTCCTCGGCCTGCTGGCGCCAGACTCCCGCGCGGAGATGCGGCCGCACTTCGACAACTCGCGTTTCCTGCACGTCGCCACGAGGATCGGATCCCAGGCGGACTGGGAGTACGACATCCGCGCGCAGGGACAGATCAGCCACCGCGCCAGGACGGTGGCCGGAGTCCGCCTGCTGGAGGTGACCGCCGAGTTCGTCTGGGCGTACCCGTTCGACGTGATGCGCCGGGCGCCGGCCGGCGCCGGCCTGGTGGCGGTCCGGGACCGGGTGGTCTGGCAGGTGCCGCACCCGAAGGACGTTCCGGCGTCGTCCCGAGGGCTCTGGTTGGCGTCCGCGAAAGCCGTCACCTGGAACGCCGACTGCGCCTGGCTGCGCGACGGCTGGGTGAACGTGATGCAGTGGCTGCCGGACCTGCACGGCCCTCGCGTGCCGGGTGGTGATCCGGGCGACTTCTTCGACCTGGCCGCCCCGATGGCGTCCACCTCGAGGTGCTGAGGCTCAGCGCACCGCGCCGACCACGGCCCAGGCCCCGGAGCGCAGCCGCAGCAGCAGGGCCACCAGCCGGAGCACCACGAAGAGCGTGAGGCCCGCCCAGATGCCGCCGAGGCCGAGGTCGAGCCCGTACGCCAGCCAGACGGCGGGCAGGAAGCCGCCGAGCGCGGCCAGGAGGGTGAGGTTGCGCAGGTAGCGGACGTCGCCCGCGCCGATCAGCACGCCGTCGAGGGCGAACACGACACCGGCCAGCGGCAGCATCGCCACGAACCACGGCCAGGCGAGCATGGCCTGCTCGCGTACCTGCGGATCGGAGCTGAACCAGCCGGGGACCACGCCGGCGCCGGCGGCGACGAGCACGGCGAACGCCACGCCGCAGGCGCCGCCGAGCAGCGCGATCCGGCGGGCCAGGTGCCGGGCCGCGGCGTCCTCGCCGGCCCCGAGGGCGGCGCCGATCAGGGACTGGGCGGCGATGGCGAGCGCGTCGAGCACCAGGGCGGTGAAGAACCACAGTTGCAGGGCGATCTGGTGCGCGCCGACGGCGGCGGCCCCGAAGCGGGCGGCGACGGCGGTGGCGGAGAGGAAGCTGGCCTGGAACGCGACGCCCCGGATCAGCAGGTCCCGGCTGAGCGCCAACTGCTGCCCGATCAGCCTCGGGCGGGGGCGCAGCGAGACCCGTTCGGCGACCAGCGCCCCGGCGAAGAGCACCCCGCCGATGCTCTGCGCGATCACGTTGGCCACGGCGGAGCCGACCAGTCCGAGCCCGGCCGGGTAGACCAGCACCGGGCAGAGCACGGCGGAGAGCACGTTCGGGCCGAGCACGAACATCAGCGGGCGGCGCATGTCCTGCACGCCGCGCAGCCAGCCGTTGCCGGCGGCGGCGAGCAGGAGCCCGGGCGCGCCGAGCGCCGCGACCCGCAGCCACTGCGCGGCGGCGTCGGCCACCTCGCCGGGGCCTCCGGCGAGGGTACGCGCCAACGCCCCGCCGCCGATCTGCATGCCGAGCGCGACCAGCACCCCCACCCCGAGGGCCAACCAGGACGCCTGCACGCCCTCGGCGACGGCGGACGCCCGGTCGCCCGCCCCGAACCGTCGGGCCGACCGCCCCGTGGTGCCGTACGCGACCACCGTGCCGAGCCAGGCGATGAGCGTCAGCACCGTGCCGCCGACGGCGAGGGCGGCCAGCGGCACCCGGCCGAGGTGCCCCACCACCGCCGTGTCCACGAGCACGTAGATGGGTTCGGCGGCCAGCACCACCAGCGCCGGCAGGGCCAGCGCGGCGATCCGGCGGGGCGCGACGGCGCGGGTTTCAAAGGCGACGGATTGGCTCATCGCCGCCGATCCTGGCACGGCTAGGTAAGGATCGCAAGCAGCATGGTTACTTACCAGGAGAGAGGTGGACGACGGTCACCGCACCGAGCAGGAGCACTCCCCCGACGAGCACCGGCACGGGCAGCGACTCACCCACGATCCAGCCCGCGAGCAGCACGGCGGTGAGCGGCTCCGCCAGCGTGGCCAGCGCGGCGGCGCTGCCGGTGATGCTGCGC
The DNA here is from genome assembly GCF_035920365.1 of Micromonospora sp. NBC_01740. Classification (NCBI taxonomy): domain Bacteria; kingdom Bacillati; phylum Actinomycetota; class Actinomycetes; order Micromonosporales; family Micromonosporaceae; genus Micromonospora; species Micromonospora sp. NBC_01740. Next base: position 3,147,875 of record NZ_CP109150.1, on the reverse strand, counting down.
AACCCGGCGTAGAACAGGGCGTACGCCACCGCCGTGGTGACCACCCCGAGGTGGAGCAGCAGGCCGATCGGCGCGAGCCGGGCCGGGACGCCGACCCCCTCGGCCAGCGCGATCGGGGCCAGCGCCAACGCGCCGACCGCCGCCGACACGGTGGTGAGCGTCATCGGCGCGACGCGCTGTGCGGCGTGCCGGCTCAGCACCGTGCTGGCGGCGTAGCCCACCCCCGAGCCGAACGCCGCGAGCAGCCCGAGCAGCGGCCGCGGCGCGGTCGTGCCCGGCTCCCCGACCGACACCGTGATCAGCACGAGGCCGAGGACGCCCGCCACCAGGGCACCCAGCATCGTCCGCCCGGGCAGCCGCCGCGCGCGCAGCGACTCCCAGCCGAAGATGAGGACCGGGGCGAGCCCCAGGCTGACCACCGTGGCCACCCCGACGCCGCCCGACGCGACGGCGAGGAAGTACAACGCCTGGTAGCCCCCGAGCCCGATCCCGACGCCGACGAGGGCGACCGGTTCCGACCGCAGCGCCGCGAGCACCGGCCCGAGGCGGCGCGCGAGCAGGGCGACCAGCACCAGCGCGCCGATGGCGAGACGGTGGAACCCGATGGCCGTCGGGGTGAGCGTGGTGGACTCGCGGACGAGCTGCACGGCGACGCCGGTGGTGCCCCAGAGCACGGCGGCGCCGGTGACGTACAGCAGCCCTCGGCGTACGCCGGCCGGGCCGCGGCGCGGGTGCGGAATGGACGGGGACGCGGAGGGGCCAGACAGAGACGTTCGGGACACAGGTGCGCTCCAGGGCGGATCGAGACGCTGACAGGGGACGACGTCTGTCGGAGCGCACGCACGACGAAGAAGAGGCAGGCGTTACCACCTGGGTTCTGCGGCCCCGGTCAGGCGGGCCGCCGTGCGGAGGACCGGCCGCAGTCGCCGCACGCGGGGACGCGACCGGTGGTGGGGCGCTCCGGTCAGGAGCGCGGCGGGGGCAGAACGCCCTGGAACGGCCTCATGCCCGCACCCTAGCGCAGCACCGTCCCGGCGTGCCCCGGGGTTTCGGTGCCCGTCGGCGGCTCGGGCTGGCCGCCGAAGTACTCCGCCATCAGGCGGTCGACCCACTCCGGTTGCCGGACACCTTCCGGGAGGAACTGCCGCATCACCGGCTTGACGTCGAGGACCGGCGTGCCGTCGACCGCGTCCAGCCCGCGTACCCGCAGCTTTCGGCCGCCTGCCGAGACGACTTCGCAGACGGTGCAGCCGATCCGGTTGGGCCGTCGCGGACCGCGGTCGGCGAACACCCCGACCTCGGGCAGGTCGACCCGGCCGCGAGGCCGCGACAGCGGCCGGTAGTCCTCCCGTTCGGCGAGGCGGTCGAAGAAGAAGACCACCTCCACGTGGGAGAAGTCGGCGAGCCCGGTGAGACATGCCTCCCCGAAGCGCGGCTCGACCACGATGGTGCTCACCACGTCGCCCCAGTGGTCCGACTCGCCCGGGTCCACCCGCCCGTTGTGAACCCGCCCGATCGGGGTCACGGGGATCGTCGCCCCGGTCGCGAGACACTCGTCGGTCTTCTTCGGGTCGGTCATCGACGGCCTTCCGGTTCGGGTTGGCGCGCGGGAGAGAACGCCGCAGACCGTGCGGCGTTCTCGCCCGCGCGGATCATCTGGTGCGGAGCAGGCGTACCGACAGTGGCGCGAAGACCGCCGTCAGGGCGACGCAGGCGACGAGGATCCAGCCGATCTGCCGGCCGGGCAGGGCCCCGGCCATGAGTTCCCGGGCGGCGGTCACCAGGTGGGTGACCGGGTTGACGTCGACGAAGGCGCGCAGCGGCCCGGGCAGGGTCGCCGGGGTGATGAAGACGTTGCTGAAGAAGGAGAGCGGATACAGCACGGCCTGGGTCACCCCGAGCACGGCACCCGGCGAGCGCATGAGCAACGCCAGCGCCGTCCACACCCAGGACAGGCTCACGCTGAAGGCCACGACGAGCAGCACGGCGGCGGCCACACCGACGACGCCGCCGCCCGGGCGGAAACCGAGCGCGAGGCCGAGCCCCACGACCACCGCCGAGGCGAGCAGGTAGCGCACCACGTCGCCGAGGAGGGCCCCGACGAGCGGGGCGACGGGCCGGATCGAGAGCGTGCGGAACCGGTCGTAGACGCCGCTGGCGACGTCGACGCTCAGAGCGGCACCGGTGGTGGCGGTGGTCACCAGGAGCGTCATGACGAGGATCCCCGGGACCAGGTAGCCGACGTACCTGCCGGTCGAGCCGCCGACCGCGCCGCCGAACAGGTACGTGAACATCACGGTGAACACCACCGGATGGACGGCGACGTCGAAGAGTTGGACAGGGGTACGCCTGATCTTCAGCAGGGCCCGTCGGCCGAACGTCAGGCAGGTGCTCAGCGTGCCCGCCCGGGCAGGACGTGGACGCCTGGCGAGCGCCCCGGGCGACGGCCGGGCGGCGGCGACGGCGACGGGCGCGGTCATCCGGTCTTCCCCCTCGCGGCCGCGTCCACGGTGCTCGGGTGGCCCGTCAGCGCCAGGAACACCTCGTCCAGGCTCGGCTGCCCGAGACCGAACTCGGTCACCGCGATCCGGGCCCGTGCCAGCTCGGTCAGCGCGCGTGGCGCCGCACCGGTGTCCGTCGGCACCTGGACGGTCAGGGCCGCGAGATCGGGGGCCGGCGTCACGGGCCCGCCGAGCGCCTCGGTCAGCAGCCGGTCGGCGGTGACCCGGTCGTCCGGGTCGGCCAGCCGCACGTGCAGCGTCCCGCCGCCGACCGACGCCTTGAGTTCGCTGCTGGCGCCCTCGGCGACGACGGCGCCGTGGTCGATGACGGCGATGCGGTCGGCCAACTGGTCCGCCTCGTCGAGGTACTGGGTGGTCAGCAGGACCGTGGTGCCCTCGGCGACGAGCGCCCGCACGACGCCCCACACGTCGCTGCGGCTGCGCGGGTCGAGCCCGGTGGTGGGTTCGTCCAGGAACAGCAGGTCGGGCGTCACGACGAGGCCGGCGGCGATGTCCAGCCGGCGCCGCATGCCGCCGGAGTACGTCCTGACCAGCCGGTCGGCCGCCCCGGCCAGGGCGAACGCGGCCAGCAGTTCCTCGGCCCGGCTCGCGGCGTCCCCCGGGCGGTGGCCGTGCAGCCGGCCGAGCAGGACGAGGTTCTCGCGGGCGGTGAGGCCCTCGTCGAGCGAGGCGTACTGGCCGGTCAGGCCGATCCGGTCGCGTACCGCGACGGCGTCGCGGACCACGTCGTGGCCGAACACCGATGCGGTGCCCGCGTCGGGGCGCAGCAGCGTGGCCAGCATGCGGATGGTGGTCGTCTTGCCGGCGCCGTTGGGACCGAGGAACCCGTACACCGAGCCGGCGGGGATGCTCAGGTCGATGCCGTCGACGGCCCGCGTCGCGCCGAAGGTCTTCACCAGGCCCGAGGCTTCGACGGCCAGGTGGCTTGAGGACGTCATCGGGCCCAGACGTCCTCGTCGACCAGGTCGCCCTGCTCGGCGGTGACGTCGCGGGCGACGGCGAACGCCGCGGCGGCCTCCGGCAGGCCCGGGGCGCCCGCGAGCGCCGCCCGCAGGGTCTCGGGCGAGTCCCACCGCCACATGTCCACCCAGGTCCGCTCGTCGACGCGGACCAGTCGGGTCTCGGTCGGGCCGTCGTACGCCGCCCGGATCGCCTCGAGGAGCTTCGCGCGCCGCGCCAGCACGGTGTCGGCGTCGGCCGGCTCGGCCGTGAACCTGGTCGTCCGGATGAGAGTCATACCCTTGAGCCTTCCTCTAGAGCTGGTTTTTAGAGTGCGACTCTAGTGTTACAGTAAGGCCATGCAACTGGTCAAGAGCGCCGGCAAGAAGGGCGAGCGGTCGCGGCAGACCCGGCGACGGATCCTCCAGGCGGCGTACGAACTGTTCGTCGACCAGGGTTACGGGGCGACGACCCTGCAGGGCGTCGCCGAGCGCGCCGGCGTCTCCGTGCAGACCATCTACTTCGCCTTCGGCAACAAGCCCTCGCTGCTCAAGGAACTGGTCGACGTCACCATCGCCGGCGACGACGAACCGGTTCCCACGTTGCAGCGAGCCTGGTTCCTCGACGCCGTCGCGGCCGACACCGCAGAGGCGCAGCTACGGGCGCACGTGCGCGGCACCTGCGAGGTGCTCCAGCGGGTCGCGCCGATCATGGACGTCCTGCGTGCCGCCGGCGGGCAGGACCCGAGCCTGGCCGGCCTGTGGCAGCAGGACAGCGATCCGCGCCTCGAGGTCCAGACCGCCGCGGCGCGCAGCCTCCTGGCCAAACCCGGAGCCCGGGCGCGGCTCTCCGTCGAGGACGCCGCCGACGTGCTCTTCGGGCTGCTGAGTCCCGAGCTGTATCTCCTCTTCGTCCGCGACCGGGGATGGACGCCGGAACGCTGGCAACAGTGGGCCCACGACACGCTGCGCGCACAGCTCTGCGACTGACGCCGGGCCGGAGACGCGGACGCTCGGGCCGGGAGACTGGACGACCAAGCCGGAGACGCGGACGCTCAGGCCGGGGGTAGGGGGTCGAGCCAGCGGGCGCGCCTCGGCGCGGGTGCGGAGCCGGGAGCGCCGGCGAGTGTGTGGCGATCGCGGTGAGCAGCCGCGGACGGGACCGGCGGGGACAGCGCCACACGTACCGGAGGAACTCGACGTCGGTCGTCTCCGGCCAGCCTGCGGGCGGTCGGGACGGCCCGTGGCGCGGTGCGCCCGGCGGCGGCAGAGCAGCCGGCCGAGGCAGAGCAGCCGGCCGAGGTCGCGAAAGACGAGCGGGTCGGCACGGGGCAGTCGGAGTCCGGGCGTGCCTCGTGGCCGCCGTCCAGCACCTACGCCGGCCGGTCGGCGGGTTCGGCGACCGTGGCCCGCCAGCGGGCGTCGCCCGGGGCCACCCAGCCGGGTTGCCAGCACTGCCGGTTCTGGTGGATCTGTGGAAGCCAGCCGGGCTGCCGGTACTGCCGGTCCTGGTGGATCAGTGGAAGGCCGAGCCGGCGGGCGACCTCGCGGGACAGGGTGCTCCTACCGGCGCCCGCGCTGCCGACGACCGGGATCCGGCGCACGCGGGGACCGTGACGGCCGAGCTGCGCGATTCCGGGGCCGACGGGCGGCGGGCGCACCGGCGTAGTTGTCCGACCTACCGTTGCGGGCGGGAAGCCGCTCGCGGGCCGGGGGCGGCGGACGGCCGCGACCGGGGCCGGATGGGCGGTGACGCTGTCGGCGCGGGACGCCGGCGGCGTCACCGCCGGTCGGCGTCGGTCACTGACGGGTGTCCATGGACGTCTGCAGCGCGCGGCGCATCTGCTCGCGGGCCTCGTCGGTGGTCTGCGGCTTGGGCTTGCTCGGCATGGTGGTCCCCTTCCAGGGCGTGGGCCGCCGACCGGCGGCAGCCCTCACGGGCGGTCGTGCTGCGCGCCCGGCAGCGGTCCGGGGTCACCGGAGCGGCTGTGGGCAGCGAGAGCCCGGGTCGGTCCGACCCTGGAGGGAGGCGCCACCGGGTGCGGCGACACCGCCCACGGCCAGCGCCGCCACACGACGCCGGCCGATTCCCAAGCTATCGTTCAGTTCCACATGCTGCCCGGTGTTCCCGCGATTTGGACTCACGTTCGTCCGGAGCCGGCGCGCGTCACGGGTCCCCGACGGGATGCGGTGGCGCGGTCAGCGGGCCAGGAAGTGCCAGCCCAGCCACCACCAGAAGCCGAACAGGCCGATCCGGCCGACCGGTACCGGGCCCACCTCGTAGCGCATCACGTAGGCGCAGACCTCGCCGATCGTGGGGATCCGCGAGCCCTCGCGGCGGGCCGCCCACTCGACGGCGGCGAAGAGCACCAGGGAAACCAGGAAGCCCCCGATGGCCAGCATCCGCATCATCGCCGCACCAGCCCCCAGAACGCCGACAGCCAGCCCAGCCAGACCGCCGAGCGGACCTGCTGGTCCTCCAGCAGCGGATCGGCCAGCCGCGAGAAGGTGGGAAAGTCGTCCCCCGCCGCGAGCACGAACGTGGTGCCCTCGAAGACCCCGAAGACCACCACCGGCAGGGCCCACCAGGCCGCCGGGGTGCCCAGCCGGCGTGGCGCGGGCCGCCGGGGCACCCGGTTGCTCAGGCCCAGCCAGATCAGCACCCCGCCGGTGCCGAGGGTCCAGAGATTGGCCTCGGTCGAGAAGGACGGGAACCGGCCGCCGACCAGCGAGAGGCAGACGAGCACCGGCACGGTGACGGCGGGACGGTCCCAGGCGCGGGGCGCCTCGACGGTGAGGTCGTGGGGCTGTTCCATCCCGCGATTCTCCCCGTACTCGCCGCAACCGGGAAGACGGACACTCCCCGAGCTCTCCCTGATCTTCGGAGTGCCGGGCCCTTCCGATCAGAGCCGGCCGGGGCCGGTCAGCGCGCCGTCGAGCTCCGCGCGGATCCGGTCGACGACCTCGTCGACCGTCCCCGAACCGGTGAAGCCGGCGGCGAAGCGGTGCCCACCGCCGCCCAGCGCGACCGCCACCCGGCTGACGTCGACCGCACCCTTGCTGCGCATCGACACCGCCCAGTCGCCGGTCGGCGTCTGCTTGACCACGCAGCTCACGTCGGCCTCGGCGGTGCACCGGACCGAGTCGATCAGCGCCTCCAGCACGTACGGGCGCTGGTCGTGACGGGCCAGGTCGTCCTGGGTCGCGTACGTCCACACCAGACCGTGCCCGGCGGCCCCGGCGGGTTCCAGACGGGCCCGGCCGAGCACCTCGCCGAAGAGGCGGACGGCGCCGAACGGCCGGGTGTCGAAGACCCGGCGGGAGATGTCACCGGGCCGGATGCCGGTCGCCAGCAGGCGGGACGCCAGCTGGTGCACCGCCGGGGTGGTCGCCTCGAACCGGAACGAGCCGGTGTCGGTGCTCAGGGCGACGTAGAGACACTCCGCGATCCCGGCGTCCAGCGGGACGCCGAGCCGGGCGAGCAGCCCCTCGGCGACCACCGAGGTGGCCGCCGCGTGCGGGTCCACCAGGTTGATCCGGCCGAAGCGGGTGTTCGACGCGTGGTGGTCGAGCACCAGCGCGGCGCCGGCGGTCTCCAGCCGGTCGACCAGGTCGCCGAGGCGCGACTCGCTGGCCGCGTCGAAGCAGATCACCAGGTCCGGGTCCGGGTACGCCTCCGTCGCCGGCACCAGCAGGTCGAGCCCGGGCAGCCCCCGGAACGGCTCCGGCACCTCCGGCGGGCCGGGGAAGGTCGCCTGCATCCGCCGCACACCCAGCCGACGCAGCCCGAGCCCGAAGCCGAGCATGCTGCCCAGCGCGTCCCCGTCCGGGTTGACGTGGCAGATCAGCAGCACCCGCCCGTCCGGCGGCAGATCCCGTACGGCCGCGACGCCGGCGGCCCAATCCGCCTCGGTCGGGCCGGAGTCGACCGGTGGCGGCGCCTCGGCGAGGGCGCCACCGGTCGTGCCGCCGGAGGGCTCGGTCACCGCGGGTCCCCGCCCCGGGGCGGGGTCTCCTCGGCGTCCTCGTCGGCGTCGCGCGCCTCGTCGGCGTCCTCGTCCTCGTCCAGCCGGTACGGCTGGGGCTCGCCCGCGTACTCGGCCCGGGCGGCGATGCGCTGCACCTCGGCGTCGGCGTTGCGGGCCTGGGCGAGCAGGTCGTCGATGTGCTTGACCTGATCCTGCACGTCGTCCAGGACGAAGGTCAGCGTCGGCGAGTGCCGCAGCCCGAGCGCCTTGCCGACGGTGCTGCGCAGCATGCCCTTGGCGCTCTCCAGCGCCGCCGCCGTGCCCGCCTGGGCCGCCGCGTCGCCGAGCACCGTGTAGAAGACGGTCGCGTCGCGCAGGTCGGCGGTGATCCGGGCGTCGGTGATGGTGATCATGCCGAGCCGGGGATCCTTGATCTGGCTGCGCACCACCGACGCCACCAGTTCACGCACCCGCTCCGCGTGCCGGCGTACCTTGGCCGGATCCGACATCTTCGCCACCTCCACGGCGTACCGCTCCCGGCCGCCGCCCGGCGACGCGGAGCGCCCCGGAGCCGACGGCCCAACAACTCGAAACACTACCCGCGCGGCCACCCGCACCGCGCGCCGCCGGCACCGTCCCGGCCACCCGGCGGACAGGTGCCGCCGGGTCAGTCCTCTTCGCCGTGCAGCCGCCGGCGCACCGAGAGCAACTCGGTCTCCGGCCGGCCGGCCACCAGGCGCTCGCAGGAGTCCAGCACCTCGCGGACGTGCGACGCCTCGGCGGCCACCACGGCCACGGCGATCTCGGCCCGACCGTGCAGGTCGAGCGCTCCGACTTCGGCGGCCGACACCTCGAAACGGCGCAGCGCCGCCACGATCGGCCGTACATATGATCTCTTGGCCTTGAGCGACCGGGAGTCGCCCGGCAGCAGCAGGTCGAAGACCGCGGTTCCGGTGAACATCGCCCCGGACGATACCCGCACGACCCCCCACATGATCAAGGGGTTTACGCCTTTCGGCGCAAACCCCTCGATCAGTGGTTCAGCGGATCAGGCGCGAACCTTCTCCCGCATCTCGAAGGTCTCGATGACGTCGCCGACCTGGACGTTGTTGTAACCACCCAGGGTCAGACCACACTCGAAGCCCTCGCGCACCTCCGTGGCGTCGTCCTTGAACCGCTTGAGCGAGCTGACGGTGAGGTTGTCCGCCACCACCGACCCGTCCCGCAGCAGGCGTGCCTTGGCGTTGCGCCGGATGATGCCCGACCGGACGATGCAACCGGAGATGTTGCCGATCTTGGACGAGCGGAAGACGTCGCGGATCTCCGCGGTGCCCAGCTCGACCTCCTCGTACTCCGGCTTGAGCAGGCCCTTGAGCGCGGCCTCGATCTCCTCGATGGCCTGGTAGATCACGGTGTAGTACCGGATCTCCACAGCCTCGCGGTCGGCGATCTCGCGGACCTTGTTGGCGGCCCGCACGTTGAAACCGATGATCGTGACCGGTTCGGACGACGCGCTCGCGAGCATGACGTCGCTCTCGGTGATCGCGCCCACGCCCCGGTGGATGATCCTGAGCTGGACCTCCTCCGGGATGTCGAGGTTGAACAGCGCGTCCTCGAGGGCCTCCACGGAACCGGAGACGTCGCCCTTGAGCACCAGGTTGAGCGAGGTCTTCTCGCCCTCCTTGAGCTGCTCCATGAGCGTCTCGAGAGTGGCCCGGCCGCGGGAGTTGGCGAACGACGCCGCCCGCCGCCGTGCCTGCCGCTGCTCGGCGATCTGGCGCACCGTGCGGTCGTCCTCGGCCGCCAGGAACGTGTCGCCGGCACCGGGCACCGCGGTCAGACCGAGCACCAGGACCGGACGGGCCGGACCTGCCTCGGCGACCTGGTTGCCGTTCTCGTCGAGCATCGCCCGGACCCGGCCGTGCGCCCCACCGGCGACGATGGAGTCGCCCGCCCGCAGGGTGCCCTTCTGCACCAGCACCGTCGCCACCGCACCGCGGCCCTTGTCCAGGTGCGCCTCGATGGCCACACCCTGCGCCGGTCCGTCGATCGGAGCGGTCAGCTCCAGCGACGCGTCGGCGGTCAGCAGGACCGCCTCGAGCAGCTCGTCGATGCCGATGCCCGGCTTCGCCGCCACGTTGACGAACATGGTGTCGCCGCCGTACTCCTCGGCGACGAGGCCGTACTCGGTCAGCTGCTGGCGGACCTTGTCCGGGTTCGCCTCCGGCTTGTCGACCTTGTTGACCGCCACCACGATCGGCACGTCGGCCGCCTTGGCGTGGTTCAACGCCTCGATCGTCTGCGGCATGACACCGTCGTCGGCCGCGACGACGAGCACCACGATGTCGGTGACCTGGGCACCACGGGCACGCATGGCGGTGAACGCCTCGTGACCCGGGGTGTCGATGAAGGTCACCGCGCGGTCCTCGCCCTCGTGCGGCACGTGGACCTGGTAGGCACCGATGTGCTGGGTGATGCCACCCGCCTCGCCGGCCACGACGTTCGCCTTGCGGATCGCGTCGAGCAGCTTGGTCTTACCGTGGTCGACGTGACCCATGACGGTCACGACCGGCGCACGGTCGACCAGGCGGTCCTCCGCGACCTCGGCGTCGAGGTCGATGTTGAACTGCGCGAGCAGCTCGCGGTCCTCGTCCTCCGGGCTGACGATCTGCACGTTGAAGCCGAGGTGCTCACCCAGCAGGAGCAGGGTGTCGTCGGAGCACGACTGGGTCGCCGTGACCATCTCGCCCAGGTTGAACATCTCCTGGACCAGCGAACCCGGGTTGGCGTTGATCTTGTCGGCGAAGTCCGACAGCGAGGCGCCACGGGAGAGCCGGACGACCTGACCCTGGCCCCGGGGGGCACCCGAGCTCATGGTCGGGGCCGACAGGTTGTCGAACTCCTGTCTGCGCTGCTTCTTGGACTTGCGACCGCGCGTCGGCCGGCCACCCGGACGCCCGAAGGCACCCGCGGCGCCGCCGCCACGGCCACGACCGCCACCACCCGGACGACCGCCGCCGCCGGCCGGAGCACCCGGACGGAAACCGCCGCCCGGCGCACCGCCGCCGCCACCGGGACCGCCACGGTAGCCACCGCCACCGCCGCCGCCACCGGGACCGCCGCGGAAGCCACCGCCACCGCCGCCGCCACCGGGACCGCCGCGGAAGCCACCGCCACCGCCGCCGCCACCGGGACGACCCGCGCCGCCACCGGGACCGCGACCGGCGCCACCGGGGCCGGGGCGACCGGTAGCGGGACGCTGGCTCGGCATGGAGGCCGGGCTCGGACGGGGCGGCATGGAGGCCGGGCTCGGACGCGGCGGCATGCCGGCCGGGCTGGGCCGGGGGCCACCCGGACCGGCGGCCGGAGGCCGCTGCTGCTGCTGGCTGCCCTGGATGCCGAACGGGTTGTTACCGGCGCCGCGCGCCGGCGGACGCCCGCCCGGACGACCACCCGGGCCCGGTGCCGGCGTGCCGGGACGACCGGCGGCCGGGGAACCCGGGCGGGGCGGCATGGCACCCGGACCCGGTCGGGGACCGGGACGGTTGCCACCGTCCGCCGGGGGCTCCCGGCGGACGTTCTCACGCTGCTGCTGCCGAGCGGCCTGGGCGGCCTTGACCGCCGCCTCCTGCTCAGCCTTCAGCGCGGCGGCACGCGCCTCGGCGGCCGCCACCTCGATGTCGTGGGCACTCGCCGGCTTGGCGACCGGGGCCGCGGGCTGCGGCGGACCGGGCACCGGGCCCTTGGGCTTGGGACCGGGCGCCGGCGCGGCCGGCCGCCGGGGCGGCATCGGCTTGGCCGAGACCCGGGGCCCACCGGGGGCCGGGGAGGGCGTCGAGGTCGGGGTCGGGGTCGGCGCCGGGGCGGCCGCCGGTGGGGCGGCTGGTGCCGGAGAACCGGCGCCGGCGACGAATGCGCTACGCAGCCGTCGGGCGACGGGCGCCTCGACGGTGCTGGACGCGGACTTCACGAACTCGCCCATCTCCTTGAGCTTGGCGAGAACGGTCTTGCTTTCGACCCCGAGCTCTTTTGCAAGCTCGTGTACGCGGGCCTTACCTGCCACTGCACTCCTCACTCCGAGGTCGTGCGGGCAGCACCCGCAGCGACCTCACTCGTGCACTTGAAGCCTGGTCATTTCAGGGACTTCATCGTGTGCTCATGTCGGTCGTCCTACCCTGCTAGCGACCCTCGCCCGGTCGGGCTGACCGGACGTAGTGGTTGGCGCATCGACGTGCTCCGCAAGCTCACCGTGGTCGGGGACCCCGGTGAGGCGCAGCGCACGCCCGAAAGCGCGTCGCCGCACCGCTTGCGCGAAGCAGGCCGGATCCGGGTGCATGTTCGCTCCCCGACCCGGCAGCCTGCGGGCCGGATCGGGCCGAAGGCTGTGACCAGCCTCGTCGCCGACCGCGACGATCCGCAGCAATTCGCTGGCCGGCGCACGTCGCCGGCAACCCACACAGGTGCGTTCCGGCAGCGCGCGTCGTACCACTGGAGAAAGTCTACCCCTAGGAGCCCGAGATCGCGCCGCCCGGCTCCGGGACGTGATCAGCTCCGCCCCGGCCGGCGGCACCGGACTGCTCGGCGTCGGACCGGATGTCGATCCGCCAACCGGTCAACCGGGCAGCAAGTCGGGCGTTCTGCCCCTCCCGGCCGATGGCGAGGGAGAGCTGGAAGTCCGGGACGGTGACCCGGGCGGTGCGGGTGGCCAGGTCGACCACCTCGACCCGCAGGGCCTTGGCCGGCGACAGGGCGTTGCCGACGAACGTCGCCGGGTCGTCCGACCAGTCGATGATGTCGATCTTCTCGCCGTGCAGTTCGCTCATGACGGCCCGTACCCGCTGCCCCATCGGGCCGATACAGGCGCCCTTGGGGTTGACCCCCTGGGTGGTGGAGCGGACCGCGATCTTCGTACGGTGACCCGCCTCACGTGCGATCGCGCCGATCTCGACCGTGCCGTCGGCGATCTCCGGCACCTCGAGCGCGAAGAGCTTCTTGACCAGCGCCGGGTGCGACCGGGAGAGGGTGATCTGCGGCCCGCGCATCCCCTTGGCCACGTGCACCACCACGCAGCGGATCCGCTCGCCGTGCGCGTAGCGCTCGCCGGGCACCTGCTCGGACTGCGGCAGGACGCCCTCCAGCTTGCCGAGGTCGACGCTGACGATGCCCTTCTCGGTGCGCGTCTCGTGCGCCTGCACCACGCCGGTGACCAGGTCACCCTCGCGGCCCACGTACTCGCCGAAGTGCACCTCGTCGGTGGCCTCCCGCAGTCGCTGGAGGATGACCTGCTTGGCGGTCATGGCGGCGATCCGACCGAAGTCGTGCGGGGTGTCGTCCCACTCCCGTACGACGGTGCCGTCGTCGTCCAGCTCCTGCGCGTAGACCAGGGCCGCGCCGGACTTGCGGTCGATCTCCACCCGGGCGTGCGACTCCGCCCCCTCGGTGTGCCGGTAGGCGGTCAGCAGCGCGGTCTCGATCGCCGCGAGGATCGTGTCGAACGGGATCTCCCGCTCGCGCTCGAGTGCGCGCAGCGCCGCGAGGTCGATGTTCACCTCTCCTCGTCCTCCACATCATCTTCGTCGTCGAAGTCGTCGGTGTCGTCCATGTCGTCGGGTCCGTCCGTCTCCTCGATCTCGTCGAGGCGGTGGAACTCGACCTGCACCCGGCCGGGGCCGAGCTCTGCGTACGTCCACGTGGCGCGGCCGGCGTCGGTCTCCAGCACCACGCGCTCGTCGTCGGCCTCGACCACCCGGCCGGTGACCTGCCGGTCGCCGGTGGGCTGCCCGGCGGGTTGGCCGGACGGGGCGCCCGCGCCGCGGGCGGTCACCTTCACCAGCCGGCCGACGTTGCGCCGCCAGTGCCGGGGCAGGGTGAGCGGCCGGTCCACGCCGGGGGAGCTGACCTCCAGCTGGTACTCCCCGGCGACGAGGTCGCCGGAGGCCTCCTCGGCCGCGTCGAGGGCCGCGGAGACGGCCCGGGAGACCTCGGCGACGGCATCCAGGTTGATCCCGCCGTCGGCGTCCACGATCACCCGCACCACGTGCCGCCGGCCGGCGCGGGAGACGGAGAGTTCCTCCAGGTCGTAACCGGCGCCGGCAACCACCGGCTCGATCACCTCACGCAGCCGGGCCCGCCGGGCGGCGAGGTCGCCGCGCGGGCCGCCGGCACGCTCCCCGCCCCGTGGGGCGTCGGCGTGTCGGGGTCTCCCCGCCGGACCCGTCGACCTCGTGGCACGGCCACGCTGCGTCATCTCCGCACCCTCCTGCTGATCGACGGCACCCGGTCGGCCGCCATGCCGGCACGCCACCGGAGCTGACGCGCCGGTGGCTGCGCAGAGCGTAACGCGCCTGCCGCGCGGCGGGCCGGGCGGCGCACCGACGCCGGTCGCCCACGTACGGCCGGTGATGGTGTTGACTTGTCCGGTGGCGACGGGCAGAACGACACGACGCGGCGAGGCAACCGGGCATTCCCGGCGAAAGGTGCTGCGCGCCGGGGTGCTCCTGGCGCTCGGCGGAGCGGCGGCGCCGCTGACCGGTTGCGGCCTCCTGAGCCGCGACGACGACCCCACCCCCGGGCCGGATCCGCTCACGCCGCTGCTCGACGAGGCGCTCCGGCTCGCCGCCGGGCACCGGGACGCCGCCGCCGCGCACCCCGCGCTCGCCGGCCTGCTCACGCCGATCGCCGAGGCGCACCGCGCGCACGCGGCCGAACTCGCCCGGCTCATCGGCGTACCGCTGCCCTCGGCGTCCGCCGCGGCCACGCCCGCCGCGCCGGGCGACCCGGCGGCGGCACGGGCCGCGCTGCGCGAGGACGAACGCGCCGCCCAGGAGGCGGCGACCCGGGCCTGCGCGGCGGCGCCGGCGGAGCGGGCCGCGCTGCTCGCCTCGATCGCCGCCGCCCGGGCCACGCACATGGAGGTGCTGAGGTGACCGCGCCCACACCGCCGGGGCCGGCCGGGGCGCTGGGCGCGGTGCTCTCCGCCGAGTACGCCGCGATCTGGGCGTACGGGCCCATCGGGGTACGCCTCACCGGCGCCGCCCGGACCGCCGCGAAGGAGGCGGAGGCCGCGCACCGGCGCCGCCGCGACGACCTGATCGTGCAGTTGAGCGCCGGTGGCGGGAACGTCCCGCCGGACCGGGCCGGCTACACGCTGCCGTTCCCGGTCACCGACCGGGCGAGCGCGCTGCGGCTGGCCGCCGAGGTGGAGGAGCGCACGGCCGCGTTCTGGCGGGCGGTGGTGCCGGCCACCAGCGGCGCCGACCGGGACAGGGCCCTGGCCGCCCTGGTCGAGTACGCCGTACGGGCCACCCGCTGGCGACGGACGGCCGGGATCACCCCGCTGACGGTGCCGTTCCCGGGCCGACCCGCCTGACCGGCCGACCCTCGACGCCCGCTCCGGTTGCGGGTCGCATACCAGGTATGCATACTCCGTTGCCATGTCCATCCGTCACGGGCTGCTCGCCCTGCTCGAACGCGGCCAGATGTACGGCTACCAGCTGCGCGCCGCGTTCGAGGAGTCGACCGGCTCGACCTGGCCGCTGAACATCGGTCAGGTCTACACCACCCTGTCCCGGCTGGAGCGGGACGGGCTGGTCCGGTCGCTGCCCGAGAGCGAGACGGGGCAGCGCCCGTACGAGATCACCGACGCCGGGCGGACGGACCTGGCCCTGTGGTTCGCCACGCCGATCAGCCGCACCGACCGGCCCCGCGACGAGCTGGCGATCAAGCTCGCCCTCGCGCTGACCACCCCCGGGGTGGACGTCCGGTCGGTCGTGCAGACCCAGCGCAGCGCGACCATGCGGACGTTGCAGGAGTTGACCCGGTTGAAGTACGCCAGCGACCGCCCCGAGGACCTGCCGTGGCGGCTGGTGCTGGACGCCATGGTCTTCCAGGCCGAGGCCGAGGTGCGCTGGCTGGACCACTGCGAGACCAGCCTCGTGCGCTACCGTCCGGCGGAGCCCGGCCGCGTCCCGACGACGCCTGCCGAGGCGGTGGACCGGGCGGACGAGGAGGCGCGACGGTGAGCACGGGGAACCGGCCGGCGGACGGGAGCCCGACCACGCCGGTGCTGGACGTGCGTGACGTGCACCGCACCCACGGCGCCGGCGTGGCGGCCGTGCACGCGCTGCGCGGGGTGAGCCTCGCCGTGCGCGCGGGGGAACTCGTCGCCGTGATGGGACCGTCCGGCTCGGGGAAGTCGACCCTGCTCGCCCTGGCCGGCGGGCTGGACGGCCCGACCGCGGGCGAGGTGTACGTGGAGGGCGAGCCGCTCGGTGCCCTCGACCGGCGGCGGCTGGCCCAGGTGCGGCGCCGCCGCATCGGCTACGTCTTCCAGGACCTCAACCTGCTCGGCAGCCTCAGCGCCGTGGAGAACGTCGCCCTCCCCCTCGAACTCGACGGCACGGGCGTACGCCGGGCCCGCCGCCTGGCGCTGGACGCGCTGTCCGAGGTGGGCCTGACCGCGCTGGCCGACCGGTTCCCCGACCAGCTCTCCGGCGGGCAGCAGCAGCGGGTGGCCATCGCCCGCGCGCTCGTCGGGGAGCGCCGGCTGGTGCTCGCCGACGAACCGACCGGCGCGCTGGACTCGCAGACCGGTGAGGCGGTGCTGCACCTGCTGCGCCGGCGCGTCGACGCCGGGGCCGCCGCCGTGCTGGTCACCCACGAGGCGCGCCACGCCGCCTGGGCCGACCGGGTGGTCTTCCTGCGCGACGGGGTGCTTGTCGACACGACGGCCCCGCTGGGCAGCGTGGAGCAGCTGCTGAGCGGCAGCGGTCGGTGAGCGCGGGCCGGGGCGGCCGGCTCGCCCGGGCCGCCGGTTCCTGGTGGGCCGCGCTGCGGATCGCCCGGCGGGAGGCCCGGCGGGCCCGGGGGCGTACGGCGCTGGTGCTCGCGATGATCACGCTGCCGGTGCTGGTGCTGAGCTTCACCGCGGTGAGCTGGCGGATGTCCGAGCTGACCCCGGTGGAGCGGGCCGACCGCCAACTCGGCGCGGCCGACGCGGAGCTGAACTGGGTGACGCGGACCCCCCTCGCGCAGAGCACCTGGGCCGAGACCTGGCGTACCGACCCGGACGACGGTCCCTCGGCCGGGCCCGTCACCGCCGGGCAGGTGGCCGCCCTGCTGCCGGCCGGGAGCCGGGTGGTCCCGCTGCGCCGCTGGGTGTCGTTCGACGCCCTGGTCGGCGAGCGGGTCGACAACACGCTCACGGGCCGCGCCGTGGACCTCACCGACCCGCTCGGGCGGGGGCTGGTCCGGTTCCACTCGGGGCGGGCGCCGGCCGGGCCGGATGAGATCGCGGTCAGCCCGGCGGCCCTGCGCCGCCTCGACGCCCGCCTCGGCGACACCGTCACGTCCGGCGACGGCGCCCGCTCCTGGCGGGTGGTCGGGGTGGCCGAGTACCCCGACGACCTGGGCCCGGTGGTGACGCTGCACCCGTCGGAGGGGCGGATGGAGGCCGAGCCGGGCACGAGCTGGCTGGTCGACCTGCCCGGCGACCCCGACGAGGAGCTGTTCCGCCGGCTCAACGCCCACGGAGTCGTGGTGCACGCCCGGGTCCCCGCCCCGGCGTCGGACACCGTCACGTTCGCGCCGTACGGCCGCTCCGCCATGGACGTGGAGGGGATGAGCGTCTCGGTGCTCGTCGGCGGGCTGGGGCTGCTGGAGGTGGTGCTGCTCGTCGGGCCGGCCTTCGCGGTCGGCGTACGGCGGCGGCGCCGGGACCTCGCGCTGGTCGCCGTGGCGGGCGGGGACGACGCCCACCTGCGCCGCATCGTGCTGGCCGACGGCGTGGTGCTGGGTGCCGTCGGCGCCGCCCTCGGGGTCGCGCTGGGCGTCGCCGCCGCGTTCGCCGGCCGCTCCCTGGTGGAGCAGCACCTCTTCGGCGCGCGCTTCGGCGCGTACCGCTGGTGGCCGGAGGCGCTCGCGGCGATCGCCGCCGTCGCGGTGCTGGCCGGGGTGCTGGCCGCGCTGGCCCCGGCCTGGACGGCCGCCCGGCAGGACGTGGTGGCGGGGCTGGCCGGCCGGCGCACCCCGCCGGCGCACCGGCGACGCTGGTTGACAGTCGGGGCGGTCCTGGCCGCCGCCGGGGCCGCGGTGGCCGCGTTCGGGGCGGCCCGGACGGCGCCGGCGGTCATCCTGGCCGGCCTCGTCCTCGGCGAACTGGGCCTGGTCTTCGCCACCCCGACGCTGGTCGGCCTGCTCGCCCGCCTCGGGCGGTCGCTGCCGCTGGCGCCCCGGATCGCGCTGCGCGACGCCAGCCGCAACCGGTCGTCGACCGCGCCCGCGATCTCCGCCGTGATGGCCGCGGTCGCCGGCAGCGTCGCCATCGGGGTGTACCTGGCCAGCGACGACGCCCGGTCGGCCACGATGTACCTGCCGGCCCTGCCGGCCACCACGGTGCTGGTCACCGGGTCGGACGGGGAAACCCTGCCCGACCTGCCCGGGGTCAGCGAGGCCGCGCGCGCCCACCTGGGGGTCCGGACGGTGGCGCCGCTGGCGGAGCCCCGGTGCGGGACGGCCACCGACCTGTGCGTGGTCTCGCCGGTGCTGCCCGCCGAGCGCGTCTGCCCGTGGACGCCGGGCGACAGGCTCACCCCGGAGCAGCAGCGCCGCGCCCGCGCCGACGCCCGCTGCGCGGAACCCGAGGAGCACCTCGGCCGGTACTTCCACGTCCTGGTGGACGACGGGACGGCCCTGCCGGCGCTCACCGGCGCCGCCCCCGCCGACGTCGCCGCCGCCACCGCCGTGCTGCGGGCAGGCGGCGCGGTCGTGACCGATCCACGCTACGTGCGCGACGGGCGGGTCGACGTGCGGGTGACCCGCGCCGGGCAGGCCCGGCCCGACCCCCAGGCCGTCACCACCGTCGCCGGATATCCGCTGCCCACCGCGCTGGGGGCGGACCGGCTGCTGCTCTCCCCGGCGGCCGCCGGGCGGCTCGGCCTGGACGTCCACCCGCTCGGTTGGGCGATCGCCGCCGACGGCGTGCCCGACGAGGACCGGCAGGACCGGTTCGTCGCCGCCGTACGTCCGCTGCACGCGCAGGTCGAGATCGACCGGGGCACGCAGGGCGACGCGGGGCGGCCGCTGCTGCTCCTGCTGGCCGCCGCCGCCGGGGTGATCACCCTGGGCGCGGCCGCCATCGCCACCGGGCTGGCGGCGGCCGAGGGGCGGGCCGACCTGTCCACCCTCGCGGCGGTCGGCGCCGGCCCGGGACTGCGCCGGCTGCTCTCGCTCTGTCAGTCCGGGGTGATCGCCGTACTGGGCTCCGCGCTCGGCATCGTCGCCGGCCTCGGCTCCGCGTCGATCATCCTGACCGCCCTCAACCGCCGGTACGCCGCCCTGTGGCCGGTCACGGAGCCGTACCCGGTGGTGGTCCCCTGGACCACGCTCGGCGTCCTGGTGGTGGTGCCGCTGGTCGCGATGCTCGGCGCGGGCTTCTTCACCCGGTCCCGGCTGCCGGTCGAGCGACGTCTCGACTGACGGGCCGGGAGCGGGCACACTGGTCGCCGTGCCCGTACTGGGAGCCCTGACCCGCCGTGTCGGTCACCACCGCTGGTTCGGCGCCGCCGTCCGCCTGCTCGTCCCCGCCGACCGGATGGTGGGGCGGCTCACCCGGGGGCGGGTGGTCGCGCTCGGGCTCATCCCGTCGCTGGTCATCACGACCACCGGCCGCCGCTCCGGCAAGCCGCGCAGCAATCCGCTGCTCTACGTGCCCGACGGCGACGCGTACGTGGTGGTCGGCTCCAACTTCGGCCAGACCCACCAGCCCGGCTGGGCGATGAACCTGCGCGCCGATCCGGCCGCCGAGGTGGCCGTCAAGGGCCGCCGCGTCCCGGTGCGCGCCGACGTCGCCACCGGCGCCGAACGGGACCGCCTCTGGACGCTGCTGGTCACCGAGTGGCCCGCCTACCGCGCGTACGCCCAGCGGGCCGGCGGCCGGGAGATCCTCGTCTTCCGGCTGGTGCCCACCGGGCGCGGCGTGCCGGGCGGGCCGACCGCCCGCGAATAGGCTGGTGCGGTGACCGGCGCCGACGGCGAACCCCACCCCGACGATCCACGGTGGGCGGTGGCCGAACGGGTCGCCGACGCCGTGCGCCGGCGGTTCCCGGCCGACGTGCTGGCGGTCGCGGTGCACGGCCCGCTCGCCCACGGCGACGACGACGGCGGCGGGGACGGCGAGGTCGGACTGCTGGTGGTGACGTACCGGCCCGGCGGCGGGCCGTCCCCGGCGACGCGGCGGGTCGACGGCGTGCTGGTCGACCTGACCGTGGCCGGCGCCGACGACTACCTGCGCCAGGCCCGGGTGATCTCCCCGCTCTGGCCGTTGACCGCCGACCGCTACGTCAGCACCCGGGCGTTGCACGACCCCACCGGCTGGCTGCGCACCCTGCGCGACGAGCACCTGGGCCGGCTGGCCCGGGCCCGGCCGGCCGAGTTCAGCACGGCGGCCCGCCGGGCCTGGTACCGGGGCGGGGCGGCGCACGCCCGGGCCGCCCGGCTGGCCGAGTGGTACGAGACCGACCAGGCGCTGCTGATGCTCGGCGAGGCGCGGCTGGCGGCGGCCACGGTCGCCGGACTGCTCAGCCGCACCTACTTCCGGGACCCGGGCGACGCGGTGCGTCGGACGGGACTGGCGGGCGCGGACATGACCGAGGTGGGCGTCGTCCTGACCCGCCAGGCGGCCGAGCTGGCGGCCCGGGGCCGCCCCGTCGACGGCACGGTCGACGACCTTCTCGACGGCTGACACCGCGCCGGACGGCGCCCGCCGGGCGCCGGGAGGGCCGGCGCGGGAAGGTCAGCCGAGCCCGCCCTGCACGCCGATGAGGGTGCCGACGAGATACGTGGCGCCGGCCGCCGCCGCGCCGAGCAGGAGCTGACGCAGACCGCCGGACCACCAGGGCCGGGCGGTGAACCGGGCGACCACCGCCCCGGCCACGAAGAGCCCGAGCCCGCCGACCGCGAGCGCCAGCCACAGGCTCGTCGCGCCGAACAGGTACGTCAGCAGCGGCACCAGCGCCCCGACCGAGAAGAACAGGAACGACGAGATCGCGGCGGCCCACGGGCTGGGCTGCTCGTCCGGGTCGACGCCGAGCTCCTCCCGGACGTGCACCCGCAGCGCCTCCTCCGGATTGCGCCGGACGGCCTGGGCGACCTCCATGGCCAGGTCGGGCGGCAGTCCCCGGGCGACCCACGCCTCGGCCAGCTCGCGCGCCTCCGCCTCGGGGTGCCGCTCCAGCTCGCGGCGTTCCTTGGCGACCTCGGCCGCGACCTGTTCGTTCGCCGAGCGGACGCTGGTGTACTCCCCCAGCCCCATCGAGATGGCGCCGGCCACCAGGCCGGCCACGCCGGTGAGCACGACGCTGCGCGGCGACACCCCGCCGCCCGCCACCCCGGCGATCAGGGCGATGTTGGTGACCAGCCCGTCCATCGCCCCGAAGACGGCGGGGCGCAGCCAACCGCCGGAGACGTCCGCGTGGTGCGCCTCACGCAGCGCCGCCGGGGTCTCCGTCACGGCAGCGTGAGGATCTCGTGGCCGTCCTCGGTCACCACGATGGTGTGCTCGAACTGGGCCGTCCACCTGCGGTCCTTCGTCACCACGGTCCAGCCGTCGTCCCACATGTCGTACTCGTGGGTGCCGAGCGTGATCATCGGCTCGATGGTGAAGGTCATCCCCGGCTCCATCACGTCCGTGGGGCGGGGGCTGTCGTAGTGCGGCACGTAGAGCCCGCTGTGGAACGCCTCGCCGATCCCGTGGCCGGTGAAGTCACGCACGACGCCGTAGCCGAAGCGCTTCGCGTACGACTCGATGACCCGGCCGATCACGTTGATCTGGCGGCCCGGGGCGACCGCGCGGATGCCGCGCATCATCGCCTCGTGGGTCCGCTCGACCAGCAGCCGGGCCTCCTCGTCGACCTCGCCCACGCAGAAGGTGGCGTCCGTGTCGCCGTGCACCCCGTCGAGGTACGCGGTCACGTCGACGTTGATGATGTCGCCGTCGGCGAGCACGGTGGAGTCGGGGATGCCGTGGCAGATCACCTCGTTGAGGCTGGTGCAGCAGGACTTCGGGAAGCCCCGGTAGCCCAGCGTCGACGGGTAGGCGCCGTGGTCGCAGAGGAACTCGTGCACGACCCGGTCGATCTCGTCGGTGCTCACGCCCGGCTTGCAGTGCTCGCCGGCGAGCTGGGTGGCCTGCGCCGCGAGCCGACCGGCGACCCGCATCTTCTCGATGGTCTCCGGGGTCTGCACGTGGGAGCCGCGCCACTCCTGGGGACGCTTCTTGCCCACGTACTCCGGGCGGACGATGTGGGCGGGCACGGGCCGCAACGGGGTGAGCGTGCCGGGGGTCAGCGGCGCACGGACGGTCATGAGGCGAGTTTATCGCCGCGCCCGGTGGTGACCCCCGCCACCGCCCGGCCGGAGCGGTTGTTGCCGTGCCCGGTCCGCTGTGCAATTGTGGCTCCGTGGATCAAGGGGATGGCACGTCTCCCGTCTTCTCCGCCACCGCGGAGGTCGACGGCGACCACCTCCGCGTCCTGGTCACCGGCGAGGTCGACATGGCCACCGCCGACGTCATGTTCCAGACCGCGCTGCGGGAGCCGGCCGAGCGGGTGACGCTCGACCTGCGGGCGGTCACCTTCTTCGACTCGGCGGCCATCCACGCCGTGGTCCGGCTGGCCCAGCAGTTTCCCGGCGCGCTCACCGTGCTGCCGTCGCGGCAGGTCCACCGGGTGCTGGACATCTCCGGCCTGGCCGACCAGGCCTGGCTCCGCCCGGCCTGACCCCCGCACCGCGCGCCGTAGGGCCGGTCGCGCGCCGGAGGACCGCCGGCCGCGCTCAGTCCGCCAGCCGCCGGCGCAGCGTCACCTCGGTCCCCTCGGCGGTACGGTGCACCGACAGCTCCCCCAGCGCCTCGATGAGGGACAGTCCCCGCCCCCGGAAGCCCGATCCGGTCGACTCCCGCCACCGGCCGCTGTCGCGCACCGTGGCGACCACCGTCCGATCGGAGATGGTCACCTCGACGCCGATCGTCGGCTCGGCCGGCTCGACCGGGTGCTCGATGGCGTTGGCGGCCGCCTCTGAGACGGCGACGGTCAGGTCGAACAGGTCCGTCTCGCTGACCTTGTGCGCGACGAGGAAGTCCTCCAGCCGCTTGCGCAGCACGCTGAGCCGGGTGGGATCGGCCGGCAGCCGCAGCGCGAACCGGTTGAGTTCCGCCACCTCCAGGGCGAGCACCGCGACGTCGTCGCGCAACGGCCGCCCGGCGATCCGCTCCACCACGGCGTCGATCAGATCGGTCACGTGCTCGCCGGGGGTGGCCGCGTCCTGCCGCAGCGTGGCCAGCGCGGCGTCGATGCCGAGCTGCCGGTCCTCGATCAGCCCGTCGGTGTAGAGCAGCAGGCGGCTCCCGGCGGCCAGCTCCCCCTCGACCGTCCGGTAGGCCGTGTCGGGGATCGCCCCGACCGGCGGCCCGAGCGCCCGGTCGTGCAGGAACGCCACGTCGTCTCCTCGGATCAGCAGCGGGGACGGGTGCCCGGCGCTGGCGTACCGCATCCGGCCGGTACGAGGGCTGAACCACAGGCAGAACACCGTCGCGAAGGAGCGGCCCTCGTTGGTGCCGACGAGCCGGTTGAGCCGGGTCAGCGACTCGCCGGGATCGAAGCCCTCCAGGACGTACGCCCGCAGCGCGTTGCGGAGCTGGCCCATCGCGGCGGCCGCCCGCACGCCCTTGCCGACCACGTCGCCGATCGCCAGCACCAGCTCGTCGTCGCCGAGCGCGACGACGTCGTACCAGTCCCCGCCGACCTCCACGTCGGCGCTGCCCGGCAGGTAGCGGCTGGCCACCAGGGCGCCCGGCAGCTGCGGCAGCGACCGGGGCAGCAGGCTGTGCTGGAGCGTGGTGGCGATGCGGTGCTCGGCCTCGTAGAGCTGGGCGTTCTCCAGCCGCACGCCGACCAGCCGGGCGAGCTGGGTGAGCGCGGCCTCGTCGGTGTGGGTCCCGTCGCCGTCCGGACGCCAGACCCGCAGCTCGCCGAGCCGCTCGCCGGCGGTGCCGGTCAGCGGCAGCACGAAGGACGGCTCGATCGAGGCCAGCCCGCCGCCGTCGGCCTCGAAGCGCATCCCGGTGGCGGAGACCACCACCCGGGCGGCCTCGGCGAGGCTCAGGGCGTGCCGCGCGGCGACCTGGAGCACGTCGGCCGTGGAGCGGGCGGTGTTGACCGCGACCGCCGCGTCGGCCAGGGCCCGCAGCCCACGGATGATCTGGCCGCGGAGCTGGCCCAGCTCGACGTTGGCCCGTACCCGGGCGGTCAGCTCCTGGCCGGAGAAGGGCTTGGTGAGGTAGTCGTCGGCGCCGACCGCGAGCCCGGCGACCTCCTCGGCGGAGCCGGCCCGGGCGGAGAGCAGCACGATCGGCAGGTGCCGGGTACGCGGATCCGCACGCAACGCGGCGACCAGCCCGAACCCGTCGAGCCGGGGCATCATCACGTCGGTCAGCACCAGGTCGAACGAGCCGTCGACGGCGTGCCGAAGCGCCTCCACGCCGTCGGTGACCGCGACCACCTCCCAGGACGGGGAGAGCAGCCGGGTGACGTGCTCGCGCAGGTCGGCGTTGTCGTCGGCGACCAGGATCCGGCCGGCGGCGCCGGTCCCCCGGGCCGAGCCGGCACCGTCGGCCGACCCGGCGGCGCCGGTCCAGAGCGCCGTCTCCGCGACGTAGAGGTCGGCCTGCGCCAGCTCGACCTGCGCCGGCGGGCCGGCGTCGACGACCCGCTCGACCGGCAGGTGCCCGGCGCCGAACGGAACGGTCACGGTGAATGTGCTGCCCTCGTCGACGCGGCTGCGCACGGCCACCTCGCCGCCGTGCATCTCGACCAGCTCGCGGACCAGTGCCAGGCCGATCCCGGTGCCCTCGTGGCTGCGCGAACGCACCCCGGGCACCCGGTGGAAGCGTTCGAAGACCTGCGGCAGTTCCTCCGGCACGATGCCGACGCCGGTGTCGGTGACCTCCAGCCGGGCGGCCCCGTCGACGGCGCGGATCCGCACCCGGATCTCGCCGTCGAAGGTGAACTTCACCGCGTTCGAGACCAGGTTGAGGACGACCTTCTCCCACATGTCCCGATCCACGAAGACCGGCGCCGGCAGCGGCGGGCAGTCCACGACCAGGCGCAGCCCGGTCCGCTGGGTGGCCGACCGGAACGTGCTGGCCAGGCGGGCGGTGTAGTCGGCGAGGTCGGTGGGCTGGTAGCGGGCGGCCAGCCGCCCGGACTCCAGCCGGGAGAAGTCGAGCACCGTGTTGACCAGCTTGAGCAGCCGCAGCGCGTTGCGGTGCATGGTGGCGAGCCGTTCGGTGTACGCCTCCGGCAGCGCCGGGTCGGCCAGCAGGTCCTCCAGCGGGCCGAGCACCAGGGTCAGCGGGGTGCGGAACTCGTGGCTGACGTTGGCGAAGAAGTTGGTCTTGGCCCGGTCCAGGGCGGTCAGCTCGGCGGCGCGGGTGCGTTCCTGCTCGTACGCCTGCTGCCGCCCGACGGCCCGGGAGAGCTGCGCGGCGACCAGGTCGAAGAAGTCCCGGTACTCGTCGGTGAGCGGCTGTCGGCGGGCGACGCCGACGGCCAGCGCGCCCACGGTCTCGTTCCCGGCGGTGACCGGCAGCACCAGCGCCTCACCGGTCGCGTCGGCCGGAGCCTCGGTGAGTAGGTCCGTGACGGCGACGGTGGCGGCGGTGCCGGTGGCGGTGACCTCGGCGAGCCGCGCCGGCGGGGGCGTGGCGACCGCCCGTGGGCCGACACCGCCGCACCCGGTCAGGACCAGGTTCCCGCCCTCGTCGGGCAGGTACACCAGCGAGAACGGCACGTCCGGCCGGTGCCGGTCGAGCACCGCCGCCGCGACCCGGCCCAGCTCGGGCCTGCTGTCCACCTCGGCCAGGTCGGTGCCCAGCTCGGCCAGCAGCCGCAGCCGGCGCTCCCCGACCACCCGGCCCGTGGTCTCGTTGACGATGCAGAAGACGCCGGCGACGGTGCCGTCGGCGGCCAGGATCGGGTCGTAGGAGACGTCGAAGTACGTCTCCTCCAGGAAGCCGCGCCGGTCGAGCGGGAAGGGGTGGTCCTGCGCGCGGTACGACCGGCTGTCCCGCCGGACGCCCTCCAGCAGCGGCCCGAGCACGCTCCAGGTCTCCGCCCAGTGCTCGCGGGCCGGCTGGCCCAGCACGTCCGGGTGCTTGCCACCGATCGTGGGACGGTAGGCGTCGTTGTAGAAGGCGAGCTCGTCCTCGCCCCAGAACATGACGATCTGCGCGCTGGAGGCGAGCATCAGGCCGATCGCCGAACAGAGCGCCGGCGGCCACCGGTCGGGGGTGCCGAGCGGATGGCCGGACCAGTCGAGGCTGCCCATCAACTCGCCCATCTCGCCGCCACCGGCAAAGGCGGCAGCCAGCAACGGGGGAAGATCAACCTCCTGGCCCACCTCGGACGGGCAACCCTCGTCCACGCCCCCCTGGGCCGAACTCATAGTTCCTCCCGCTCCGGCCGTCACCGCCTCGGCCCGGTGATCCGACCGGCCGTGCCCCGCTTGGTACCCCGACGGACGAGCAACGTAACGCATACCCCCCGGCGTGCGCTGTTCACGTCCGCCGCACCGGGCCGCCGTCCCCCGACCGCGGCGTCGCCGGGCCAGGTCCACACAGGACGGCTGGTCAACCGAATCTGGACCAGCGCCGCACTTCAGTCCCGTGCACGGGACGATACGGCCCTGGATGAGAGGCACCCCGGGAGGCGACTGTGATGTGCGACACCCCCACCCGCCCGCCGCTACGGTGGCGGGGAGTGTGTCACCGGCGCGCCGGGCCGGCCCGGCCTTCCCGGGCGGCCCGGACCAGGGCGGCGATCGGTCGTGGATCGGGCTCGTTCTCCGGGTGCCACTGCACGCCCAGCAGGAAGGGCCGGTGCGGATCCTCGACCGCCTCGACCACCCCGTCGTCGGACCAGCCGGTCACCGCCAGCCGGCCCGGGTCGGCCACCGCCTGGTGGTGGTAGGAGTTGACCCGGTCCACCCCGGCCATCACCGTCGCGGCCAGGCTGGCCGGAGCGAACCGCACGCCGTGCCCGCCGTAGACGCCGGGGGCGGGGCGGTGCAGGTCGTGCCCCACCAGGTCCGGCAGATGCTGGTGCAGCGCCCCGCCGGCGGCGACGGCGAGCAGTTGCATCCCCCGGCAGACCCCGAGCACCGGCAGGTCGGTGTCGAGCGCCGCGGTGAGCAGGGCCAGCTCGCCCGCGTCGCGGCCGGGCCGGCTCTCGGTGCGGGGCGCCGGCGGCTGGCCGTACCGGGCCGGGTCGACGTCCGCGCCGCCGGCCAGGACCAGCCCGTCGAGCACCCGCAGCACGTCCGCGTCGCGGTCGTCCGGGGGCAGCACCACCGCCCGGCCCCCGGCCGCGGTGACCGCCCGGACGTACGCCTCGGGCAGCAGCACCGCCGGCACGTCCCGCCACACCCCCCAACCGACCGGCTCGACGTACGCCGTGATCCCGATCAGTGGCCGGCTCACAGCGGGGTGACGTACGCGCCGGTGATACCGCCGTCGACGACGAACTGCGCGGCGGTCATGAAGGACGAGTCGTCGCTGGCCAGGAACGCCACCGCGGCGGCGATCTCCTCCGGCTCGCCGAACCGTCCCATCGGCACGTGCACCAGCCGGCGGGCGGCCCGCTCCGGGTCGGCGGCGAAGAGCTCCAGCAGCAGCGGGGTGGCGACCGGGCCGGGGCAGAGCGCGTTGACCCGGATGCCCTCCCGGGCGAACTGCACGCCCAGCTCCCTGGTCATCGCCAGCACCCCGCCCTTGCTCGCCGTGTACGCGATCTGCGAGGTGGCCGCCCCCATCAGCGCCACGAACGACGCGGTGTTGATGATCGAGCCCTTGCCCTGCCGGCGCATGTGCGGGATGACGTGCTTGCAGCAGAGGTAGACGCTCGTGGTGTTGACCCGCAGCACGCGCTCCCAGGCGTCCAGCCCCGTGGTCAGGATGGAGTCGTCCTCCGGCGGGGAGATGCCGGCGTTGTTGAACGCCACGTCGATGCGCCCGTGCCGCTCGGCCACCCCGTCGAAGAGGTCCCGTACGGCCGCCTCGTCGGCGACGTCGGTGGCGACGAACTCGCCGCCGACCTCCTCGGCGGCCCGCCCGCCGGCCTCCGCGTCGACGTCCACGCAGACCACCCGGGCCCCCTCGGCGGCGAACCGCCGCACGGTGGCCAGCCCGATCCCGCTGCCCGCTCCGGTGACCACGGCCACCCGGCCCTCAAGACGACCCCGCACCTGATCACTCCTCCGTCGCGATGAACACGTTCTTGACGTCCGTGAAGGCGTGCAACGCGTCGGGGCCCAGCTCGCGGCCCAGCCCGGAGCGCTTCATCCCGCCGAACGGCGTCCAGTAGCGCACCGAGGAGTGCGAGTTGACGCTGAGGTTGCCCGCCTCCACGGCCCGTGCCACCCGCACCGCCCGGCCCACGTCCCGCGTCCAGACCGAGCCGGAGAGGCCGTACTCGGTGTCGTTGGCGAGGCGGATCGCATCGGCCTCGTCGTCGAACGGGAGCACCGAGACGACCGGGCCGAAGATCTCCTCCCGCCAGTGCCGGTCCGCCGTCGATCCGGCGAGCAGCACCGTCGGGGCGTACCAGAAGCCGGGGCCGTCGGGGCGGGAGCCGGCGAAGGCGATCTTCGCCCCGTCGACGTACCCGGCCACCCGGTCCCGCTGGGCGGCGGAGATCAACGGGCCCATCTCGGCCGTGTCCCGGGCCGGGTCCTCCACCCGCAGCGCGCGCACCGCCGGTTCGAGCAGTTCCAGGAACCGGTCGTACACCGGCCGCTGAACCAGGATCCGCGACCGGGCGCAGCAGTCCTGGCCGGCGTTGTCGAAGACGGCGTACGGGGCGGTGGCCGCCGCCCGCTCGAGGTCCGCGTCGGCGAAGACGAGGTTGGCGCTCTTGCCGCCCAGCTCCAGGGTCAGCCGCTTCACCTGCGCGGCACAGCCCGCCATGATCCGGGTGCCCACCTCCGTGGAGCCCGTGAAGCAGACCTTGCGGACGGCGGGATGGGTGACGAACCGCTCCCCCACCACGGACCCGGCGCCCGGCAGCACGGTGAACACGTCGTCGGGCACGCCCGCCTCACGCGCCAGCTCCGCCAGGCGCAGCGCCGTCAGCGGGGTCAGCTCGGCGGGCTTGAGCACCACGGTGTTCCCGGCGGCGAGCGCCGGCGCGAAGCCCCAGGCGGCGATGGGCATCGGGAAGTTCCACGGCACGATCACCCCGACCACGCCGAGCGGCTCGTGGAACGTCACGTCCAGCCCGCCCGGCACCGGGATCTGCCGCCCCGTCAGCCGCTCGGGCGCGCCCGCGTAGTAGTCGAGGACGTCGCGGACGTTGCCCGCCTCCCACCGCGCGTTGCCGATGGTGTGCCCGGAGTTGCGCACCTCCAGCCGCGCCAGCTCCTCCAGGTGCGCGTCGACCACCGCCGCGAACCGCCGCAACACCCGCGCCCGCTCCCCCGGCGCCACCGCCCGCCAGCGCCGGAAGGCCGCGTCCGCCCGCGCGATCGCCGCGTCGACCTCCCCGACCGACGTGGCGGGCACGGACCCCACGACCTCCCCGGTGGCCGGATCCACCACCTCACTCAAGCCCGACCCCTCTCCCTCGTCAGAGGCGTTCGAAGCCACGGATCAGCTCCCAGTCCGTCACGGCGGCGTCGAAGGCCGTCAGCTCGATCCGCGCCTGGTTGGCGTAGTGGGCCGTCACCTCGTCGCCGAACGCCTCGACGGCCACCGTCGAGCCCTCCCAGAGGGCCAGGGCGTCGCGGAGCGTGCCGGGGACCCGGTCGGCGGCCGGATCGTCGTACGCGTTGCCGGTGCACTCCTCGCCCAGTTCCAGCTCGCGCTCGATGCCGTGCACCGCGCCGGCGACGAGTGCCGCGATCGCCAGGTACGGGTTCACGTCCGCCCCCGGCACCCGGTTCTCCACCCGCATGCCCTGGCCGTGCCCGACCAGCCGCAGCGCGCAGGTGCGGTTGTCCGTGCCCCAGCGCAGCGCGGTGGGGGCGAACGACCCGGGCTGGTAACGCTTGTACGAGTTGATGTTCGGGGCGAACAGGAGGCTGAACTCGCGCATCGTGGCCAGCAGCCCGGCCAGCACCCGCTGCCCGGTCGTCGACAGGTGCGCCGGCCCGTCGCCGAGCATCGCCGAGCGGCCGTCGGCGTCGCGCAGCGAGAAGTGGATGTGGCAGGAGTTGCCCTCGCGCGCGTTCGGCTTGGCCATGAAGGTGATCGACATGCCCTCCTGGGCGGCGATCTCCTTCGCCCCGTTCTTGTAGATCACGTGGTGGTCGGCGCAGGCCACCGCCTCGTCGTAGCGGAAGGCGATCTCGTGCTGGCCGAGGTTGCACTCCCCCTTCGCGCTCTCCGGGGTGAGCCCCGCCCCGGCCATCTCCCGCCGGATGCGGCGCAGCAGCGGCTCCACCCGGGCGGTGCCGAGCAGCGAGTAGTCCACGTTGTACTGGTTGGCCGGGGTCAGATCCCGGTAGCCGCGCTGCCAGGCTTCCTCGTACGAGTCGCGGAACAGCACGAACTCCAGCTCGGTGCCGGCGTACGCGGTCAGCCCGTGCGCGGCCAGCCGGTCGAGCTGCCGGCGCAGGATCTGCCGGGGCGAGGCGACCACCGGGGACCCGTCCAGCCAGGCCAGGTCGGCCAGGAGCAGCGCGCTGCCCGGCTGCCAGGGCACCCGGCGCAGGGTGTCGAAGTCCGGCACCATGGCGAAGTCGCCGTAGCCGCGTTCCCAGCTCGACATCGCGTACCCGTCGACCGTGTTCATGTCGACGTCGACGGCGAGCAGGTAGTTGCAGCCCTCGCTGCCGTGCGCGGCCACCTGGTCGAGGAAGTAGGGCGCGTGGAACCGCTTGCCCTGCAACCGGCCCTGCATGTCGACCAGGGCCAGCACCACGGTGTCGATCTCATCCTCTGCGACGGCGACCCGCAGCTGTTCCAACGTGAGCGGAGCTTTCCTCATCGGCGGGCCTCCATCACCAAGGTCTACTGGCTGAACCGGTCGACCGTCAATGCCCCGCCGGGCATCCCGGCAACCGCCCCGGAACGCACCCGGGCCCGCCTCGCAGCGTCCGCCCCTGCGCCCTGTCTCTGTCTGTCCGCCCTTGCCGCCCGCCCTGTCCGACCGGCCCCCGTCGAGCTGCCCCGTGCGGTGGGGCAGCTCGACAGGGGGCCAGACGGCACACGGCGGCCCCGGCCGGCACGCCCGGCGCCCGCAACTGGGCAGGGCGGCACCGCGCGGGTGGGCAGGCCGCCACCGCGGGTGGGCAGGCCGGCCGAGCCGGGCAAATTGCGTTGCCGTGCCGGCGCGTGCGCCGCATGCTTGAGCCCGTGACCAGGCCCGATCGCGACGGGCCACCGCCGGGCGCTCGGACCGCCCGGCACGCGGCGGCGCGGGGCACGTCACCTCTCTCTCACCGTACGGCGCTGCGCCGTACCCGACGCCCGCCCCGCGCCGCCCGCACCACACCCGCATCGGCTCGAACCGAGCGACCGGCCCGGCCCCGCACTAGTCCGATCCTGCGCGGCCGCCCGCGTCTGCTCAGGTGAGCAGCAGCCCGGCGACCCAGAGCGCGGCGACGAGCAGACCGGCGAGGAACTCGACAAGCATGGACAGGCCGGCCGCCGCGACCGCCTGCTTCGTCGCCGGCCACGCCAGCCGGGAGTCGCCCAACCGCAGCCGCTCCGCCGCCCACACCCCGCCGACGAAGCCGAGCACCAGCCCGATCACCGGGACCACGAAGAAGCCGACCAGGCCCAGCAGCCCACCGACGAGCAGCGACGAGGTGGGCACCCCGGTGCGTTTCAGGTTCCGCCCCGGCCAGGCGTACTTGACGACGGTGCCGCCCGCGGCGACCACGGTCGCGGCGGCGAGCACCGCCCAGCGGCCGGGCCCGGCGCCGCCGAAGATCGCCCAGACCAGCACCCCGCCCCAGCACAGCGGCAGCGCCGGCAGGCCGGGCACCACCACCCCGGCGAGCCCGGCGAGGATCGCCAACCCGGCGAGTACGGCGACCGCCGCCTCGCTGTCCGTCAGGCTCATGCCGTTGCTCCCCGGTCGTCGTCGCCACGTAGCCGGGCGGTGATCTCCGCCGCCGGTGCGGGCGGGCCGAAGAAGCGCCCCTGCCCGGTGTCGCAGCGCAGCGCGCGCAGCCGCTCGGCCTGCACCCCGGTCTCCACCGCCTCGGCGGTCACCCACAGCTCCAGCGCGTGCGCCAGCCGCACCAGCGCGTCCACGATCCGTTCGTCCCGGTGGTCGGGCACCGCCTCGGCGTCCTCACCCCGGATGCCCTCGACGAACGGCCCGGCCAGCTTGAGGCAGTGGATCGGCAGCCGGCGCAGGTACGCCAGGTTGGAGTAGCCGGTGCCGAAGTCGTCGATCGCCATCCGTACGCCGAGGGCGGCCAGCCGGTGCAGCGACCGCAGCGGCTCCCCGGCGGTGCCCATCACCGCGCTCTCCGTCAGCTCCAGTTGCAGCAGATCCGCCGGCAGCCCGGTGGAGGCCAGCGCGTCGGCCACGGTGTCCACGATCCCCGGGTCGTCGGCCTGCCGGGCGGCCAGGTTGACGCTGACCACCAGCTGCGCCCGGGGGAACTCGCGCCGCCACGCCTCCGCGTCCCGGCAGGCCTGCCGCAGCACCCACTCGCCGAGCCGGACGATCAGGCCGGTCTCCTCGGCGAGCCCGATGAACCGGTCCGGCCCGATCAGCCCCAGCTCCGGGTGCTGCCACCGGACCAGCGCCTCCACGGCCAGCATCGAGCCCTCGACCAGAGACACGATCGGCTGGTAGTGCACGACGAACTCGCCCCGGTCCAGCGCGGCCGGCAGCCCGGCGGCCAGGGCGGAACGGGCGAGGTCCCGGGCGCCGCGCTCCGGGTCGTAGACCGCCCACCGGCCCCGGCCCTCCGCCTTCGCCCAGTAGAGCGTGGTGTCGGCGGCCTTCATCAGCTCCGAGGCGCTCGTCCCGCCGACCGGGCACTCGACGATCCCGACGCTCGCCGACACCGCGAGCTGCTGCTCGCCGATGCGGACCGGGGCGGAGACCGCCGCCAGGGCCAGCTCGGCGACACCCACCGCGTCGTCGATCCCGGCGCCGTCGTCGACCAGGATGACGAACTCGTCCCCGCCCATCCGGGCGACGAGGTGGCCGCGGCCCGCGACGCAGTCGGCCAGCCGCTTGGCGATCACCACGAGCAGCCGGTCGCCGAGGTCGTGGCCGAGGCTGTCGTTGACCGCCTTGAAGCCGTCCAGGTCGAGGAAGCAGACCCCGACCCGTCGGGCCGCGTCGGCGACGTCGAAGACCCGGCCCAGCGTCTCGAAGAACAGCGTCCGGTTGGGCAGCCCGGTGAGCGGATCGTGCAACGCCTGGAAGCGCAGCCGCTGCTGGAGTTCGTGCCGCTCGGTGATGTCCTCGATCATCGCGACGGTGAACCGGGGCCGGCCGTCGTCGTGGCGGATCAGCGAGACGGACAGGTCCGTCCAGACCACGCTGCCGTCCTTGCGGTAGTAGCGCTTCTCCACCCGGGCCCGGTCCTGCTTGCCCTCGATCAGCTCCTGGTAGAGCTCCCACATCCCGGCCGCGTCGTCGGGATGGAACAGTGCGGCCACGTTGGTCTCGCGCAGCTCCTCGATGGAGTAGCCGAGCATGTCCGCGAACGCCTGGTTGACGTCGATGATCTGGCCGTCGACACCGGCGATGCCGATCCCCGTGGCCGCCCCCACGAAGACGGCCCGGAACCGGGCCTCGCTGTCGCGCAGGGCCTGCTCCACGTCGTCGCGGGCCTGCCAGGCCGAGCGGGCGATCCGCTCCTGCTGCGCGAAGGTGCGGTCGCGCAGGGCGCGGGCGAAGCCGGCGGCGAGTGCGCCCTGCAACGCCGCGACCCGTTGCGCCGTCCCGTCCCCGTCGGCCCGGCCCGGCACCACCCGGGCGGCGAACCGGTCGCCGAGGGCCCGCACCGACCAGTCGAGCACCCGGGGCTCGGTCAGGTGCTCCTCGACCAGCGCGCGCCCCACCTCCTCGGCCGGCAGGGGCGAGAAGGGCTCGGCGAGCAGGGCCTGGGCCAGCCGGACCGTGTGCAGGTGCAGCAGGCGCTCGGTCTCCGCCGCGCTGAGGGGCACGAAACCGAGCCGGCGCACCGCCCTGGCCCACTCGGCCGCGTACCACTGCGCGCCCGACCGGCTGAGGTCGTCGCCGCCGGGCTCCGGGACGGCGGCCATGGGCTCAGGCGGTGGGCTGGTCGTACCGGGCGACGCCGCCGAAGGCGCCGAACCGCTCCGGGTGCTCGTCGACGTCGGAGGGCGAGTCGGGGCGCCACAGCGGCATGTGCACCACACCCGGCTCCAGGAGCGTCCAGCCGCCGAAGAAGCTCGTCACCTCGGCCCGGGAGCGCAGCGTGATCTCGGTGTCGGTACGCGCCGAGAGGCGCTGCGCGTCGAGCATCTCCTGCGGCTGGTCCTCGAACGTGGAGTGTGAGACGACCAGGTGGCTGCCCGGGGCCGCGGCGGCCCGGAGGGTGGCCAGGATCTCGCCGGGGCGGTCGGCGTCCCGGACGAAGTGCACCACCCCGGCGAGCAGGATGCCCAGCGGCCGGCTGAAGTCGAGCAGCCCCAGGTCACGGGCTGCGGCCAGGATCCGCTCCGGCTCCCGCAGGTCGCCGTGGATCACCCCGGTCAGCTCGTCGCCGGCGAGCAGCTCCCGGCTGTGCGCCACCGCGACCGGGTCGATGTCGACGTAGACCACGCGGGCCTTCGGATTGGCCGTCTGGGCGACCTCGTGCACGTTGCCCACGGTGGGGATGCCGGAGCCGATGTCGAGGAACTGGTCGATGCCGGCGTCGAGCAGCGTGCGTACGGCGCGACGCAGGAACTCCCGGCCGGCGCGCATGGTCGCCGCCAGGTTCGGGGTCATGCCGGCGATCTGCTCGGCGAGCTGCCGGTCGATCTCGAAGTTGTGCGCCCCGCCGAGGAAGTAGTCGTACACCCGGGCCGCGCTCGGCCGGGAGAGGTCGATCTCGGCGGGAAGTCCGTCCGGCATCTGCACTGCTGCACCTCATGGTCGTCGCCGCGGTGCGGGAGGGAGCCGGTGCCGCGGTCACGTGGGGGTACGCGAGGCACCGGCCGACCCGCGGGTCGTGTGGTGCTCACCACTCTAGGCCGCGTACTGCCGGCTCCGGGAGGTCCCATGACCCACTTCGTCGGCCCGTCGGATGTCCGTCACGGACCCGCCCGCCGGCACGGCTCCGCCCCCGCCGGTGCCAAGCCCTCGTCGCCCACGGCATCGGAGCCCCCGGAACGGGCGGGCAGCGGCGGCGCCCTGGCCGACCCCGGGTCAGCCGGCGGACTCCAGCAGCAGCGAGATGCCCTGCCCCACGCCGACGCACATGGTGGCCAGCGCCCGCCGGCCGCCCCGGCGGCGCAGCTCCAGCGCGGCCGTCAGCGCCAGCCGGGCGCCACTGGCGCCGAGCGGGTGCCCGAGCGCGATCGCCCCGCCGTTCGGGTTGACGTGCTCGGCGTCGGTCGGCAGGCCCAGCTCACGCAGCACCGCGACGGACTGCGCGGCGAACGCCTCGTTCAGCTCGATCACGTCGACCGCGTCGAGGCCGAGGCCGAGGCGGTCGAGCAGCTTCCGGGTGGCCGGCACCGGCCCGACGCCCATCACCCGCGGCGGTACGCCGGCCGCGGCGGCGCCGGCGACCCGGGCCAGCGGGGTGAGGCCGTAGCGGGCCACGGCGGCCTCGGAGGCGACCAGCAGCGCCACCGCGCCGTCGTTGACGCCCGACGAGTTGCCGGCGGTCACCGTGCCGCCCTCGCGGAACGGGGTGGGCAGCGCGGCGAGCTTCTCCAGCGAGGTCTCCCGGGGGTGCTCGTCGACCTCGACGAGCTTGGTCTCGCGCCGCCCCGCCGGCACGGTCACTCCCACGATCTCCTCGGCGAAGCGGCCGTCGGCCTGCGCCTTCGCGGCCCGCTGCTGCGACCGGTACGCGAACTCGTCCTGCTCGGCGCGGCCGACGCCGTACGCGGCGGCGACGTTCTCCGCCGTCTCCGGCATGGAGTCGATGCCCCAGTGCTTCTTCATCAGCGGGTTGACCAGCCGCCAGCCGATGGTGGTGTCGTAGACCTCGGCGGTGCGGGAGAACGGGGTGCTCGCCTTCGGCATCACGAACGGGGCGCGGCTCATGCTCTCCACCCCGCCGGCCACCATGAGGTCCGCCTCGCCGGCCACGACGGAGCGGGCCGCAGTGGCGAGGGCGTCCAGGCCGGAGCCGCAGAGCCGGTTGACCGTGCTGCCGGGCACCTCCTCGGGCAGCCCGCCGAGCAGCGCCGCCATCCGGGCCACGTTGCGGTTGTCCTCGCCGGCCTGGTTGGCGCAGCCCAGGATCACGTCGTCCACCCGCGCCCAGTCCACCGACGGGTGTCGGGCGACCAGTTCGCGGATCACGTGCGCGGCCAGGTCGTCGGGGCGGACGCCGGCGAGGGCGCCGGCGTAGCGGCCGATCGGGGTGCGGACACCGGCCACCAGGTATGCCACGGTCATCAGCGCGATCCTTCGGGGGGTGGGAAGGGGCGGGGGGCGGGCGGTTCCGGGTCGCGGGGACGCCCGGCCGCCAGGATATCCGCGCGCGCAGCGGATAGGTTGGCGGCATGGCCCGGGCCCAGTTCAGCGCAGAGACCAGTGGCGGTGGCGAGTTCGTCCGCCAGCCCAACCGGTTCACCGGTCGGGTCACCCCGGACTCCGACTCCCCGCCCGGCGGCGGGCCGGACGCGCAGGGCCGGTGGCCGCTGGAGGCGGGCCGTTACCGGCTGATCTGGTGCCGGGCCTGCCCGTGGGCGCACCGGGCCCGGATCGTGCGCGGCCTGCTCGGCCTGGCGGACGCGATCTCCCTCGGCACGGTCGACCCGATCCGCGACGAGCGGGGCTGGCGGTTCGCCCTCGACCCGGACGGGTTCGACCCGGTGCTCGGCATCGGCTTCCTCTCCGAGGCGTACCTGGCCACCGACCCCGACTACACCGGGCGGGTCACGGTGCCGGCGCTGGTCGACACGCGCACCGGCCGGGTGGTCACGAACGACTATCCGCAGCTCACCCTGGACCTGTCCACCGAGTGGCGGGGCCTGCACGGGCCGGGGGCGCCGGACCTCTACCCGGTCGAGCTCCGCCCGGAGATCGACGCGCTGATGGCGGAGATCCACCGGGACGTCAACAACGGCGTCTACCGGTGCGGCTTCGCCACCTCGCAGGCCGCGTACGACGAGGCGTTCACGGCGCTGTTCGCCCGGCTCGACGCGCTCTCCGAGCGGCTGGCGGGTCGGCGCTACCTGATGGGCGACGCGATCACCGAGGCCGACGTGCGGCTCTTCACCACCCTGGTCCGCTTCGACGTGGCGTACCACGGTCACTTCAAGTGCAACCGGCAGAAGCTCACCGAACTGCCGGTGCTCTGGGCGTACGCGCGGGACCTGTTCCAGACGCCGGGCTTCGGCGAGACGGTCGACTTCGACCACATCAAGCGGCACTACTACGGCACCCACGCGGCGATCAACCCGACGGGGATCGTCCCGCTCGGCCCCGACATCTCCGGCTGGACCACGCCGCACGGGCGTGGCTGAGCCGCGCCGGACCGACCCGCGTACCGCCCCGCCCCGGGCCGCCGCCGCGTCGGCCTCCGCCGCCTGCGTCGTCGCGGGCGCGGTCGCGGTGACCGTCGCCGTGGTGGCCGGTCCGGGGCCGGGCCTGACCGGGTACGTCAGCGAGGCGGGCGTCACCGACAGCGCGTACGCCCCGGCGTACCGGATCGGGGTCTTCGCCCTGGCGGCCGGGTTGCTGCTGCTCGCGGCGGCGCTGCCCCCGGTGCTGCGGGCGGCGGCCGGGCTGCTCGCGGCCGGGAGCGTCTTCGCGCTGGTCTCCGGGGCGGTGTCGTGCAGCGCCGGCTGCCCGCTGCCGCCGTTCGAGCGGGCGACCACGGCGGACCTGGTGCACGGCGCGGCGAGCATCCTCGCGGTGGCCGCGGTGGTCTTCGCGATGCTGGCGGTCATGCTCACCCGGGCCGCGCCGTCGGCGCTGCGCCGGCTGGCCGCGGTGGCCCTGGCGGCGGCCCTGCCGCTGGCGGGCGCGACCGCCGTGGCCATGCTCTTCGTGGGGCGCGGCGGCCTGATCGCCGTCCTGGAGCGGCTGCTGCTGCTGGTGGCCGTCCTCTGGGGCACGGCCGCCGCGACCGCCGTCGCCCTCCGCCGGTGAGCCGGGGCACCTCGCAGCGCCTGAGATGGGGCATCGGTCCCTTCGTGCACCTGCTGTAAGGAGCGTCACCAAGGGCACTCCTTCCGCAGCATCGACGGCCGGCGTTATCCTCGGCGGCGATGACCAACGTCTGGCACCTGACCGTGCGCCTGTATGTCGACCTCCGACTGCAGGCCAGCGGCGTCTGTCCGGCGCAGCCGCTCTCCTGACGCTGCCCCGTTCCGACCTCCAGACCCTGGGACACACCCTCATGGCTTCCGCCCTGCGCAAGATCCCCTTCTCCGTGCAGATCCTGCTCGGCCTCGTCCTCGGCGTGGCGCTCGGCTTCCTCGCCCGCGCCAACGACCTGAGCTGGCTCACCAGCACCCTCGACACCGTCGGCGGCCTCTTCGTCCAGCTGCTCAAGCTGGCCGTACCGCCGCTGGTCTTCACCGCCATCGTGGTCAGCGTGGTCAGCCTGCGCGGGGTGGCCAACGCCGCCCGGCTGGCCCTGAAGACCCTGCTCTGGTTCGGCGTCACCGCGCTGATCGCGGTGGGCGTCGGCATCGGCCTCGGCCTGCTCACCGACCCGGGCCGCGGCGTCACCCTCGACACCGCCGGCGCCACCGCCCCCACGAGGACCGGCTCGTGGACCGACTTCCTCACCGGCATCGTGCCGACCAACCCGGTCGGCGCGTTCGTCGACGGCAACGTGCTCCAGATCGTCTTCCTGGCCCTCGTCGTCGGCGCGGCGGCGCTGCTGGTCGGCGAGCCCGCGGAGCCGTTCGTGGCGATCAACCGCGCGCTGCTGGAGATCGTCCAGAAGGCCCTGTGGTGGGTCATCCGGCTCGCCCCGATCGGCACCCTCGGCCTGATCGGCAACGCCGTCGCCTCGTACGGCTGGGACCTGGTGGCCCCGCTCGCCAAGTTCACCACCGCCGTCTACGTCGGCTGCGCGATCGTGCTGTTCGTGGTCTACCCGCTGCTGCTGGTGGGCGCCGGCCGGCTCAACCCGGTGCGCTTCTTCGCCGGCGCCTGGCCCGCGATCGAGCTGGCCTTCGTCTCCCGCTCCTCGGTGGGCACGATGCCCGTGACCCAGCGCTCGGTCGAGCGCCTCGGTGTCCCCCGCGAGTACGCCTCCTTCGCGGTGCCGTTCGGCGCCACCACGAAGATGGACGGCTGCGCGGCGATCTACCCGGCGCTGGCCGCGATCTTCGTCGCCCAGGTCTTCGGGGTGGACCTCGGCGTCACCGACTACCTGCTGATCGCCTTCGTCTCGGTGGTCGGTTCGGCCGCCACCGCCGGCCTGACCGGCGCGATCGTGATGCTCACCCTGACGCTGAGCACGCTGGGCCTGCCGCTGGCCGGCGCCGGTCTGCTGCTGGCGATCGACCCGATCCTGGACATGATCCGCACCGCCACCAACGTCGCCGGCCAGGCACTGGTGCCGACGATCGTCGCCGCCCGCGAGGGCACCCTGGACCGGGCCGCGTACGACTCGGCGGGCCGGCGGTCGCCGCTCGCCCCGGCGGACGCCGAC
This sequence comes from Micromonospora sp. NBC_01740, assembly GCF_035920365.1. NCBI lineage: Bacteria > Bacillati > Actinomycetota > Actinomycetes > Micromonosporales > Micromonosporaceae > Micromonospora > Micromonospora sp. NBC_01740. Next base: position 3,108,620 of record NZ_CP109150.1, on the reverse strand, counting down.
GGCGACGGCCCGCGCCGCGCTGAGGAGCTGAGCCCCGTCCCGGCCTGAGCCACCCCGGCGCGCCCCGGGCGGGTCCGAGCCGCCCCGGGGCGCTCGCGGTGGGCCCGAGCCGCGCCTGAGCCGCCGCCCGCGCCCGCCCCGACCGTCGCGCCCGGGCCCGGCGCGACCCGACGAGTCGGGGAGGACCCCGCCCCGGGGTCCTCCCCGCGTCCGAGAGGATGACCGCATGAGTGTCCTGTTCACCCCGCTGACCCTGCGCAGCGTGACCCTGCCCAACCGGATCGCCCTGGCGCCGATGTGCCAGTACACCGCCGGCCCGGACGGCCTGCCCACCGACTGGCACCTGGTGCACCTGGGCGCCCGCGCGGTCGGCGGCGCGGGTCTGGTGATGACCGAGGCCACCGCCGTGCTGCCCGAGGGGCGGATCAGCCCGCAGGACACCGGGCTCTGGTCCGGGGCGCACGTCGACGCCTGGCGGCCGGTGACCGCCTTCGTCGCCGCGCACGGCGCGGTGCCGGTCGTGCAGCTCGCGCACGCCGGGTTCAAGGCCTCGACGTACCGCCCGTGGGCGTCCCGGCGGGGCGGGGTGCCCGACGCCGAGGGCGGCTGGACCCCGGTCGGCCCGGGGTCCGCGCCGTTCGTGCCCGACTACCGGGTGCCGACCGCGCTGGACGAAGCGGGCATCGCCGGCGTCGTCGAGGCGTTCGCGGCGGCGGCCGGCCGGGCGGTCGACGCCGGGTTCGCGGCAGTGGAGATCCACGCCGCGCACGGCTACCTGCTGCACGAGTTCCTCTCCCCGCTGACGAACCACCGCGACGACGGCTGGGGCGGGGACCGCTCCGGCCGGATGCGGCTCACCCTGGAGGTGGCGCGGGCGGTCCGTGCGGCGGTCGGCGAGGACGTGCCCGTACTGACCCGCATCTCGGCCACCGACTGGGAACCGACGGGCTGGACGGCCGAGGACAGCGTGGTGCTCGCCGGCGAACTGGCCGCCGCCGGGGTGGACCTGGTCGACTGCTCGTCGGGCGGCGCGTCGGCCACCGCGACCATCCCGGTCGGCCCCGGCTACCAGGTGCCGCTGGCCGCCCGGGTACGCCGGGAGGCGGGCGTGGCCACCGGCGCGGTCGGCCTGATCGTCGAGCCGGAGCAGGCCGAGGAGATCGTCGCGTCCGGCGACGCCGACCTGGTCCTGCTCGGGCGGGAACTCCTGCGGGACCCGTACTGGCCGCACCGGGCCGCCGCCAAGCTCGGCGCCACCCCCACCTGGCCCGCCCAGTACGCCCGCGCCTGACCTGCCCCTCTCTCAGCCCCGTCCCCGGTCCGTCAGGTGGGGGTGGGGCGGGTGGGTCAGCCGGCCAGGTGGGACCAGTGGGGTTCCAGCTCGCGCCAGGGGCCCTGGGCGGCGACCGTGCCGGAGCGGAGGACCACGACGTGGTCGGCCCGGACCAGGGCGGCGCGCTTCGAGGTCGAACCCACCACGGTCACGCCGTGCTCGCGCAGCGCCTGCCACAGCGCCAGCTCGGTGGTGACGTCCAGCGCCGAGGAGACGTCGTCGGCCACCAGCAGCTCGGTACGGGGGGCGAGCGCCCGGGCCAGCGCGAGGCGCTGCAACTGCCCGCCCGAGAGCCGGGTGCCCTTGTGCCCGATCAGCAGCCCGAGCCCGCCGCCGGCCGCCGCCAGGTCGTGGTCGAGCTGGGCGGTCGACACCGCCGCCGCGGCGTCCACCTGGTGGCCGAGGGTGATGTTGTCGGCCACCGTGCCGGAGAGCACCCGGGGCAGCTGGCCGACGTAGCCCACCTGGTGGGGGCGCAGGAACAGCTCCGGCTCGGTGACGGGGTCGCCGTTCCAGGTCAGCCGCCCGGTGTGCGGGGCGATGCCGGCCAGCGCCCGCAGCAGCGACGACTTGCCCGAGCCGACCGGCCCGACGACCAGCACCAGCTGGCCGCGTTCCACCGTCAGGTCGACGTCGCGTACGGCCACCGTCCCGTCGGTGTGCCGGACGCCGAAGCCGGTCAGCTCCAGCCGGCGCAGCGGGTGCCGGGGCGGCACGACGGGCGCCGGGGCGGTCCCCGCGCCGAGGTCCACCCCCGGCACCGCCGCCGAGTACGCCTCCACGCCGGTCATCGCCACCGTCCGCCGGGTCCACACCCGCGCCGACGGGATCTGCGAGATCAGCGAGGCCGTCGTCCACGCGAACCAGCGGGCGGCGGCCAGGGTGGCGACCGCGACCAGGGTGGCGCCGGCCGAGAGCTGCCCGGCCAGGAAGAGCGCCCACGCGCCGATCGGCAGCAGGCCGCTGACCAGCGACGGGGTCGAGCGGGACCAGACCTGCACGGAGATCTCCCGGCGTTGCCGGTCGCTGCGCACCACGTCGAGGTCGGCCAGGTGGGCCAGCACCGGGCGGGTGGCCCCGGCGAGTTTGACCGTACGGGCGGCCGACAGCGAGGAGACCAGCGCGGTGGCGAACGCGGCCCGCGCCGCGACGGTGGCCCGCGCCGACCGTTCCAGGTGGGGGCCGAACAGCGTGGCGGCGAGTCCGGAGACGAGCATCGTGCCCGCGAAGAAGAGCCCCGGCACCACACTGCCGGTGACGGCGGTCATCGTGACCAGGAGCAGCAGCGAGAGCCCCTGGTCCATCAGGTTGTCGGCGAGCTGCACCACCCGCTCGGTGTCGCCGCCCTGGGCCACCACCTCCGCCGGCGTGTGCCGGCTGACCCGGCGCGGTCCGGTCTGGCCGTGCACCAGGCGCAGGCTGATCCGCAGCATCTGCCGGACCCACCACTGCGGGAAGCGCAGACCGTTGAGGTACGGCACCGGCAGGGTCACCAGCAGGCCGACGACGATCCCCAGCGCGGGCTTCCACGGGTCGCCGGTGCCGTCGACCACGTCCGCCCAGAGCCATGGCAGCACCGGCCCCTCCAGGCCGAGGAGCACGAGCAGCAGGAACAACGCCAGCGAGGCCAGCCCGTAGCGCGCGTCGTTGAGGCACAGCCGCAGGATCTCCCGCAGCCCGCGCAGCCCCCGCGGGGACGTCGTCTCCGGCTCCCCGGGGGCTGCGGACCCGCCCTGACCCGCCCGGCCGTCGGCCGACCCGACCGGCTCCGTCGGGGTCGCGGGAACCGCCCCGACCGGCGGCGCGGCCGGGACTCCGACCGGCGGCACGGCCGTGGGCGTGGCCGACGGAACGGCCGGCGGGCCGACCGGGGGCGTCGCCGGTGGGAGGGCCTCGTCCGGGCCGGTGGTCGGCCACGGGTCCGACGGGCCGGTCAGCAGGTCGACCCCGCCGGAACGACCGCCCGGTGCCGCGTGGGCGTACGCGGTGGCGTGGCTGGTGGCGAGCAGTTCGGCGAAGCGTTCCGAGGAGTCCAGCGGCCCGGCCTCCACGACCGCGCCGTCGGCCATCACCACCACCTCGTCGCAGCGGCGTACGGAGGAGAGGCGGTGGGCGATGACGATGCCGATCCGGTCCCGTAGCAACCGCTCGGTGGCCTGCTGCACCCGCGCCTCGGTCACCGGGTCGAGGCGGGCGGTGGCCTCGTCGAGGATCACCACGTGCGGGTCGCGCACCAGGATCCGGGCGAAGGCGACCAGCTGCTCCTGGCCCGCCGAGAGCACGTGCCCGCCGTCGCCCAGCCGGGTGTCCAGGCCGGCGGGCAGCTCGGCGATCCAGCCGTCGAGCCCCAGCTCGCGCAGCGCCCGGGCGGCGGCGTCGAGCAGGTCCGGATCGAACAACGCGACGTTCTCGGCGAGGGTCCCGGCGAGGATCTCGGTGCGCTGGGGCACCACGGCGATCCACCGGCGCAGCGCCTCGACGTCGAGGTCGCACACGTCGTCGCCGGCCAGGAAGACCGTGCCGGGCGGCACGTCGACGGCCCGGGTGAGCACCTTCGCCAGGGTGGACTTGCCGGAGCCCGTCCGGCCGACCAGCGCGTACGAGCGGCCCCGGGTGAAGGTCAGGTCGACGTCGTGCAGCGCGGGGCCGCGCCCGTCGTCGGCACCCCCGTAGCGGAAGGTGAGGCCCCGCACCACCAGGTCGCCCTCGTTCGGGGCGGCCCCGCCCACGGGCTCCTGCCGGGAGCCCGCCAGCAGCTGCACCCGCCCCCAGGCGCCGAGGGCGTACTGGAGTTCGGGCACCATCCGGCTGACGTGCTCGACGGTCATGCCGAAGCCGATGGCCAGCAGCCAGATCGCGGTGAGCCGGGCGCCGTCGACCCGGCCGGTGACCAGTGCCCACGCGCCGCCGAGCACCACGGCCGCGATCCCGGCCCGGATGACGCCGGCGGCCACGGTGGTGACCTGGGCGGACATCCGCCACACGCGCACCCCGCGACTGAGCACCTCGGCGGCCCGCCGGGCGTAGAGGCGCAGCACGTACGGCCGGGCCAGGCTGGTGCGTACGTCGTCCTGGCCGTGGATGGCCTCCTCCATCACCGCGGCGAGGTCGGACCAGGCCTCCTCCTCGGCCATCCGGGCCGGGCCGATCCGCGCGGTGGGCTTGCGCAGGCCGACGGCCAGCAGCACGGTCAGCAGCAGCATCCCGAGGCCGGCCGGCCACCACACCGCGAGGGCGACGACGGTCGACAGCACGCCCGCGGCGAGGCCCTGCGCGATCCGTACGCCCTGGTTGCGCACCGCGGCGGCGACCTGGTAGACGTCGCCGTCGATGCGGTCTAGCAGCTCGCCGACCGGGGTGGTCTCCAGGGTCGGCAGGTCCTGCCCGAGCGCGACCCGGCACAGCCGGCGCCGCACGTCGGCGGACCAGTCGGCGGTCAGCCCGGCCATCAGCAGGCTCACCGCGAGGTCGGTGAGGACGGCGGCGACCAGCGCCACGGCGAGCAGCGCGAAGAACCCGGCGGCGCGGTGCACCAGGACGGGGCCGGCCAGCGCGGCGGCGGCGGCCTGACCCCCGGCGCCGAGCACGATCAGGCAGGTCACGATCGACATTCGGCGGGGCGAGGTGGCCCACAGGTCCCGGAGCAGACGCATGACGGAGTCCCTTCTCCGCAGACCGGGGCGGAGCATCCAGCCTGGTCGGTGGAGCCGGCCGGCTCAACGCATTTACCGGCCGTTCACCTGGCCGGAGGCCGGTGCGTGGGCCGCGCCGGCCGGGAGCCGCCCTGCGCGGACGCCGCGAAGGGTGACTCAGAGCGGACGCCGCACGGGTGGCTCAGAAGAGCACGGTGGCGAGCGTGCCGACGGGGCGGAACCCGCAGCGCTCGTAGACCCGGCGGGCGGGCGTGTTGAAGTCGTTCACGTAGAGGCTGACGGTCGGGGCGACCCGCAGCAGCGCGTCGCGCACCACCGCCGCCATGGCCGCCGACGCGATGCCCCGGCCCCGCCACTCGGGGGCCACCCAGACGCCCTGCACCTGGGCGGTCCGGCGGGTCACCACCGCCAGCTCGGCCTTGAACACCACCCGGCCGTCGACGAACCGGGCGTACGCCCGCCCGGTCCGGACCAGGTCGGTGACCCGCCGCCGGTAGCCGCGCCCGCCGTCGTCGGCGAGCGGCGAGACGCCGACCTCCTCGGTGTACATCGCCACCGCCGCCGGAAAGAGCCGGTCGACCTCGCTGGCGCGCACCCGCCGCACCTCCGGGTCCGCCCGCAGCGCCGGCAGCGCGTCGGTCGCCAGCAACGGCTGGTTGGGGCGTACGTCCCGGGCCGGCCCCCAGACGGCGGAGAGGCGGTCCCAGAGCCCGAGCACCGCGTCGGCCCGGCCCACGATCGACGAGCAGAGCCGCTCCTCGCCGGCGAGCAGGTCGGCGTACGCGGCGACGGCCGGCTCGGTGGCGAGCACGGGGGTCAGGTTGCCGCCGAGCCAGCAGATCGACTCCAGGTTGCGGCGGCTGCCGTAGCCCAGCACCCGTCCCTCGGCACGCCACCAGGCCAGGCCGCGCGCCGTGATCCGCTCGGCGACCTGCGCGCCCGCGAACGGGTCGAGGTCGAGCAGCCGCTCGACCGCGCGGCGCTCCGACTCCCCCAGTTGGCGTACCGGCACCGTCAGCACGGATACCAGCCTGCCAGATCCGCCCCGTGCCGCGCCGGTCGAGTGACGAGTGGGACGCCTGCACCGTGACGACGACGCGGAGCGTACGCCCGGCGGAAGCGCGCCGGCCCCGGCCGCTGGCGGGGGCGGTCGGGGCCGGCGCGCGACGGCGCGGTGGGTCAGTGCACGCTGACGGTGGCGCCGGGGAGCAGACCGCGCAGCTCCTCGGGCAGCTCGGCGCCCATCTCGTCGGCGATGCGCAGCGCCTCCTCGATCAGGGTCTCCACGATCTGCGCCTCGGGCACGGTCTTGACGACCTTGCCCTTGACGAAGATCTGGCCCTTGCCGTTGCCGGAGGCCACCCCGAGGTCGGCCTCGCGGGCCTCGCCCGGGCCGTTCACGACGCAGCCCATCACGGCGACCCGCAGCGGCACCGGCAGCCCCTCCAGGCCGGCGGTGACCTCCTCGGCCAGCTTGTAGACGTCGACCTGGGCCCGGCCGCAGGACGGGCAGGAGACGATCTCCAGGCCCCGCTCGCGCAGCCCGAGCGACTCCAGGATCTGGTTGCCGACCTTGATCTCCTCCACCGGCGGGGCCGACAGCGAGACCCGGATCGTGTCGCCGATCCCCTCGGCCAGCAGCGCGCCGAAGGCGACCGCCGACTTGATGGTGCCCTGGAAGGCCGGGCCGGCCTCGGTGACGCCGAGGTGCAGCGGGTAGTCGCACTTCTCGGCGAGCTGGCGGTACGCCCGGATCATCACCACCGGGTCGTTGTGCTTGACCGAGATCTTGATGTCGCGGAAGCCGTGCTCCTCGAACAGCGAGCACTCCCACAGCGCCGACTCGACGAGCGCCTCGGCGGTGGCCTTGCCGTACTTGGCGAGCAGCCGCTTGTCCAGCGAGCCGGCGTTGACGCCGATCCGGATGGGCACGCCCGCGTCGCCGGCCGCCTTGGCGATCTCCTTGACCTTGTCGTCGAACTGGCGGATGTTGCCCGGGTTGACCCGGACAGCCGCGCAGCCGGCGTCGATCGCGGCGAAGACGTACTTCGGCTGGAAGTGGATGTCGGCGATCACCGGGATCTGCGACTTCCTCGCGATCGCGGGCAGCGCCTCCACGTCGTCCTGGCTGGGCACGGCGACCCGGACGATCTGGCAGCCGGACGCGGTCAGCTCGGCGATCTGCTGGAGTGTGGCGTTGACGTCGGAGGTGAGGGTGGTGGTCATCGACTGCACCGACACCGGCGCGCCCCCACCGACCGGCACCGGACCGACCATGATCTGGCGGCTGACCCGGCGCGGGGCGAGCGGCGGGGGCGGCACGGCGGGGATACCGAGACTGACAGCGGTCACTTCAGGCACTCACCTTGAGAAGAGCGTGATCGGGTTGACGACGTCCGCGGTGATGGTCAGCAGCGTGAACACGCCACCGATCAGGATCACCGCGTACGTGAGGGGCATGAGCTTGAGGTAGTCGACGCGCCCGGGGTCGGCGCGGCCGATGCGGGCGTAGAGCCAGGACCGGGCCCGCTCGAACCAGGCGATGGCGATGTGCCCGCCGTCGAGCGGCAGCAGCGGCAGCAGGTTGAACACGCCGATGAAGAAGTTCAGCGAGACGAAGAGCATGAAGAACAGCAGCCAGGCGTCGTTCTCGACGGCCTCGCCGCCGAGCCGGCTGGCGCCGACCACGCTGATCGGGGTGTCGATGTCCCGCTCTTCGCCGGTGATCGCCGCCCACAGCGCGGGGACCTTCTGCGGGATGCGCTTCATCGCCTCGAAGGTGTTCACCGCCATGTCGCCGGTGAAGTCGGCGGTCGCGCCGAACGCCCCGACCGGCCCGTACGTCACCCGGGTCGGGGTGCTGGGCACGAGGCCGACGCCGAGCGCGGCGACTGCGGCGACCTGGCCCTTCGGGTCGTCGAGCGGGGGCCGCTGGGTCTGCGCGAGCACCGTGCTGGTCGTGGCCGGCTGGCCGTCGCGGACGTACGCGATCTGCGCCGTGTCGCCCGGCTTGAGGGCGCGCAGGGTGGTGAGCAGCTGCCCGTAGTCGTTGATCGGCGTGCCGTTGATCCCGGTGATCCGGTCGCCGTCGCGCAGCTGCGCCTGGGCGGCGGGGCTGGCGGGATCGGCGGTGGTGCACTCGCGCAGGGTGTTCTCCGGGACCACGCACTTCGACAGCTGGATGACCGCCGGCTCCTTGCGGATCTCGGCCTCGGTGCTGGGGAACTGCGGGTTGGGCAGCCCGGCGCTGACCGCGATGATCCAGAGGGCGATCAGGGCGAGGGCGAAGTGGGTGATCGAGCCGGCGGACATCACGATCGTCCGCTTCCACACCGGGAACCGCCACATCGCGCGCGGCTCGTCGGCCGGGTCGACGTCGTCGTCCTGGGGGGTCATCCCGACGATCTTGCAGAAGCCGCCGAGCGGGATGCCCTTGACGCCGTACTCGGTCTCGCCCCGCTTGAAGGACCAGAGGGTGGGGCCGAATCCGACGAAGTACTTGGTGACCTTCATCCCGAACGCCTTGGCGGTGAGCAGGTGCCCCGCCTCGTGCAGGCTCACCGAGATGAGGATCGCGAGGGCGAAGAGCACCACCCCGAGCAGGTACGCCATCAAGCTCCTTCCACCGAACCCGCGATGATGATCTCCTGCGCGTGCGCGCGCGCCCACGACTCCGCCGCGAGCACGTCCTCGACGGTACCTGGTTCGTCGAAGTCGGGAGCGTCCTCCAGCACCCGTCGGAGGGTGTCGACGATGCCGAGGAAGGGCAGCCGGCCGGCCACGAAGGCGGCCACGCACTCCTCGTTCGCCGCGTTGTAGATCGCCGGCCGGCAGCGGCCGGCCTCGCCGGCGGCCTTGGCCAGCGCCACCGCTGGGAACGCCTCGTCGTCCAGCGGCGCGAACTCCCAGGTGTGTGCCCTGGTCCAGTCGACGGCGGCGGCGGCGTCGGGCACCCGGTCGGGCCAGCCGAGACCGAGCGCGATCGGCAGCCGCATGTCCGGCGGGCTGGCCTGGGCGAGGGTGGAGCCGTCGGTGAACTCGACCATCGAGTGGATCACCGACTGCGGGTGCACCATCACGGCGATGTCGGCGTACGGCACGTCGAACAGCTCGTGCGCCTCGATCACCTCCAGCGCCTTGTTGACCATCGAGGCGGAGTTGATCGTGACGACCGGCCCCATGTTCCAGGTCGGGTGGGCGAGCGCCTGCTCGGGCGTGACCTGCGTCAACTCGTCGCGGCGCCGGCCCCGGAACGGGCCGCCGCTGGCGGTGACGACCAGCCGCCGCACCTCGCCCCGGCCACCGCCGCGCAGGCACTGCGCCAGCGCCGAGTGCTCCGAGTCGACGGGGACGATCTGCTCCGGCCGTGTCACCGCCGCCCTGACCAGGGAGCCGCCGGCCACGAGCGACTCCTTGTTGGCGAGCGCGAGCGTACGCCCGGCGCGCAGCGCGGCCAGCGTCGGCGCGAGCCCGAGCGAGCCGACCACCGCGTTGAGCACGACGTCGCAGGGCCACTGCGCCAGCTCGGCCATCGCGTCGGGGCCGGCCACGATCTTGGGCAGCTTGAAGTCGCCGGTGGCCCAGCCGCGCCGGCTCGCCTCGGCGTAGAAGGCGAGCTGGAGGTCCTGCGCGGCGGACGCCTTCGCCACGCCGACCGCGTCGACGCGCAGTTCGAGGGCCTGGGCCGCGAGCAGCTCGACGTTGCCGCCACCGGCGCCGAGCGCCACCACCCGGAACCGGTCCGGGTTGCGCCGCACGATGTCGATGGCCTGTGTGCCGACCGAACCGGTGGAGCCGAGCAGGACGAGTTCCCGGGGCGAAGTCACCGGGCCATTCTTCCCCACCGTCGCTGTGCCCCCGCTGGGAGCCTCAACCCTCGGCGTCGGCCTGCCCCGCCGGGTCTTCCTCGCCTTCCTCCGGCGCCTCCTCGCCGAGCAGGTCGCCCGGGTCGATGGAGAACTCGAACGGCTTCCTCATGACGAACCGGGTACCTGCGGCGGCGGCCGCCACCGGCCGGTACTCCCCCTCGACGAGCTCGAACAACGCGATGGTGGGCACCCGGTTCCGCAGATCGACGCGGAGGAAGAACGGCACGCCAGCGGCGGCGTACTCCCGCGGCCGGTCGATGACGTCCTTGCGACGGTTGCCAGGCGACACGATCTCACCGAGCAGCACGGCGTGCCCGATGTCCATCGTCGTCCGCCCGCCACCCGGCACGTCGAGAATGACGATGTCCGGGATGAAGAGGTCGTCGCCCGAGACGACGTTCGCCTCGAGGTAGAGCCACAGCTTGGCCCGGCGGGCCGCCTGCTTGAGAAAGGTACGCGAGATCCAACTCCGCGTCCTGATGGTCATAACCGGCAGGTGGCGTCACGATCACGCTTCCGCTCAGGACCTCAACCTTGGGGCCGTTGGTCTCCGGCAACAGGTCGAGGGCGAGCTGAGCGGTCCACGGCTCGTCGCGCCACCGCAGCACGTCGAACGACGGCTCGGTGGGCTGCGGCGCGGGTTCGGCCTGCTGCGGCGCCGGCTCGGGCGCGAAAGCTGCCTGGCCCATCCGGGCTCACCCCCTCAGCGGACATTCTGCGCAGTCCAGCCTAGCCGCCGCAGCCCCCGCCGCACGGGATCGCACGCCTGGTCCGGCGCCAGGCACGCGCAGGCGATCGACGAACCCACTACTGAACCAGTCGACGCCGTCAGCGGTGTTCCGGCACCGCCATGCCGACGGCGGTGAACGGCTCGGTGAGCAGTTGGTACTGCTCGCCGGTCAGCTTGCTTCGGGCCTGAATCGCGCGGGCCACGTTGCCCGTGGCAACTATGGCGTCGGAGAACAGGCCCGGCGAGTGGGCGTCGAGGTCTGCCAGCCGCGCCCGCAACCCCGACCGCACCGCGTTGTCGATCTCCGAGTTCTGTGCGGCGGAGACCCTGACAGCGCCGAGTGCCGCCCGACCGCCCTGCGGATGCAGATCGAGCAGACGTTCCCACGCCTGCGCGAGGGCCTTGGGCGGCAGCACCACGGCCTGCTGCACGAACCGCCGGGTCTCCTCGTCGAGCACCGTCATCCGTAACCCCTCGCAAATCTCTCGGAAGCCCGGTGAGGGTAGCCCGGCGATCCGACAGGATCGTGGGCGGTCGGGTGGCGACGGAACCCGGAACAGTGCGCCGGATCCGCTCGCAGGAAACTTTCAGTACATCGATGACTGTGGTTGACTTCCGTCATGCGAAGAGCTCTCGTCTGGCTGGCGGCCGTGCTGGTCGCCGCCCCACTGCTCGTCAGCCCGGGAGTGGCCCAGGCTGCCACCACGACACCGTCGCTGGTCATCGCCAGCGACTTCCCGGACCCCGACGTCGTCAAGTTCGGCGGCACCTACTACGCGTACTCCACCAACAACGGCCACGGCAACGTCCCGGTCGCCACCGCCACCTCGCTGACCGGCGCGTGGACCAGGCGGCCCGACGCGATGCCGACCCTCGGCGCCTGGGCCAACGGGGGCCTGACCTGGGCACCCGACGTGTCCCAGCGGGCCGACGGGCGGTACCTGCTCTACTACACCGCCCGCAGCCGGGCCACCGGCCGGCAGTGCCTCGGCGCCGCGCTGGCCACGTCGCCGCTCGGGCCGTTCACCTCCGTCGGCACCGGACCGCTGGTCTGCAACGCCGGCGAGGGCGGCGACATCGACGCGGCGAGCTTCACCGACAGCACCGGCCTGCGTTACCTGCTCTACAAGGACGACGGCAACGCCATCGGCCAGCCGACGAGCCTCTGGCTGCAACGGGTCGCGGCCGACGGGGTGACCCTCCAGGGCGCCCGGGTCGAGTTGCTGCGCAGCGGTCGCGCCGAGGAGGCGGGCATCATCGAGGCGCCGGTGCTGACCAAGGTCGGCGCGCAGTACGTGCTGTTCTACTCCCTCGGCGGTTACGGCGGCGACGGCTACCAGACCAGCTACGCCACGTCGGCCTCGCTGACCGGCCCCTACACCAAGGCGTACCGCTCGCTGATGACCACGGCGTCGCTGGACTCGGCCGTGCGGGGGCCGGGCGGCGCGGACGTGGTCCGCGAGGCCGGCGGCGACCACATCGTCTTCCACGGCTGGATCAACAACTACTCCGCCCGCGGCATGTACGTGGCGGCGCTGGGCTGGGCCGGCGGCAACCCCGTGGTGCGGGGCAGCCGGGTGCGCTACGAGGCCGAGCGCGGCGCGCTCAACCACTGCGGGGTGCGCGCCGCCCCGAACACGTCGCAGGGCCAGGTGGTGGCGTACATCGACTACGCGGACAGCTGGGTCGAGGTGACCGTCTTCGCGCCCCGGGCCGGCGGGTACCGCGCCCACGTGGCCTACGCGGCCGGCTACGGCGACGCCCAGCACACGCTGACGGTCAACGGCGCGAACCCGAAGGTCGTCACCTACCCCAACACGGGCTGGGACGTCTGGCGGCAGGTGGGCGTCGACGTCACGCTCAACGCGGGCTTCAACACGCTCCGGTTCACCCACCTGAGCCGCTGGGCGGAACTCGACTTCGTCGAGGTGGCGTAACCGGCTGCCCCGCCCGCCCCGGCCCCGGCCGGCCTCGGCTGGGCGGCCGGCCGCCCGAGCCCGCCGGCTCCCCGAGATCTTGGTAGGAAACGGCCCCTGGAGGGGCGCTCTCTTACCAAGATCTCGGTCCGGCGGGACGGCCTCACCGACCGCTTCATCACCTGGGTCCGGGCGCGGTGACCCCACCGGTCAGCACGAAGGTCTCCAGTTCCTCGCCGCCGTACCAGTCCGTGCGGCGGCCGACGTGGGTCATACCGAGGCGGCGGGCCACCGCCATGGACGCCTCGTTGCCCGGCGCCACCACCGCGTAGACCTCCCGGGTGCCGGTCGCCAACTCCCGGGCCACCAGGGCGCGGGCCGCCTCGGTGGCGTACCCGTGGCCCCACGAGTCGGGGTGCAGGTGCCAGCCCACCTCGATGTCCTCGGTCAGCGTGCCCTCGTCCCGCCCGGGCAGCGGCTTGAGCAGCACCGTGCCGGCCACCACGCCGGTGTCGCGGACCTCGATCGCCCAGGTGCCGTACCGGCCGCCGTGCCCCGCGTGCCGCTCCCGCCACATCGCGAGCCGGTCGGCGGCCTGCGCCGGGTCGGTCAGCGGCAGGCCGGGCGCGCCCAGCCAGCGGGTGACCTCGGGCCGGGAGTAGATGTCGAAGATCCGGGCCAGGTCGGCCGGGCCGACGGTCCACTCCCGCAGCACCAGGCGCCGGGTGGTGAGAACGCTCATGGCCCGTGATCATAATGAGTGACGCGGGGCGGTACGGGGAAAGAAGCCGCGATGGGCGGCGGATGGCAACGGGCGAAGCGGGTCACCAGTGCGGCGTTCCGCCCGCTGCGGGGCCGGGACCTGTCCCTGCACGCCGCCGCCATCACCTTCTACGGGGCGATCGCGGTGGTGCCGGTGGCCCTGCTGGCGATCTGGCTGACCTCGCTGCTGGCGGGCGCCGAGCGGGTACGCCGGCTCACCTCGCACGCCGTGGAGACGCTGCCGGACGCGATCGGCGCGCCCCACGCGGTGCAGGCGCTCGTCGAGGCCGGGGTGGGCCTGACCCCGCTGCTGGCGCTGGCGTCGCTGCTGCCGGCGTCGCTCTACGGCGAGGGGCTGCGCCGCGCCTTCGTCTCGGTCGCCGTGCCGCGCAGCGAGGAGTCGCTGGTCGGCTGGCGGGGCCGGCTGCTGCTGCTGCCGCTGCTGGCGCCGGCCCCGGCCCTGCTGCTGTCGATCCTGCTGGCGCTGCCCACGACCACCGGCCTGGTCCGGCAGGGCGGCTGGACCGGCGCGCTGGGGGTGGTGCTGTCGTTCCTGGCGGTCTGGCTGGTGCTCACCCCGGTGCTGCTCTGGCTGTTCCGGGTGGTCGGCCCGGCGTCGCCGGACTGGCTCTCCGCGCTGGGCGTCGGGTCGTTCACCGCAGCGAACCTCTCCGGCTTCCTGCACGGCTTCGTGCTCTTCGCCTCGCTCCCGATCGACCTGGGGGTGCCGTTCGGGGGCTTCGACGAAATCGGCGCGGGGGTGGCGGTCCTGCTCTGGCTCTACCTCTTCCACGTGATCGTGCTGGCCGGCTACTCCGCCACCCTCGCCCTCTCCGCCTGGCGCGCCCGCCGCGCCGCCGCGCCGCCCGCCGACCGGGCGACGTAGAGGTCTCCGCCGGCCGTGCCGGTGATGTTGTCCACCCCGGTCAGCGGCGCGGCGCCCGCCGGCACCAGCGAGTCGTCGTAGGCCAGGTCGAGGCGCTGGTTCACCGCGTCGTACGCCCACACCCGGTTGGCGCCCGGGTGGTGAACCAGCAGGTGCCCCGGTCGCACCAGCAGCCCTCGCCGCCGTCGAAGTGCCGTGCGGCGCCGACCTGCCGGCGGGTCGGCACCGGGAAGCCGTCCCGGTCCGGCAGGTCCGATGCCCCGTCGACGCCAGGGCCGACGGGGCATCGACGGAAGCCTCTATTTGGTGAACTCGGCGTGACGGGTCTCCGGGGCCGCCGGCTCAGGCTCGGCGGACTCGTGCAGGCCGAAGCGGCGGTGGAAGCGGGCGAGCGGGGCGGGAGCCCACCAGTTCCAGTGGCCGAGCAACCGCATCGTGGCCGGCACCAGCAGCGCCCGGACCAGCGTCGCGTCCACCACGATCGCCACGATCATGCCGATCCCGATGAGCTTGATGTACGCCATCTCGCCGGTGGCGAAGCCGGCCACCACGATGATCAGCAGGAGCGCGGCGGCGGTGATGATCCGCCCGGTGTGCTGGAGCCCGGCCGCCACCGAGGCGGTGTTGTCGCCCGTGCGGTCCCACTCCTCGCGTACCCGGGAGAGCAGGAACACCTCGTAGTCGGTGGCCAGCCCGAAGAGCACGGCGAGCATGAGGATCGGGTTGCTGGGCTCGATGAACCCGGTCGGGGTGAAGCCGAGCAGGTCGGCGAAGTGACCGTCCTGGAAGATCCAGACCACCACCCCGAACGACGCGCCGATCGACACCAGGTTCATCAGCACCGCCTTGACCGGCAGCACCAGCGAGCCGAAGGCGAGGAACAGCAGCACCAGGGTCGCGGCGGCCATCAGCAGGGCCATCCAGGGCAGCCGGTCGCCGAGGCCGTCGATCAGGTCGAGGTCGACGGCGGGCCGGCCGCCGACGAGGACCTGGGCGCCGTCCGGCGCGGGCAGGTCGCGCAGCGCCCGGACCACGTCCTGCGCGGTGTCGCCGGCCGGCTCGCCCGGGTAGGTCACGGTCAGCAGCGTCGACGTGCCCCGGTTGGCCGCCACCTGCACCCCGGTCACGCCGGGCACGGCGGCCACCCGGTCGGCGAAGGGCTGCGCCTGTTCCGGAGACGCCCCGGAGACCAGCACGTCGATCGGCGAGATCGTGCCGCCGGCGAACTCCGCGGCGACCCGCTCGGAGACGACCCGGGGCTCGGCGTCCGGGGGCAGCACCCGGTCGTCGAACCCGCCGAAGGAGACCCCCAGGAACGGCGCGGCCAGCACCGCGAGCAGCACGGTCACCCCGACCAGGTAGCGCACCGGGCGGCGCATCACGCTGTGCGCGATGCGGGCCCAGGCGCCGCCCGTCTCCCCCGCCGTCGGCCGCCCGCCGCGCGCCCCACGCCGCCACGGCAGCGGTACGCGCAGCGCGTCGATCCGACGGCCGAGCACCGCGAGCAGGGCCGGCAGCACGGTCAGCGCCGCCAGCATGGCGACCAGCACGGCGGCGATCCCGCCGAGGCCCATCGAGCGCAGGAACGCCTGGGGGAAGATCAGCAGGCTGGCCATGGCGAGCGCGATGGTGAGCCCGGAGACCAGCACCGTACGCCCCGCCGTGAGCATGGTGCGCCGGATCGCGGCGGGGGTGTCGTGGCCGGCCGCCAGCTCCTCGCGGAACCGGCTGACCACGAAGAGGGAGTAGTCGACCGCCATGCCCAGGCCGATCAGGGTGATGACGTTGATGGCGAAGACCGACACGTCGGTGACCAGGGTGACCAGCCGGACGGTGACGAACGCGCCGAGGATGGCCAGCCCGCCGATCAGCAGGGGCGTCGACGCGGCCACCAGCCCGCCGAAGATCAGCACGAGCAGCACCAGCAGCACCGGCATGGAGAGCAGTTCCGCGCGGGTGATGTCCTTGGTCGTCTGGGTGTTCGACTCGTGCAGGGCAGCCGTCGCGCCGCCGACCTCGGTCCGTACGCCGGGCGCGTCGAGGGCCGGCCGCAGCTCCTCGTACGCGGCGGTCTTGTCGTCCTTGTCAGCGGCCCGGAGCTGGATCAGCGCGTAGGTGGCCCGGCGGTCTGTGGAGAGCAGCGCGGGGGCCTGCGTGTCGTACCAGGTGGTGACGCTGGTGATCTCGGAACGCGCGCGCAGCCCCGTGACGGTGGCCGTGACCGGGTCGCGGAAGGCCGGCTGGTCGACGGACGCCGTGTCGCTGGACCAGAGCACCACCAGGTCTGCGCCCTGCGGCCCCAGCTCGCGGTCGATCCGTTCGGCGGCCCGGCTGGACTCGCTGGCCGGGTCGTCGAAGCCACCCCCGGTCAGTTGCCCGAAGACACCCGCCCCCCAGGTCGATCCGACAGCGACCAGCACCAGGGCGGCGGCCAGCACCGCCCAGCGCAGCCGCACCACCATGTGTCCCCACCAGGCGAACATTCGCCTCTCCCTCCACAGATGGCTAAGCTGCTACCATCGCTAATTTCAGTGAACGCCGTTAACTATCGCAACGGTGTTTCCTCTGGTCAAGGTGGTTGTCGATGGCCGCACCCACTCGGCGGGAACGCCTGCGCACGGCGACCGTCGCCGAGATCAAGGACGGGGCACGCCGTCTGCTGGTGACGGGTGGGATCGACGCGATCTCGCTGCGGGCCATCGCCCGCGACATGGGCATGACGGCGCCGGCCATCTACCGCTACTTCCCGAGCCTGGAGGCGCTGGTCGCGGACCTCGCCGCCGACCTCTACAACGAGCTGCGGCTGCGGCTGGAGGCGGCTGGGGACGACGCCGGGGGCGAGCCGGTCGCGCGGTTGCTGGCCATGTCCCGGGCGTTCCGCGCCTGGTCGCTGGCGCACCCCGCCGAGTTCGGGCTGATCTTCGGCGCCCCCGTCCCGGGACGGACCGCCTTCGTCGGCGGCCACGCCACCCCGGACCACCCCGGCGCCCGCCTCGGCGCGGTCTTCATCCAGCCGATCCTCGACCTGTGGCGCCGCTCCCCCTTCCGCACCCCGCCCGGCGAACTGCTCCGGCGGCACCTGGACGGGCGGCTGGAGCCGCTGCGGCTCAGCCACGGCGAGGTGCCGATCGAGGTCGCGTACGCCTTCCTCTCGGGCTGGACCCGCCTCTACGGGCTGGTCGCCATGGAGGTCTTCCACCAGTTCGACTGGGCGGTCACCGAGGCCGAGGCGCTGTTCGAGCTGGAACTGGAGACGTTCGCCGCCCAACTGCTGGCCGGCCCGCCCCCGGACGACAGCCCGCCGTCCTGACCTCGCTGGCGTCCGGCTACCGCCCCCGCGCCCGGGTCCGCTCCCGGTGCCCGGCACGGTCGGGGCGCCCGATGTGGCTGCCCTCGCGTCGGGACTCACCGAGCCAGAGGTGCGGCGCGTGGTGGCGGACCGCCGACACCGCCAGGGGCACGTCGGCAGCCTCGAGACGGAGACGGTGGCGCAGGTGGGGCAGCCCGGGGCGGAACGGCGCCTCCTCGCGCACGAGTGTCCACAGCACCGGGTCGTCGCGGTCGATGTGGCCCGTCGGGTACAGCTCCAGGGAGTGGAAACTGGCCTTGTGCCCGTGGCTCGTGAACAGGCCGACGCCGGCGAGACTGTGCCACGGGATGACGTTCCGCCGGTCCCCCTTGTCGAACCACAGGCCACTGTGGTCGACGAGGATCCTCGTCCGCCGTTGCCGCCAGGACACCACGAAGAGCAGGACACCCGGCACACCGAGCGCCGCCAGGGTGCCCGCCGCGACGAGCCCCGCCACAGGTGACCGTGGCTGATGGCTTCCGCCGACGACCGCGACAGCCGCGACGAGGCCGCCGATCCCGGCCAGGACGAGGAACAGGGAGAGCGGCAGGCCGACCCGGGCACGGCGCCGTCCGGTGGGTAGCACCGTGGCGTTCGGGGCGGGGGTGGGCGCGCTGAAGGGTGCTGCCATGGCAGGCAAGCCTAGGCCGACCGGCGGCGGAAGGGCTGACCGGCGGGACCTGTGGGCGCTAGGCTCCACCGGCATGGGTGACGAGCTGCCGCCCCGGGCCGACGTGGTGATCGTCGGCGCCGGGCACAACGGTCTGGTGTCCGCGATCCTGCTCGCCCGCGCCGGGCTCGACGTGCTGGTGCTGGAGGCGGCGGACGTCATCGGCGGGGCCACCCGCACCGAGGCGCCGTTCCCGAAGGTGCCGGGGCTGCGCCACTCCACCGGGTCGTACCTGCTCGGGCTGATGCCGCCGGAACTGCTCGCCACGCTGGACGTGCGCATCCCCGTGCTGCGCCGCGACCCGCACTACTTCCTGCCCACCCCCGGCGGCCCCGGCTCGCCGTACCTGCTCTTCGGCAGCGACACGGCGGCCACCCGCGCGCAGCTCGCCGAGTTCTTCTCCCCCGCCGACGTGGCCGCCGACGACGCCCTCCAGGCCGAGCTGGCCGCGCTGCGCGACGACCTCGCCCCGGCCTGGCTGGCCGAGCCGCTGCCCGTCGAGGAGACCGCCGAGCGGTACGTCCGGCCGGCGCTGCGGCAGGTCTTCGTCGACCTCGTCCGCGGCTCCGTCGCCGACCACCTGGCCCGCTTCGACTTCCGCTCCGAGCTCCTGATGAGCATGTACGCGGTCACCGACGGCCTCTCCGGGCTCAACGCCGGCCCCGACGACCCGGGCACCGGGCACAACTTCCTCGTCCACAACATGTGCCGGCTGCCCGGCTCCGACGGCACGTGGATGATCGCCGAGGGCGGGATGGGCACCGTGTCGCGTACGTTCGCCGACGCCGCCCGGGCCGCCGGCGCGACGATCCGCACCGGCACGCCGGTGCATGCGATCACCCTGGACGGCGGCGCGGCCAGCGGGGTCGTCCTCGCCGACGGGCGGGAGATCGGCGCGCGGGTGGTGCTCGGCGCGTGCGACCCGTACCGGCTGATGGACCTGCTGCCCGACGGCGCGCTCCCGGCGCCGCTGGCCGACCGGATGGCGGCGGTCCGCCGCCCCGGCACCACGCTCAAGCTCAACCTGGCGCTGACCGGGCTGCCCCGCTTCTCCTGCCTGCCCCAGGGCTCCCCGAGCCCGTTCGGCTCGACCATCCACCTGCTGCCCGGCTCGGAGTCCCTGATCGGTGGGGGCGGCGAGTCGCCGATGGCGGCGCTGCGCGCCATGTGGGCCGACGTGCAGGCGGGTCGGCTGCCCGCCGAGCCGACCATCGAGTGGTACCTGCACACCACCGTGGACCCGTCGCTGTCCGACGGCCGGGGGCACCACTCGTCGGCGCTCTTCGTGCAGTCGGTGCCGTACGAGCTGGCCGGCGCCACCTGGGGCGAGGCGCTGCCCGGCTACGTCGACCGCCTGATCGGCATCTGCGAGCGGTACGCCCCGGGCACCGCCGACCTGATCGCCGACGCCGTGCCGCTGCCGCCGCCCGGCATCGAGGCGCACTTCGGCATCACCGGCGGGCACATCCACCACGTCGACAACACGGTCTCGTTCACCGATCGGATGCCGTACGCCACCGGTGTCGACGGCGTCTACGCGGGCAGCGCCGGCTGCCACCCGGCCGGCAGCGTCATCGGCGCCGCCGGCCACAACGCCGCCCGCCGCGTCCTCACCGACCTTGGCCGCTGACCTCGCCGCCGGCCTCGGCGGGGGGCAGGTCGCCGGGACGGTGAATGAGGGAGAGACCGAGGAGCAGCAGGTAGAGCAGAAGGCTGAGGATCGCGTTGACGAAGACGAAGGCGAAGGCGATCAGGTAGAGCAGTGGGCGCCGCGCCACCGCACGGGCCAGCCGGGGATCCAGATCGGGGTGGAGCAGCCTTCGCCGCCGTGCCCACCACCAGCTCAGGTTGAAGAAGATCGACTCGCCGAGCACGGTGCCGAAGTAGAGTGCGGCGGTCAACCGCTGCTCGGTCGACCCGCCGCGCAGGTTGTCCGACAGCAGGTCGGCGGTGAACGGGATCGCGGCCACGAAGAGCAGCACGAGCAGGTTGAACACCAGCAGCAGCTGATCTACCCGGACCACGTACCGCCACACGTTGTGGTGGCCGAGCCAGATCTGGCCGGCGATGCCGAAGGTGATCACATACGCCAGGTAGGACGGCCAGGCGTGGGCGAGGGCGTCGGGAAGCTCCCTCCCACCGGCCCTCGCCGGGCCGTTCTGGAGCAGTTCGACGGCCATCACCGTCAGCACGACCGCGAAGACGCCGTCGCTGAACGTCTCCACCCGGGAGGCGTCCCGGACCATCTCCCGGTCACGTCGGTACCGGTAACCGCTCTTGCGCACTCCCTCGGCCACGTCACCCCCTCGTCGACCTGATGGTCACCCGGCGGGGGCGGCGGGCGCGGGGAAATCGCCGTTAGCTGGCCACCTCGCCCGCCGGGGCGGGGGTCTGCTGCTCGCCGGCCCGGTGTGCCCGGACCTTGTGCCCGACGCTGGTCAGGCACCGGCCGCTGGCCAGGTCGAACCTCCAGCCGTGCAGTTGGCAGGTGAGCTGGTCGCCCTCGACGATGCCGAACCGGGTCAGGTCCGCCTTCAGGTGCGGGCAGCGCCGCTGCACCACCCAGTCACCGAGGGTGATGTCCTCGGCGTCGGTGCTCCGCTCGTGCTCGTCGTACCAGCCCTCGGCGTACTGGAGCCGCTCCGTGGAGAGGCACTTGAAGAACGCGTAGACGAACTCGTTGTACTGGCCGATCCGGGCCGCCGAGAAGCGGCAGGAGAGGAAGAGGGAGTTGACCCAGTCCACCTCGCCGATGTGCAGCAGGTGCTCGATCAACGCCCGCTCGGTGCGGAACCGGTAGCGGACCTTCTCGTCGGCGTACGGCCGGACCTGCTTGCCCGGGAAGTCCACCACGATCGACTCGACGCTCTCGCCGTCGTAGCTGACCAGGTCGAAGCGGACCGGGCCGCCGACCCCCTTGGCCAGGTAGATCGACTCCTCAAGCAGGGGCTCGATCCGGCGCTGCATCTCCTTGAGCACGTCCACCTCGGGGTGCCGCCAGGACGCCTTCTCGGCCTCGATGACCGGCCGCTTGCGCTCGCGCATCTCCTCCAGGTGGGCCACCTTGTTGGCGAAGAACTCCTCCACGGGCACCGGGTGTGTCGTGCTGGCTCCGGAGGTGGTGATCTCCGCGACGCTGCCCGGGAGCAGCACGACGCCGTTGGTGCCGCCGACCTTGGCGTACTCGCTCAGGAAGACCGACTGGTCGGGGAAGATGTTGCCCTCGTCGCCGTGGATGTCGTTGAACTGCCACAGCTCGTCGTCGAGGAAGCAGGGCGGGCCGGCGATCGGGAAGACGTGGTCGGCCTTCAGGTCGTCGATGTAGCGCCAGGTGCGGTCGAACTGCCGGTCGCGCTTCTGCTTGCCGAACGCCGTCTTCGCCGCCTGCGGCAGCTCGTAGACCATCGGGTACCAGATCGCACCGGAGAACTGGAGCATGTGCGCGTGCACGTGGCCCAGCTCGGCGAAGGCACTCAGGTCGGTGGGACGGGCGTCGTTCTGGTTGAGCAGCCGCACCCCGTCGTACTCCACCCACAGCGACGAGTCGCCGATCGGGCCGTCGGTCGGGCTGGTCAGCGCCTGAATCATGATCTTCAGGCCGCCGTCCAGCTCCACGACCTGCTCGTTCGGCGCCTTCAGGAACTTGGTGAAGCCCAGCTCCCGCAGCTCGTCCTCCATCTCGGAGGTGGGGAACGCGGGCAGCAGCACGGTGGCGTCCTTCGATACGAAGCGCTTCAGGTGCGCCGCGTCGAAGTGGTCCCGGTGCAGGTGCGACACGTAGAGATAGTCGACGTCGCCGAGGGCCTCCCAGTCGAGCAGGGAGTTGTCCGGAAACGGGAACCATGAGGCGAAATAGGCCGGATTGACCCACGGGTCGCACAGGATGCTGCCCGCGGCCGTGTCGATCCGCATGCTGGCGTGCCCCGTACCGGTCACTCGCACCGCAGTTCCCCCTCAAAACGACAAACAAGGTGTACGCCAGAAACGCTACCGGAGGGAGTCTGGCGACCTACCCGCGACGCCGGTAGTGCCGATGCGCCCGGGTGGAGCCGGGCCCTTGGTCCCGGCCACCTGCCCGACGCCGGGCACCGTGCCGAAGTCCCGGCCGGCCCTCGTACGTACCCCGGGCCGACGCCCGCCGCGCCCGTGCGGATCGTGCGGTCCGCCCCATCGGTCGGACCCAGCGCCGGGCCCGGCACGAGGCGTGCCAGACTAACCGGAGATCCGATCGCGAGGGAAGGACCGACAGTGGCAGGAAGCGAGCCGGTAACGTCGCCAGACCAGCACAAGCCCGGGCACCGCAAGTCCGGGCGGATCGGCGCGGTGGTCTCCGCGCTGGCCCTGCTGGCGATGCTCTGCGGCAACCACGAGGGCAGGGTCGAGAACATCTGGCTGATCGGCCTGGCCGTGCTGCTGCTGCTCATCGTCATCGGCGACACCGTGCTGCGGCGCAACGGCCTGCGGTCCTGACCGCACCCGCGTCAGCCGGCGTCGCACCGGTCCGCGCGCCGGAGGCCACACGCACGAGGGCCCGCCCCCGACCGGGGAGCGGGCCCTCGCCGTACGCGGATCAGCGGCCGAACAGGATGTCCTGCACGTCCTTGAGCGCGGCGTCGACCTCGGCCTCGAAGTAGCCACCGGGCACCAGCCCGAAGCGCAGCGTGTCCAGCTCCTTCGGGTTCACCGGCATCGGGTTGCGCCCCTGCATGCCGCCCAGCAGCGTGTCGAAGAACCGGTCGACCTGGTCGGGGTCGTACCCGCTGCCGAACCGGCGCACCTGGAAGCTGCGACGGATCTGGTCGACGCGGTAGAGGTCGCTGCCGGGCGGGCCGGCCATCGGCGGGCCGACCATCGGTGGCGGGCCACCGACGGGTGGGCCACCGACGGGTGGGCCAGCGACCGGCGGACCACCCACCGGCGGACCGGCGTGCGGTGGGCCGCCGAAGCCCGGCTGCGGCTGCGGAGGCGGCCCGGCCGGGCCCCGGCCCCGCATGTCACGCGGATCCCGCTCAGGCATCCGGATCTCGGCGGTCATGTCGGCGCGAGCGCGCCGGCCGGCCTCGAACCCGTCGAAACGCGGCTCGTCCCCGTAGCCACCGGGACCGTCGCCGTAGCCGCCCGGGCGATCGCCGTAGCCGCCAGGACCGTCACCGTAGCCACCGCCGGGGCCGTCACCGTAGCCACCGCCCGGACCGTCGCCGTACTTGCCGGGGCCGTCGCCGTAGCCACCGCCGGGGCCGTCACCGTAGTTGCCGGGGCGGTCGCCGTAGTTGCCGGGACCATCGCCGTAGTTGCCGGGACCGTCGCCGTAGCCGCTGGGGCCGGCGGGCAGGCCGCGCGGCGGCGGAGCGCCGTGGCCCATCGGGGCGCCCGGTCCCATCGGGCCGGGGCCGCCGGGTCCGCCGGGGCCACCGGGGCCGCGCGGCGGTTCGTAGCCGCCCCGCGGGGCGTCGTAGCCACCGGCGAAGGCACCGGTGGGCTCGTCGTAGCGGCCGTAGCGGTCGCCGGGCGGACCGGCCTGTGCCGGCATCGGCCGGGGCGGCATCGGCTGCGGGACCGGCGACATGCCGCGGTCGTCGCGCACCGGGGGGCCCATGCGGTCGGGCGGGCCCATGCGGTCGGGCGGACCCATGCGGTCGGGCGGGCCCATGCGGTCGGGCGGACCGAGGCGGTCGGCGTCGCGGGGGTCGCCGGCGCCACCGCGCTCCTCCAGCTCGGCCAGCTGCCGCTCGACCCGGTCGAGGTGCAGGTCGACCTGCCACTCGTCGTAGCCGTTGAAGCGGACCCGGAAGACGACGTCGTGGACCTCCTGGGAGGCGACGGGGGCGCCCACCGGCCGGCCGTCGAGCGTCGCCTCGACCCGGTCCAGGAAGGCGTCGACCTCGTCGACCTTGTATCCCCGGCGGAGCGCCTTACGCCGGAAACGCTGACCCTGACTCGCCACTATGTCTCCTGGTCTCGTTCGCTACGCCCGGTCACGCCTTCTCCCCGGCCCGGTCGGTGTCGGTGTCAATGTCCTCGGCGGCGGCGAGTTGCCCGCACGCTCCGTCGATCTCGCGACCCCGGGTGTCCCGCACGGTCGTCGACACCCCGGCCTCGCGCAGCCGCCGGACGAACTCCCGCTCGACCGGCTTGGGGCTGGCGTCCCAACGGCTGCCCGGAGTCGGGTTGAGGGGGATGAGGTTCACGTGGGTCAGCTTCCCGGCCAGCAGCCGCCCGAGCAGATCGGCTCTCCACGGCTGGTCGTTCACATCTCTGATCATGGCGTACTCGATCGACACCCGACGCCCCGTGCGGGCCGCGTAGTCCCACGCCGCGTCCAGCACCTCGGACACCTTCCAGCGCTGGTTGACCGGCACGAGTTCGTCGCGCAGCTCATCATCGGGGGCGTGCAGCGACAACGCAAGGGTCACCGAGAGGTCTTCGCTGGCCAGTCGGCGGATGGCCGGGACCAGGCCCACCGTGGAGACCGTGATGTGGCGCTGCGACAGCCCGAGCCCCTCGGGCGCCGGGGCGACCAGCCGGCGGATCGCCGCGACCACCCGGGAGTAGTTGGCCAGCGGCTCGCCCATGCCCATGAAGACCACGTGCGACAGGCGCGGCGGCGAACCCGCCACCGCTCCGGAGGCGGCCACCCCGGCCAGGTAGACCGCCTGGTCGACGATCTCGGCGGTGGAGAGGTTGCGGGTCAGCCCCGCCTGCCCGGTGGCGCAGAACGGGCAGGCCATGCCGCAGCCGGCCTGGCTGGAGATGCAGACGGTGACGCGGTCCGGGTAACCCATCAGCACGCTCTCCACCAGCGAGCCGTCGTGCAGCCGCCAGAGCGCCTTGCGGGTCGCGCCGTCGTCGCAGGCCAGCTCGCGGACCGGGGTGAGCAGCCGGGGCAGGAGCTGGTCGGCGAGCTTCTCCCGGGTGGCGGCCGGCAGGTCGGTCATCTGCCCCGGGTCGCGCACCAGCCGACCGAAGTAGTGGGTGGAGACCTGCTTGGCGCGGAACGCCGGCTCCCCCAGCTCGGCGACCAGGGCGCGGCGGCCGGCGAGGTCGAGATCGGCGAGGTGACGGGGAGGCATCGCGGGCCGCCGCCCGGGGGCGTCGGGGTCTGCGGGAATCAGGGGCAAGCTCGTCATGGCGCGTCCAGTCTGTCACGCCGGACGGCCGACACACCTGTCCGGAGGTGCCGAATCGCCCCCCGCCGCCCGGGCGGGACCACTGACGACGGGTGATTCACGCCTCACTCCAGCACCGGGACGAAGACCGCCAGGAGCAGGTACGCGGTCGGCAGCGCGAAGAGGATCGAGTCCAACCGGTCCATCAGGCCGCCGTGCCCGGGGAGCAGGTTGCTCATGTCCTTCACCCCGAGATCCCGCTTGATCATGGACTCGGCGAGGTCACCGAGGACGGCGGCGCCGGAGATCGCCAACCCGAAGAGCGCGCCCCACCACGGGGCCACGTCGAGGAGCAGCCAGAGCAGCAGGGCACTGCCCAGCGCCGCAGCGGTGACCGAGCCGGCGAAGCCCTCCCAGGACTTCTTCGGGCTGATCGAGGGGGCCATCGGATGCTTGCCGAAGCTGACGCCGGCGGCGTACCCGCCGGTGTCGGAGAGGACCACCGCGGCCAGCGTCACCAGCACCCGCAGGTCGCCGTCCTCGGGCACCGCCGCCAGCAGCGCGGCGAAGCCGCCGAGGAACGGCACGTACACGGCGATGAGGGTGGCGGCGGTCAGGTCACGCTGGAAGCCGCCCGGCCCGTCGCCGAGCCGCCAGACCATGGTGCCCAGCACGGTCACCAGCAGGCCGAGGCTGAGCGCGTCGGGGCCGGAGAACCAGGCCAGCCCGATGGTGAGCACCCCGCCGGCGATCAGCGGCACCAGCGGCGGGTGCGCGCCGCTGCGGCGTACCGCCCGGGCCATCTCCCACATGCCGATGGCGACCGCCGCGGCCACCACCACCAGGAAGGCGGTCCGGTAGAAGAACAGCGGCACCACGATCAGGGCGCCGAGGCCCACGCCGACGGCAACGGCTGCCGGCAGGTTGCGCCCGGCCCGACTCGGAACGGGCTGCTGGGTCGGGGGCCGGTCGGCGCCGGCCCGGCGCCGACCGCGCTGCCGGCGGCCCGGAGGCGGCACGGGCTCCGGCTCCGGCTCGACGTCCCGGACCGGTTCGAGCTGGGTGGTCGGGTAATCCGAGTCGTCGGGACGGTCGCGTTGGCCGTTCATCGCCGCCGGTTCACCGGCCGCCGCCACGTCGGCGTGCGGGCGGGAGCGGGCCGGTGCCTCGGCGTACGCGTCGGGGAGCACGGCGGGACGGCGGTCCCACCGACCCGGATCGATCTCGGGCTCCGGCCAGGGGAGGGCGGGCGCCGGGGCGGGAGCGGGCGCGTCGGGGCGGTCCCAGCCGCGGGGCTCGGCGCTGCCGTGGGGATCGAGGTGGGACATCACGCACCGAGCGGGACCGGTACGAGATCCACCAGCTGACGCACAACCACAACCATTCCCCTACCCGCGCGACTGTTCCGTCCGGTTGACCCGCCCGACGGCCGGCCGATTCCCACCATTCACCGCAGGGTGCCGGGAATCCTGCCGAGCCTACTGCACCCGCCGATCCCTCACGTCCGACCGGCCCCGTGCCGGCCCGCCGACGACGGTGGCACCGGGCCCGCCGCCCGGGATCGGGCGGTGGAGCGCCGGTGCCACGACGTCGTCGTCGCCGGCGGAGTGCCGGCGCACGTTTCACACCTCGAGAAGCTCGTTCTCCTTGTGCTTGACCAGGTCGTCGACGGCGGCGACGAAGCGCTGGGTCAGGTCGTCGAGTTCCTTCTCGGCGCGGCGGCCGTCGTCCTCGCCGACCTCGCCGTCCTTGACGAGCCGGTCCAGCTCCTCCTTGCCCTTGCGGCGGATGTTGCGGATGGCCACCTTGGCCTCCTCACCCTTGTGCCGGGCGACCTTGATCATCTCTCGGCGGCGCTCCTCGGTCATCTGCGGGAGCAGGATGCGGAGCTGGTTGCCCTCGTTGTTCGGGTTGGCGCCGAGGTCGGAGTCGCGGATCGCCTTCTCCATGGCGTTGATCTGCGAGTTGTCGTACGGCTTGATGATCACCATGCGCGGCTCGGGAACCCCGATGGACGCCATCTGGGGCAGCGGCGTGGGGCTGCCGTAGTAGTCGATGATGATCTTGGAGAACATGGCGGCGTTGGCGCGACCGGTGCGGATCGCGCCGAACTCCTCCTTGGCGTGCTCGATCGCACGCTCCATCTTCTCCTCGGCCTCGAGGAGGGTGTCGTCGATCACCGGTCTCCTCGCCTCCTTCTGTGCTCGTCGTGGGCTTGTCGTGTCGGAGGGACCGCTGAGGTCGGGTCGGACCGCTCAGGCGGTGATCAGGGTGCCGATCTTGTCGCCACCCACGGCCCGGATGATGGTGTCGTCGCCCTGCGCGCCGAAGACCAGCATCGGCAGGCCGTTCTCCATGCACAGGCTGAACGCGGCGGCGTCGGCGACCCGCAGGTTACGCCGCAGCACCTCGGAGAAGGTGATCGAGTCGAACTTGCTGGCGGTCGGGTCGATCCGCGGGTCGGCGGTGTAGACGCCGTCCACGCCGTTCTTGCTCATCAGCACCACGTCGGCACGGATCTCCAGGGCCCGCTGGGCAGCCACGGTGTCGGTGGAGAAGTACGGCATGCCGGCGCCCGCGCCAAAGATCACCACGCGGCCCTTCTCCAGGTGCCGGATGGCGCGCAGCGGGATGTACGGCTCGGCGACCTGGGCCATCGTGATCGCGCTCTGCACGCGCGTCTCGATGCCCTCCTTCTCCAGGAAGTCCTGCAACGCGAGGCAGTTCATCACGGTGCCGAGCATGCCCATGTAGTCGGCCCGGGCGCGGTCCATGCCGCGCTTCTGCAACTCCGCGCCCCGGAAGAAGTTGCCGCCGCCGACCACCACCGAGACCTGCACGCCGCGGCGGACCACGGTGGCGATCTGCCGGGCGATGGCCTGCACGACGTCCGGGTCCACCCCGATCGCGCCCCCGCCGAACACCTCACCGGAGAGCTTCAGCACCACCCGGCGGGCCCGACCGGGGGGTGGCGCCGTCGGATCGTCCGCCGCCAGACTCCGGTCACTCACAACCTGCGTCATCCGCCCCGCCCTTCCCCATGCGCACGTCCCGTACGCCGCGTACCGCGAAACTGCCGTAGCCGACCCTATGTGACGAGGAGGCCGCGGTGCCTGTCACGTACACCGGCGGCCTCCTCGTCGACGTTCCCTGCCCGCGGGGCGCAGAGCGCCCGGGGCGGCTCAGGCCTGGCCGACCTCGAACCGCACGAAGCGGGTGACCTCGATGCCGGCATCGGCCAGCAGCTGCTTCACCGACTTCTTGTTGTCGGCGACCGACGCCTGCTCGAGCAGGACGTAGTCCTTGAAGAACGCGTTCACCCGACCCTCGACGATCTTCGGCAGGGCCGCCTCGGGCTTGTTCTCCTCGCGGGCGGTCTGCTCGGCGATGCGCCGCTCGGACTCGACGACGTCGGCCGGCACCTCGTCCCGGGTGAGGAACTTCGGCCGCATGGCGGCGATCTGCATCGCCACGCCCCGGGCGTCCGAGTCGGACGCCTCGTCGCCGGCCGTGCTGGTGTACTGCACGAGCACGCCGACCGCCGGGGGCAGGTCCTGGCTCTTGCGGTGCAGGTAGACGGCGGTGGTGCCGTCGAGCTTGGCGAACCGGTTCAGGACGAGCTTCTCGCCGATCTTGGCGGACTGCTCCTGCACCAGGTCGGCGACGGTCTTGCCGTCCAGCTCGGTGGCGAGCAGCTCCTCGGCGGTGCCGACGCCGCTGCGCTCGCCGTGCTCCACCAGCTGCTGAGCCAGCTCGATGAACGCGTCGGTCTTGGCGACGAAGTCGGTCTCGCAGTTGAGTTCGAGCAGCGCCTTGCCGGAGTGGGCGATCAGACCGTTGGCGGCCGTACGGCCGGCCCGCTTGCCGACGTCCTTGGCGCCCTTGACGCGCAGGATCTCGACGGCCTTGTCGAAGTCGCCCTCGGCCTCGGTCAGCGCCTTCTTGCAGTCCATCATGCCGGCGCCGGTGAGGTCGCGGAGCTTCTTGACGTCCGCGGCGGTGAAGTTGGACATGGCTCTCTCTTCGGTGTTGAGACTGCGGGTGGGTTGGTCCTGGTGCCGGTTACCCGGATCCGGGCGCGACGTGCCCGGCGTACCTGCCGCTCCCCGCCGCCCGGGAGACCGGGCGGCGGGGAGGCGGCGGTGCGGTCACTCCGCGGCGGCGGTCGCCGGCTGTTCGACCGGCTGGGCCTGCGGGGCCTGCTCAGCCTGCTCAGCCTGCGGGGCCTGCTCAGCCTGCGGGGCCTGCTCAGCCTGCGGGGCCTGCTCGACCGGCTGGGCCTGCTCGGCCTGCGGGGCCTGCTCGTCGGCCTTCTTCGGCTCCTCGAGCAGCTCGCGCTCCCACTCGGCCAGCGGCTCGTCGGAGGCGACGCCCGGCTCCGGCTTCTCGTCGCTGCCGCGACGACGGCCGGAACGGGCGATCAGGCCGTCGGCGACGGCGGCGGCCACGACCTTGGTCAGCAGCTCGGCCGAGCGGATCGCGTCGTCGTTGCCCGGGATCGGGAAGTCGACCTCGTCCGGGTCGCAGTTGGTGTCGAGCACCGCGATGACCGGGATGCCCAGCTTGCGGGCCTCGTCGACGGCGATGTGCTCCTTCTTGGTGTCGACCACCCAGATCGCGGCCGGGAGCTTCTGCATGTCCCGCAGACCGCCGAGCGTGCGGGTCAGCTTGATCTTCTCGCGGGAGAGCTGCAGGGTCTCCTTCTTGGTGTACCCGGCGGCGGTGCCGCTCAGGTCACCCAGGGCCTCAAGCTCCTTCATCCGCTGGAGCCGCTTGTAGACCGTCTGGAAGTTGGTCAGCATGCCGCCGAGCCAGCGGTGGTTGACGTAGGGCTGACCGACCCGGGTCGCCTGCTCGGCGATGGCCTCCTGGGCCTGCTTCTTGGTGCCGACGAAGAGGATGCTGCCACCCTCGGCGACGGTCCCGCGCACGAACGCGTAGGCCTTCTCGATGTAGTCGAGGGTCTGGCGCAGGTCGATGATGTAGATACCGTTGCGCTCGGTGAAGATGAAACGCTTCATCTTCGGGTTCCAGCGCCGGGTCTGGTGCCCGAAGTGGACACCGCTCTCCAGCAGCTGACGCATGGTCACGACGGCCATGGTGGGGTACTCCTCGTGGTCCCTGGTTGTCCCGCCCGGCCAGGCGGCCGGGCGTCCTGGCGCCCGGTCGGCGGCCATGGCGGGCCCGACCAAGATCGGGACCAGGGAGGCCGTCGCCCCACGACGACTCGTGGAGAGGGCGCGCGAGGTCGACCGCGCGAGGCGGTCGCCAGTCGACCAGTGTACGCCCCTTCCCCGCCCCCGATGCCTCGGGTGCGGGGAAGGGGTCGGAACGCCCATTTCCGGCACTCGGCGCGCCCGCCCCAGCCGGAGCCAGCCGTCAGGCGGGGCGGTCCTGACGGTCGAGGGTCAGCGGACCGCGAGCGCGGCGGCGACGAAGAGCACCAGGCCCACGGTCAGGTACGCCGTCGGCGGACGCAGCCAGCCCCGGTTCCCCTCCGCGAGCGACAGCCCGCCGGTGCGCAGCCCGTACAGGCCGATCGCGAAGATCGGCAGGCCGCAGACCAGGAAGATCCCCACCACGACGTCAGCCGTCGAGACCGGGTCGCCGGTCACGCCGTTGAGCAGCACCCGCATCGCGGGCACCTCGAACACCAGGACCAGCAGGGTGAAGAGCGCGGCCAGCGCCGGCCGCCGCGTCCGGTAGACCCCGTCGCCCGCCGGCGTTCCCGGAAGCGGGGCGACCACCGGCGGGTACGCCGGCAGCTCCCCCGGCGCGAGGTCGCCGCGGGGCGCGATCGGCGGCATCGGCCCGGTCGGCATCTCCAGCGGGTGCGGGGGCTCGACCGGCCGGACGGGCTCGTCGACCGGCGTCTCCGCCGCGCTCGCGGCCTCGGCCACCCGACCGGGCGCGACGATCGGGTAGCCGCCCAGCGGGGCCGGGCGGGCCGGCTCCGCGGTCCGCTCGACGGGTCCCGCCCCGGCCAGCGCGTCGACGCCCGACGTCGACAGCGCGTCGCGGGCCTCCCTCGACTCCCGGGCGGCGCGCCGGCCCGGGCGGTCGCCGGGCAGTTCCCCGGAGACGTCCGGGTCCGACTCGGCCCGGCGCGAGCGGCTCGTCCGGTATCCCTCGGTCTCCGACCGGGCCTCCCCGAGCGGCGGCACCGCCGCGAAGCGCCCCGAATCGGCCTCGCCGAACCTCCCGGGCTCCGATCCCGTGGCGGGGAACCGGCCCGAATCCTCGGGGCCGGTGACGGCGAACCGGCCGGAATCCTCCGGTCCCGGCACGGCGAACCGGCTCGGGTCCTCCCGTCCCGTGGCCGCGAACCGGCCCGAGTCCTCCGACCCGCCGAAGCGGCCCCGGTCGGTGTCGACGGCCGCGAAACGCCCCGAGTCGGGCTCGACGGCGCCGAACCGGCCGGAGTCGGGCTCGACGGCCGCGAAGCGCCCGGAGTCGGGCTCCGCCGACGTGCCGAAGCGTCCTGGTTCGCCGCGTCGGGTTCCCGTGGAGTCACCGTAGCGGCCGTCCTCGGCGGACCGGCGCTGCTCGGGGGCGTTCAGGTCGTCGTCCCGGTACCGGCTCTCGGCCGGACCGCGCCAGTCCGCCTCCCCGTAGCCGCTCTCACGGTCACGGTCACGGTCGCGGTCGGCCGGATACCAGCGCGACTCCTGATCTTCGACAAAGTTCCGTCGTCCGTCCACGTCCGGCACGGTATGCGACCGGCTCCACGGGCGCCATTCGCCCCCGGGACATCCGCGCCACCGGGAGCACCGGTCACCCGCCGCCGCTGGCCGGGGACGGCGGCGGCGGGGACGGCGGCGGGCGGGCAGGCCCAGCTCAGCGCCGAACGCGGTGGCTCGTGGCGGCGGTCCACCGAGGCGGACCGCATAGCACGACGAGGGCATGATCGTCCGTTCGTCCACAGTGTGCCCGTCGTCCACAGTTTCCGGGGCACGGGGCGGCGGCTGCCCGCCCGCCGGGTGCACCGTGCCGGACATGACGAAGCGGAACCAGGCGGTCGGCGCGTACGGGGAGCGGTGCGCCGTCCGGCACCTGATCGGGGCGGGACTGCGCCCGGTGGCCCGGAACTGGCGCTGCCCGGCCGGAGAGATCGACATCATCGCCTGGGACGGGCCGGTGCTCGCCTTCTGCGAGGTGAAGACCCGCCGCACCGACGAGTACGGGTCGCCTGCGGAGGCGGTCGTACCGGCCAAGGCGCGGCGGCTGCGCGGGCTCGCCGCCCGGTGGCTCGCCGACACCGGCACCACCGCCGACGAGGTGCGCTTCGACGTCGTCTCCGTACGCCTGACCGGCGCCGGCGCCGCCCGGGTCGAGCACCTCAAGGGGGCGTTCTGATGGGCGGACCCGACCGGACCGGGTGCGGCGTCGAGCGACGGCGGGTGGCGTCGTGAGCTACGCGAAGGTGCTCTGCGTGGGCCTGGTGGGCCTCACCGGGCACCTGGTGGAGGTCGAGGCCGACCTGGCCGCCGGCCTGCCGGCGGTGGTCATCTCGGGGCTGCCGGACACCGCCCTGCACGAGGCCCGGGACCGGGTCCGCGCAGCCGTGGTCAACTCCGGTCAGCGGTGGCCCAACCGGCGGATCACCCTCAACCTGCTGCCGGCCGACCTGCCGAAGTTCGGCTCCGCGTTCGACCTGGCGATCGCGGCGGCCCTGCTGGGCGGCTCCGGCGAGCTGCCGCTGCTGCCCCTGGAACACGTGGTGGTCCTGGGCGAGTTGGGCCTCGACGGCACGGTCCGCCCGGTGCGCGGTGTGCTGCCGATGGTCGCCGCGGCCGCCCGGGCCGGCGTCGGGAAGGTGATCGTCCCGGCCGGCAACGCCGCCGAGGCGGCGGTCGTCCCCGGGGTCCGGGTGCGGGCGGTCGACACGCTGCACCGGCTGGTCAGCTTCATCCGCGACGGCGCGCCCCTGATCGAGCCGGAGCCGGACGGCCCGTCGCCGGCCGGTGGTGGGCCCGACCTGGCCGAGGTCGCCGGGCAGGGGCTGGGCCGGCGGGCACTGGAGGTGGCCGCGGCGGGCGGGCACCACCTGGCGCTGGTCGGGCCGCCGGGAGCCGGCAAGACCATGCTCGCCGAGCGCCTCCCGTCGATCCTGCCCGAGCTGGACGACGAGGCCGCGCTGGAGGTCACCGCGCTGCACTCCATCGCCGGGCTGCTGCCACCGGGCGGCCGGCTGCTGCGCCGCCCGCCGTTCCAGGCACCGCACCACACGGCGACGGTGCCGTCGCTGGTCGGCGGCGGTTCCGGGCTGGCCCGCCCCGGCGCGATCTCGCTCGCCCACCGGGGCGTGCTCTTCCTCGACGAGGCGCCCGAGTTCAGCCGGGGCGCGCTGGAGGCGCTGCGCCAACCGCTGGAGAACGGCCGGGTCCGGCTGGTCCGCAGCCGGGGCGGCGCCGAGTACCCGGCCCGTACGCAGTTGGTGCTGGCGGCCAACCCGTGCCCGTGCGCCAAGCCGGCCGGGGACGCGTACTGCGAGTGCCCGCCGCAGGCCCGGCGGCGCTACCTCAGCCGGCTCTCCGGGCCGTTGCTGGACCGGATCGACGTGCAGGTGAAGCTGCCACCTGTCCGCGCGGCCGAGCTGATGCAGGCCACCGTCGACAGCGAGCCCTCCGCCACCGTCGCCGCGCGGGTGGCGGTGGCCCGGCAGGCGGCGGCCACCCGCTGGGCGGTGCTCGGTCACCGGCTCAACGCCGAGATACCCGGCCCGTACCTGCGCCGCCCGCCGTGGCGGTTGCCCGGGCCGGACACGGCCGAGCTGCGGGTCCGGCTGGACGCCGGGTCGCTGTCGGCCCGGGGCTTCGACCGCATCATCCGCCTGGCCTGGACGATCGCGGATCTGGACGGTCGGGACCGCCCCGACCGGGAGGACGTCCGGGAGGCCATCCAACTCAGGACGGGGGACGCGACGTGAGCACCGACGAGGAGACCCTGGCCAGGGTGGCGCTCACCTGGCTCGCCGAGCCCGGCACCTGGTCGGTGCACCGGCTGGTCGACCGGCTCGGCCCGGTGGCGGCGCTCGACCTCCTGCTCGACGGGGGCGCGCCGGAGGAGACGCTGCGGAACACCGTGGCGGCCCGTTGCGCGGCCGGCGACGCCCGGGCCGTCGCGGCCGAGGCGCTGGCCCGCACGGACCGCCTCGGCGCCCGGATCGTCGTCCCCGGCGACGACGAGTGGCCCGTCCGGGTCGGCGACCTGCGCCGGCTCCGGCTGCCCGGCGCCTACCGGCGGGTGGACATCGAGACCGCCCCGCCGCTCTGCTTCTGGCTACGCGGCTCGTGGCCACTCGCAGAGGCGTTCGACCGCTCCGTCGCGGTCGTCGGCGCTCGCGCCGCCACCGGGTACGGCACGCACATCGCCACGGAACTCGGCTACGGGCTGGCCGACCGGGACTGGACCGTCGTCTCGGGCGGAGCCTTCGGCATCGACGCCGCGGCCCACCGGGGCGCGCTCAACGCCGGTGGCCTGACCGTAGCGGTGCTCGCCTGCGGCGTGGACCGCCCCTACCCGATGGGCAACGCGGCGTTGTTCGACCGGATCGCCGACACCGGGCTGTTGGTCAGTGAGTGGATGCCGGGAGCCGATCCGCTGCGGCCCCGGTTCCTCATCCGCAACCGGGTGATCGCGGCGGGCACCCTCGGCACGGTGCTGGTGGAGGCGGCCGCCCGCAGCGGCGCCACCCAGACCACCCACCGGGCGCTCGCCCTGGGCAAGCCCAGCATGGTGGTGCCCGGCCCGGTCACGTCGGCGATGTCCGTCGGCGCGCACGAGACGCTGCGGGAGTATCCGAGAGCCCGGCTGGTGACCGGCGTCGCGCAGGTGCTGGAGGAGGTCGGGCGGATCGGCGACCTGGCGCCCGTACCGCGCGGTCCGCAGCAGCCGGCCGACCTGCTCGACGACGACGCGAGGGCCGTCGTCGAGGCGTTGCCCCGCCGGGGCGCAGTCGGTGTGGACGTCCTCGCCGCGCGGGCCGGGGTGCCCGTCCGTACCGCGCTGCGGAAGCTGTCGATGCTCGAGGAACTGGCCCTGGTGCTCCGCCGTGACGACGGGTACGCCCTCGCGCCCCCGCCGGCCGGGAACGCGACCGCCGGACGACCGGCGACGCCGGGGGGACCGTGAACCGCCGTCAGTCACCCTCGAAGCGGATCTCCATCGCGCGGTCCTGCCGGCAGCGCCGCGCCAACCGGTCCAGCCGGCGCACGTGCGTCAGCTCCGGCGTCGACCGCGACACCTCGGCGAGGCAGTGCACCTCGGCGAGGAGCTGCGGCGCCTGGCCGGCAGGGACCACCAGCTCGCCGACCGGATCCACCCGGTCGAGCAGAGGGGTACGCCCGGTGCCACGGACGCGCCGGACGAGGTTCAGCAGTACGTCGTCGGGATCGGGCAGCACCTCGGCCGGCACGAGGCGCCGCCGGTCGGAGCCCACCCCGACCGCCCGGTAGAGGACGACGTCCACCCCCATGTCCGGTCCCCCTTCGTCGAGCCTGGTCCCGTCGCACGGCGACCACGGCCAGGGCCCACACCCGTTGGTACGACAAGTCTGCGCGCACCGGCCGACGCAATCCACCACCCGAGCCGCGCGTCCGCGCCGGGAACACCCGCGAGCCCGCACGGCCGGCCACCGCCTCGGCGCCCGGTCGGCCCGGCGCCCAGCCGGTGGCCGGCAGCCCGGTGCGCTGCCCGGCCCCGGAGCCCAGCCGGTGACCGGCGGCCAGGTGCGCTGCCCGGCGAGGTGGCGTCGGGCGGCCAGTGCCCTTCCGGCCCCGGCACCTGCCGGTGGCGTCGGGCGGCCAGTGCGTGCCCGGCCCGGTGGCCTGCCGGTGGCGTCGGGCGACCGTAGGCTGGTCCCGTGCCGCCCGAGGATCCGCCGCCCATCGCCACCACGGCCTCGATCCGCACCGGGGTGTACCGAGGGATGCGCCCCCCCGTGCGGGTCGGCCAGGCGGCGCCCGCACCTCGGCCCGGCCAGGCGGCGTTCGCACCTCGGCCCGGCCAGGCGGCGTTCGCAACTCGGCCCGGCGTGGGAGGGACGCGCACGCGAGGCGCACCGGGCGCCCGGCGGGTGGCGGCGAGGGGATCGCGGTGAGCCGGGAGGCGAACGGCACCCGGGCGACCCACGAGGCGCTCCCACCGGCGATGCGCGAGGCGGTGGACGACTTCGCCGGGTACCTGGCCGCCGTGCGCAACCGGTCCGCCCACACCGTCCGGGCGTACGTCGGTGACGTGGTGTCGCTGTTGGACCACGCCCACCGGATGGGCTGCGCCGACCTGCCGGAGCTGGACCTCGCCGTGCTACGCAGCTGGCTGGCGAAGCAGCGGACGATGGGGGCCGCACGGACGTCGCTCGCCCGCCGGGCGGCCTCGGCGCGGACGTTCAGCGCGTGGGCCCACCGCTGCGGGCTGCTTCCCGCCGACGTGGCCGGCGCCCTGTCCAGCCCGCGCGCCCACCGGGACCTGCCGACCGTGCTGCGTGCCGACCAGGCGGCCGCCCTGGTCGAAGCGCCGGGCCGGTTCGCCCCGACCGGGCCGCCACCCCCCGCCGAGGGCGGCTCCCGACCGCCGTCACCCGACGGGGACGACTCAGGACCGTCGTCACCCGACGGGGAGGGCTCCCGACCAGCATCAACCGACGAGGAGGGCTTCCGGCCAGCATCACCCGACCAGAAGGGCGCCCGACCGGCGTCGCCCGCCGACGACGGGTCCGGGCCGGCGTCGCCAGAGTCGTCAGGTCCTCCCCCTGCGGCTGACCAGGTCGCCGAGGCGGTACTGCTGCGGGACCGGGCGCTGCTGGAGCTGCTCTACGGCACGGGAGTGCGGATCAGCGAGGCGTGCGGCCTCGACGTCGCCGACGTCGACCACGCGCGACGGGTCGTGCGGGTGTTCGGCAAGGGTGGCCGGGAACGGGCCGTGCCGTACGGGGTGCCGGCGCAGCGGGCACTCGACGAGTGGCTGCGCCACGGCCGGCCAGCGCTGGCCGCACCGCACTCCCGCAACGCGCTGCTGCTCGGCGCCCGCGGCGGACGGCTCAACCCGACGACGGCACGGCGGATCGTCGGCGGGTACGCGGAGGCCGCCGGCCTGCCCCCGATCAGCCCGCACGGACTGCGCCACTCGGCGGCCACCCACCTGCTGGAGGGCGGCGCCGACCTGCGGGCGGTGCAGGAACTGCTGGGCCACTCGTCCCTGGCGAGCACCCAGATCTACACCCACGTGTCCGTGGAGCGGCTCCGCGCCGCCTACCGCCAGGCCCACCCACGCGCCTGAGTCCCGCCGTCGCAGGCCACCCCGGACCCGAGCCGCCCAGACCCGAGCAGCCTGGGAGCGGGAACCGGGGCCCGAACAGCCCGGGCACGAGCGGCCCGGGTGCGGCAGCCGGCCCGACCTGCCGGACAGGCAGGGGCGGGTGCTCAGGTCCGGCGCGGCGACGAGCCCGGCCCGTCGGGGGCCGAGCCCCGGAGCACGACGTGCGGCTCGCGCCCGAGGTCCAGGCACATCCGCACGTCGTCGTAGCGTTCGTCGCCCACCTCGATGACGTTCGGCAGCCGACCCCACTCGCGGAAGCCGAGGCGCTCGTACAGCTCGATGGCACCGTGGTTGTTGCCGCGCACTCCCAGCGCGAGGGTCTCGACGCCGGCCTTGCGGGCGTCGTCGATCAGCGCGCCGGTGACGAGCCGACCGATGCCGCGGCCACGGGCGGCGGGGTGTGCGGTGATCTTCTCCAGGTCGGCGTAGTGGGTGAAGATCGGCTTCGGACCGCGCCGCCACGACCCGGTGCCCACCACCCGGTCGTCGAGCACGGCGAGGACGAGCGCGGCGTCGCCGGCCTCGACGAGACCGAGCACCCCGTCCAGCCAGGCGTCGGTCTCGGCGCGGCCGGGCGGGACCGCGTACCCGATCGCGCCGCCCCGCTCGGCGACGGCGTGCAGCACCCGGTGCACCTCGGCGCGCAACTGCCGGTCGGCGGCGGTCGGCCAGCGCAGTTCGACGTCCATGACCAGCGATTCTCCGGGATCGAGGACGGTCGACCGGCACGGGCTCGATGGAACCGCGTCCCGGGCGGGCGGCCGGCGGACCGTACCCGGCGGAACGGCGGCGATGGATCGACCGGTCGCTACGATCATCGGGTGAGCCTCCCGCAGCCGCCCGAGCCGATCGCGGCAGCCCGCCTGCTCTTCTCGCTCGACCCGGCGGTCAGCCACCTGAACCACGGTTCGTTCGGCGCGGTGCCGATCGCCGTGCAGCGGGCCCAGCAGCGGCTGCGCGACGAGATGGAGGCCAACCCGCTGCGCTTCTTCACGCAGGGCCTGGTCGACCGGATCGCCCACACCCGCCGGCACCTGGCCGGGTTCCTGGGCGCCGACCCGGACGGCACCGCCCTCGTCCCGAACGCCACCACCGGCGTGGCGGTGGTGCTCCAGTCGATCGGCCTGCGTCCCGGCGACGAGGTGCTCACCACCGACCACGGCTACGGCGCGGTCGGCCTCTCCATCGCCCGGGAGTGCCGGCGTACGGGGGCGGTCAACCGGACCCTGCCCGTCCCGTTGGCCGCCTCGGGCGAGGAGATCGTCCAGATCGTCCGCGCCGGGCTGCGCCCTGGCCGGACCCGGCTGCTCGTCGTGGACCAGCTCACCTCCGCCACCGCCCGGCTCTTCCCCGTCGCCGCGATCGTCGGCGTGGCCCGGGAGCACGGGATACCGGTCCTCGTCGACGCCGCACACGCCCCGGGCATGCTTCCGGCACCGGTGGGCGACGTCGGCGCCGACTTCTGGGTGGGCAACCTGCACAAGTGGGCGTACGCGCCGCGTGGCACCGCCGTGCTGGCGGTCGCCCCGCCGTGGCGGGAACGGATCGAGCCGCTGGCCGTCTCCTGGGAGCAGGAGTCCGGGTTCCCCGGCCGCGTCGAGTGGGCGGCGACGCAGGACTACACGGGCTGGTTGGCCGCGCCGGTGGGCCTGTTCACGCTGCGCAGCCTCGGCGTGGACCGGGTACGCGGGCACAACGCCGCGCTGGCGGCGTACGGCCAGCGGCTGCTGGGGGACGCACTCGGGGTGGCCCCCGCCGACCTGCCGGACCCCGGCGGACCGGGGATCGCCATGCGGATCGTGCCGCTGCCGGCGGGTCTGGGCAGCACGCTCGACGCGGCGCGGGCGCTGCGGGCACGGATCGCCGAGCGGCTCGCCACCGAGGTCGCCGTCATGGCCTGGAACGGACGCGGCTGGCTGCGGCTCTGCGCCCAGGTCTACAACACCCCCGACGAGTACGAGCGGCTCTCGGTGCGGCTGCCCCCGCTGCTCGCCCAGCGCTGAGGGCGGGGTCGTCCCCGTCGAGCGGCAGCAGCCGCACGGGTCCCAGGCCGAGCAGGGCCAGCGGATCCAGGTAGTCGGCGCCGCGCCGCAACCCCCAGTGCAGGCAGGCGGGGGCGGGGCAGCCCGGGTGGCCCGCGAGGAGGGTGCCCAGCGGTGCCCCGGCCGCCAGGGTCTCGCCGGGGCGGACCGTCGGCGACACCGGCTCGTGGGTGGTCCGCAGCCCGTCGGCGTGCCCGACGGTGACGACGGGACGGCCGGCGACCAGACCGGCGAAGAGCACCGTGCCGACGCCAGCGGCCCGCACGGTCGCGCCCGGCGCGGCGGCCAGGTCGACGCCCCGGTGCCCGGGCAGCCACGGCCGGGGCGGCGGGTCGAAGCGGCGCACCGGGCGCGGGACGCCGTCGAGCGGCCACCGGAACCGCACGGCACCGGCCGGCGCGACCATGGGCGGTGCGACCCCGGGCGGTGCCGCCGGGACGAACGCTCGCCCCGCCGCCGGGACCGGCCGGGCGGCGGGCGCGGCGGGTCCGAGGGACAGCAGGGCCGCGCAGAGCGCGACGGCGGTACGGGCGGCAGGTCGCATGGGCGCAGCCTGCGCGGCACCCGCCCGCCCCCGCCACCCCCGGCACGCTCGCCTGTGGACGACGGTCGTCCTGTGGATGGCCCCCCGGAGGGCCGGGCGGTCTGCTAGGCGCGCTGCTTCCTGGGCGTGCCCGGCAGCGCCGACGAGGCCCTAGGCTGGGACGGGCGCACGGCGGAGCCGCCGCCGTCCGGCCGGGGAGGTCCTCGATGACCACTGTGCACGATGCCAGCGGGCCCTCCCGCGTGGCGGAACCCGGCGAGGGCATCACCGCCGAGGAGTTGCAGCTCGCCGCCCGCAACCACGGCATCCCGCTGGAGGCGCTGCGCTACGACGTGACCCCGGCCGGCCTGCACTACCTGCTCATCCACTACGACATCCCGGACCTCGACCCGGACGCGCACGCGCTGACGGTGGCCGGCGCGGTGGACCGGCCGCTGACCCTCGACCTCGCGGCGCTGCGCGAGCGGCCCCGGGTCACCCGCCGGGTCACGTTGGAGTGCGCCGGCAACGGGCGCGCCCTGCTGCATCCCCGGCCGGTGAGCCAGCCGTGGCTGGTCGAGGCGGTCGGCAACGCGGAGTGGACCGGCACCCCGCTGGCGCCGCTGCTGCGCGAGGCGGGGATCGCCGCCGACGCCGTGGACGTGGTCTTCACGGGCGCCGACCACGGTGTGGAACGCGGCGTCGAGCAGGACTACCAGCGGGCGCTGCCGGTCGCCGACGCGCTGGGCGAGGAGGTGCTGCTGGCGTACGAGATGAACGGCGCTCCGCTGCTGCCGCAGCACGGTGCCCCGTTGCGGCTGATCGTGCCCGGCTGGTACGGCATGGCGCACGTCAAGTGGCTGCGCGCGATCGACGTGCGCACCGAGGCGTTCGACGGCTACCAGAACGCGGTCGCCTACCGGCTGCGGCGGGACGCGGACGACCCCGGTGTGCCGGTGACCCGGATCGAGCCGCGGGCGCTGGTCCGGCCGCCCGGTTTCCCCGACTTCATGTCCCGCACCCGCGTGCTGCGGCCCGGTCCGTGCACGCTGGACGGTCGCGCCTGGTCCGGCCACGCCCCGGTCGTCTCGGTGGAGGTGACCACCGACGGCGGGGCCAGTTGGCGACCGGCCATCCTGGACGAGCAGGTCGGCGGGGAGTTCGCCTGGCGCCGGTGGCGCTACGAGTGGGCGGCGGAGCCGGGGTGGCACGTCCTCGGGGCCCGCGCCACCGACGCCTCCGGGCGCAGCCAGCCGGTCGAGCAGGCGTGGAACCGGGGCGGCTTCGCCAACAACCTCGTCCAGCGGGTCGAGGTCGTGGTGCTGGCGGGGTGAGCCGGGCTGCCGGGGAGGACTGGGGCGACGGCCGCGCGGCGGTGGGGGCGCCGATGGGCTCGTACGCCCGGCGGTGGGTCAGCCGGGCGGGCGGCGGAGCGGTGGGTCAGCCGCCGAAGCCGGAGTCGGCGGGCAGCGAGATGTCGGGCTTCTCCAGCTCCTCGACGTTGACGTCCTTGAAGGTCATCACCCGGACGTTCTTCACGAACCGGGCCGGACGGTACATGTCCCACACCCAGGCGTCGTGCATCTCGACCTCGAAGTAGACCTCGCCGTCGGAGTTGCGCACGTGCAGGTCGACCTGATTGGCCAGGTAGAACCGGCGCTCCGTCTCCACCACGTAGGAGAACTGGCGGACGATGTCGCGGTACTCCCGGTAGAGCTGGAGCTCCATCTCGGTCTCGTACTTCTCGAGGTCTTCCGCGCTCATCGCACTCCGCCTTCCATGACCACATCTTCCCCCACCGACGCCGGAGGCTGAGGCTGCTCGCCCAACGCCACGCCGACGGTACCCCCTGGCGGGCAGGAGCGCTCCATCGGCTCGTCCCGCCTCGCGTCCGCCGGCCGGCGCGCCCGGGGCGGGGCGCCGTCGCGACCG
This sequence comes from Micromonospora sp. NBC_01740, assembly GCF_035920365.1. NCBI lineage: Bacteria > Bacillati > Actinomycetota > Actinomycetes > Micromonosporales > Micromonosporaceae > Micromonospora > Micromonospora sp. NBC_01740. Next base: position 3,066,532 of record NZ_CP109150.1, on the reverse strand, counting down.
GACACCGTCGCCACGTTGACGTACGAGAACCGGTGCTCCCGGCACGGCCCCCGGTCCCGCAGCGCCGCGGTGTGTTCCGCGGTGATGTAACCCTTGTGCTCGGCGAACCCGTAGCCCGGGAACGCCCCGTCGAGCTCGACCATCATCCGGTCCCGGGTGACCTTGGCGAGTACGCTCGCCGCCGCGACGCAGGCGGCCACCCGGTCGCCCTTCCACACGGCCAGCCCCGGCACGTCGAGGCCGTCCACGCCGAAGCCGTCGGTCAGCACGTAGTCGGGGCGGGTCGTCAGCGACGCCAGCGCGCGACGCATCGCGGCCAGGTTGCTCACGTGCAGGCCCCGCTCGTCGACCTCTTCGGCCGGGATCACCACCACGGCGTACGCCAGCGCGCGGGCCACGACCTCGTCGTGGATCCGCTCCCGGCTGGCGGGGGTGAGCAGCTTGGAGTCGGCCAGCCCGTCGATCTCGCCGCGGCGGCCCTCGGGCAGGATCGCGGCGGCGGCGACCAGCGGCCCGGCGCAGGCGCCGCGACCCGCCTCGTCGGCCCCGGCGACGTGCCGGAAGCCGCGCCGCTGCAACGCGCGCTCCAGCGCGTAGAGCCCGCCCTCGCGGCGCACCACCGTGCGCGGGGGCGTCAGCACGGCGCGTCCTGTCCGGCCGTGGGCGCGGGCGAGGCGGCCAGCGCCCGGGCCAGCACCGTCGTCAGGTCCGGCGGGTAGTACCGCTCGCCACTGACGGTCAGCTCGTCCGGCGACCACCACCGGTGGGCGGCGACGGTGGCCCGCTCGATCTCGCTGAAGCCGGCGGTGTCGACCTCGTGGCCCGCCACCCGCACCAGGAAGAACTCCTGTTCCTGCCGGTACCACACGCCGTCGAAGGGGAACTCCGTCACGTCGCGGTGCACGGGCGCCCCGAACGCCGGGGCCGGCAGCCGCAGCCCGGTCTCCTCGGCCAGCTCCCGCGCCGCGCACTCGGGGTAGGTCTCCCCCTCGTCCAGGCCGCCGCCGGGGGTGAACCACCAGCGCCCGTGCTCGGGGCGGGCCGGGTCGGAGCCGCAGAAGAGCAGCACCCGACCCGCCGCGTCGACGAGCAGGACGCGCGCGGCACGCCGGGGGGTGTAGACGGTCACCGCACCAGCCTGCCAGACGCCGCCGACAACGCACACGCCCGGCGGCCCCTACGGTTCGGGGATGGCCTCGTACGGCTTCGGGACGCTCAGCCAGGTGGCCCGGCCGAACGGCCAGAAGACGGTGAAGGCCCGCCCCACGACCTCGCCCTCGGGAATCGTGGCGACGGTGATGTCCTGACCGGACTGCTGCCAGTGCTCCAGCGAGTCGCCCGACGCCTCGCGGTGGTCGCCCATCACCCAGAGCCGGCCCTTCGGGACGGTGATGTCGAACTCCTCGGCGGTCTTGTCGCCGGGGTAGATGTAGGGCTCGTCCAGCGACTTGCCGTTGATCACCAGCCGGTCCTGCGCGTCGCAGCAGACCACGTGGTCGCCGCCGACGCCGATGACGCGCTTGATGAAGTCCTCGCCGTCGGGGTTGGCGCTCCACTCCATGGGGGCCTTGAAGACGATCACCTCGCCCCGGTGCGGGGACCGGAAGTCGTAGACCAGCTTGTTGACCAGCACCCGATCGTCGATCTGGAGGGTGTTCTCCATCGACGGGGAGGGGATGAAGAAGGTCTGCAGCACGAAGGCGCGCACCAGCACCGCGACCAGGATCGCCACACCCAGGAGGATGGGCAGCTCCTTCCAGAAGGAACTGCGCGGCTTGTCGGTCTGCTCGTCAATCACGGCACGAGCCTACGTTGCCCGGCCCAGCGCCACCGTCCGGAACGCGCGAGAACGGCGAGCGCGACAGCGGTCGGGGCGAACAGCACCAGATCGCCGTCCGGCGTGGGGCGGACCGGGGGCGGGGCGCCGGTGGTGGCGGCCGGCGGGTCGGCGACGTCGTCGAAGGTCGCGGGCACCGACAGGGCGCTCCAGCGCGACGACGGCCAGACCACGGTGAACGCCCGGCCCACCACGTTCTCGATCGGCACCGGGCCCTGGCAGCGGGCGTCCTGGGAGACCATCCGGTGGTCGCCCATGACGAAGATCTGCCCGGGCGGGACCACGATCTCGTCGAAGCGCCGGGACCGGCACTCGCGGGGGTTGGGCGGGATGTCGAGCGGCGAGTCGCGCAGGACGTACGACGACTCGTCGAGCGGCGTGCCGTTGACCAGCACCCGCCCCTCGGCGTCGCAGCACTTCACCCGGTCGCCGGGCAGGCCGATGACCCGTTTGATGAAGTCCTTCTCGCCGGGGCGGCTGACGCCGACGAGGTCGCCGACGGTCCGGCTGAGCTTGCCCGCGAACCCGGGCTCCGGCCCCTCGGCGACCTGCGGGGCCCAGCGGTCGGTGCCCCGGAAGACGACGACCTCGCCCCGCACCGGGTCGCGCACGTCGTAGACGACCTTGTTGACCAGGACCCGGTCCCCGACGAGGAGGGTGTCCTCCATCGAGCCGGAGGGGATGAAGAACGCCTGGAGCAGGAAGGTGCGGATCAGCACCGCGAGGCAGAACGCGACGACCAGCAGCAGCGGCAGCTCCTGCCAGAGGGGCATCTGTCGGCGGGGCCGGCGGGCGCGCCGTCGCCAGGGGTCGACGGCGCCGTCCTCGTCAAGCGTCTGCACCACGCCACTCTCCGGTCAGCAGAAATGACACTACCGCCCGGGAACCCTGTCGGGGCTCCCCGGGCGGTAGTGGTCGTCGCTCCGCCGTCGTGGCGGGACGTCGCCCGGCTGCGCCCGTAGCGACCAGGGTAGTGCGGTCCGGTCGGTACGACATACGCGCAGCTCGGCGGCGTGGCGAGCGCGAGGTCAGCTCGGCTGCTTCTCGCGCTTCTCCTTGATCTTGGCCTTCTTGCCCCGCAGCTCGCGCAGGTAGTAGAGCTTGGCGCGGCGGACGTCACCGCGGGTCACGACCTCGATCCGGTCGATACCCGGGCTGTTGATCGGGTAGGTGCGCTCGACACCGACGCCGAAGCTGATCTTGCGGACCGAGAAGGTCTCGCGCAGACCGTCACCCTGGCGGCGGATGACGACGCCCTGGAAGATCTGGACACGGGACCGGGCGCCCTCGACGACGCGGGCGTGCACCTTGACGGTGTCACCGGCACGGAAGTCGGGGAGGTCGGTGCGCTTCGACTGGGCGTCAAGGGCGTCCAGGATGTTCATCGCTGCGTCCTCGTGAGGCTCACGGCGCACCGTCAATCGGTGCGCGGGTGGGTGATTCTGATCCCCGGGTGGCGGTCGGTGACCCGACCCCGGTCGAGGATCCTCGCAGCCGGCCGCGGCGCGGCCGGTTGCGGCAACCCCCCTACTTTGCCACATCCCCCGGCGGCACCTGAAATCCGGCCCGGTCCAGCGCGGCGACGTCCCGTTTGTCCAGGCGCTGCGGGTCCACCGCGGCGAGCATGTCGGGACGACGCGTCGCGGTGCGGGTCAGCGCCTCGTCCCGCCGCCAGCGGGCGATCCTGCCGTGGTCGCCGGAGCGGAGCACCTCCGGCACCTCCAGCCCCCGCCAGGTCGCCGGCTTCGTGTACATGGGGGCCTCCAGCAGCCCGTGGGCGTGCGACTCCTCGGCCAGCGAACCCGCGTTGCCGAGCACGCCGGGCAGCAGCCGGGTGACCGCCTCCAGGATCACCAGCACCGCCACCTCACCGCCGAAGAGGACGTAGTCGCCGAGGGAGACCTCGGTCACCGGCATCCGGGTCGCGGCGTGGTCGAGCACCCGCTGGTCGATGCCCTCGTACCGACCGCAGGCGAAGAGCAGGTGCGGCTCGGCGGCCAGCTCGTGCGCCATCGCCTGGGTGAAGGGGGCGCCGGTCGGGGCCGGCACCACCAGCCGGGGCGCGGTCACCTCCGCCGGGGCGAGGGCGTCGAGCGCCTCGCCCCACGGCTCCGGCCGCATCACCATGCCGGGCCCGCCGCCGTAGGGCGTGTCGTCGACCGTGCGGTGCACGTCGTGGGTCCAGATCCGCAGATCGTGTACGGCCAGCCGCAGCGTGCCGTTCGCCCGCGCCCTGCCGATCAACGACAGGTCCAGCGGGGCGAAGTACTCCGGGAAGATCGACACGATGTCGACGCGCATGCGGGGGTGCTCCAGCGGTTCTACAGATCGAGCAGACCGGCCGGCGGGTCGACGACGACGCGACCGCCGGCGAGGTCAACCTCGGGGACGATCGCCTTGACGAACGGGATGAGCGCGGTGCCGCCCTCGGGACGGCGCAGCACCAGCAGGTCGGAGGAGGGGGCGTGGTCGATCCGGGCCACCTCGCCCAGCCGGTCGCCGTCGGGGGTGACCACGGCCAGCCCGACGAGCTGGTGGTCGTGGAACTCCTCCGGGTCCTCCGGCGCGGCGACGTCGGCGCTGTCGACCGCGAGCAGGGTGCCGCGCAGCGCCTCGGCGACGTCCCGGTCCAGGCTGCCCTCGAACGCGACAAGCATCCGTCCCTGGTGCCAGCGGGCGGACTCCACGACCAGTTCGGCAGGCACCCGGAAGGCCACCCCCTGCTCGGGCGCGGCCGGCGACGGCTGCGGCGCCACGGGCTCGGTGCGGCGCGCCCGGGGCGTCGCCCCAGGCATGGTGCGCAGCACCATGCCTGGGGCGAACCGCGCTTCGGGCTCGTCGGTCCGCACCTCCACGGTGACCTCACCGCGGATGCCGTGCGGCTTGCCGACCCTGCCGACGACGAGCAGCATCAGTACGAGTCGACGATGTCGACGCGTACGCCGCGCCCGCCGATGGAGCCGATCACCTGGCGCAGCGCCTTGGCGGTCCGGCCGGACCGCCCGATCACCGTGCCGAGGTCCTCCGGGTGCACGCGGACTTCCAGCCGCTTGCCCCGACGGGAGTCGACCATCCGGACGCGTACGTCATCGGGGTGGTCGACGATGCCCTTGACCAGGTGCTCCAACGCCGGACGCAGAGGCATGTCAGGCCTGCTCACCGGCGTCGGCAGCGGCAGCCGGGGCCTCGGCCGGAGCCTCGGTCTTCGGAGCCTCGGCCGGAGCCTCGGTCTTCGGCGCCTCGGCCGGAGCCTCGGTCTTCGGCGCCTCGGTCTTCGGCGCCTCGGCCTTGGCGGCCTTCTTGGCCGGCTTCGCCGGCGCCTCGGCCAGCCCGGCGGCGGCCTTCGCCTCGGCCTCGTACGCCGCGGTGCGGTCGACCCGCTCCGGGGCGACCTTCAGCGGCGGCGGGGCCGGCAGGCCCTTGAACTTCTGCCAGTCACCGGTCAGCTCCAGCAGCCGCTGCACCGCCTCGCTCGGCTGGGCGCCGACGGACAGCCAGTACTGGACCCGCTCCGACTTGACCTCGATCACCGAAGGGTCTTCCTTCGGCTGGTAGACCCCGACGAACTCGATCGCCCGGCCGTCGCGCTTGGTGCGCGAGTCGGCGATGACGATGCGGTACTGCGGGTTGCGGATCTTGCCCATCCGCAGGAGCCGGATCTTTACGGCCACAGTTGTTTCGCTCCTGTTGCGATCTCACCTGCCCGGTACGGGCGGTGCACGGGTGAGTGTCGACCGGCACAGTGGGGTTGGGCCGGAGACTGCTCGGTGGACTGGCGACGTGCCCGGGTTAGAGGGCGCCGGACGCGCGCCGGATACCAGCCAGCCATTCTGCCAGATCGGGCCCCGATCGCTCGCACCGGACCGCCCCCGGTCACCCGCCGGGCGGCAGAAGTGACCGAAAGCACAGTCGCCGGCCGGCGGCCGGCCCCGCCGATCGAGGGCGGTGCGCCACCGGGACGCGCGGGCGGATCGGGCCGGGTCAGCGCACCGGGGGGCGGTCCCAGCCGGGCGGCAACCCGTCGGGGACGGTCCAGTCGGGCGGCGGGGTGAAGTCGCACCAGGTGCCGTCGAAGGGGAACTCCCCCGCCTCGGCCAGCGCGATCACCCGCTTCCCCTCGGCCCGGACGGCGTCGGCGTCGGTCACCCAGTAGTGGTCGGGGAAGGCGAGCCGCTCGGCGAACTCCCCCTCGTCCTTCCACTCCCAGCCCAGGTCGGGGCGGACGACCACGTCGAGGTCCTGGTCCACCATGTCGACGCCGGCGAGCGTGCCGTCGTCCCAGCGCACCCCGGGCTCCTCCAGGTTGACGTACCAGGTGGCGAAGCGGTCGTGCGCGTCGCGGAACCACCACACGGAGTGGGCCGCCCCGGCGGGCAGGAACTTGAGCACGGAGGGGCCGTCCCACCGGCCGGTGGCCAGGCGGTACGACGAGGAGATCCACTCGCTGAACGGCACCGCCCGCATGCCCAGCCCGGCCTCGGTGACCTCGCTCGCGACCGGGGAGTCGCGGGGCACCCAGAGCAGCAGGCCCCGGTCGTCGTCGCTGACCACCCGCGCGGTGCGTACCCAGCCGATCCGGCCCCGGCGCACGTTGCGGTGCACGATCAGCCGCCCAGGTTCGAATCTCACGGACCGACCCTACCGGCCCAGGCCCCCCGCGCCCGCCCACCGCTCCGAGGTGCGAGGAAGGGACCCTTCCGCCACCTCAGGCGTCAGGAAGGATCCCTTCCTGACGCCTGAGCGAGCTGCCGCGGCACCTGAGGGGTGCGGCGGGGCTCAGTAGGCGCGGGCCAGGATGGCGACCAGGTCGGGCTCGTCCTCGGAGTCGGGCACCGAGCCGTCGGCGCGCAGCAGGCAGCGCACGGTGACGCCCTGGCCGTTCGCCTCCGTCTCGCCCTGCACGCCGACCGCCGACCACGGCACCATGGCCCAGCCGGTGGCCGCCGCCTCGATCGCCTCGGCGAGGGTCGACACCTCGACCGTGCGGGACTTCCGGTGGGCCAGCGCCTGGTCGTGCAGGGCCCGCTGGTCGGCGTCGAGGGCGGCCAGCACGGCGGTCACCACGTCGGCCACCGGCGTCGGGGACTTCGAGCCGTCGGTGCGCCGGACCACGACCGCGTTGCCGGCGGCCAGGTCGCGGGGGCCGACCTCGACGCGTACGGGATAGCCGCGCAGCTCGGCGTCGACGGCCCGGCGGCCGAACGGGGTGTCGACGCGGTCGTCGAGCGCGACCCGGACGCCCGCGTCGCGCAACGCGTCGCAAAGCTCTTTCGCCACCTCGGCAGGGCCGCCAGGGCCCTCGCCGTCCTTGACCACCATGACGTACGCCTGCACGGGCGCCAGCTTCGGCGGCACGCGCAGCCCGTTGTCGTCGCCGTGGCACATGATCAGGCCGCCGAGCATCCGGGTGGAGGTGCCCCAGGAGGTCGTCCAGGCGTGCTCCCGGCCGCCCTCGGCCGACGAGTAGCTGATGTCGAAGGCCTTGGCGAAGTTCTGCCCCAGCTCGTGGCTGGTGCCGAGCTGGAGGGCCTTGCCGTCACCCATCATGCCTTCGCAGGTGTAGGTGGCGGTGGCGCCGGCGAAGCGCTCGCGGGCCGTCTTCAGGCCGACGACCACCGGGATGCCGAGCACGTTGACCATCAGGTCCTCGTACGCCTCGTGCAGGATCCGGCGGGCGTAGGCGCGGGCGTCGTCGCGGGTCGCGTGCGCGGTGTGCCCCTCCTGCCAGAGGAACTCGCTGGTGCGCAGGAAGATCCGGGGGCGCAGCTCCCAGCGGACCACGTTGGCCCACTGGTTGAGCAGCAGCGGCAGGTCCCGGTAGGAGTCGATCCACTTGGCCATGAACTCGCCGATGACGGTCTCGCTGGTGGGGCGCACCACCACCGGCTCGGCGAGCTGCTTGCCGCCGCCGTGGGTGACCACCGCGAGTTCCGGCGAGAAGCCCTCGACGTGCTCGGCCTCGCGCTTGAGGTAGCTCTCCGGGATGAAGAGCGGGAAGTACGCGTTCTCCGCGCCCGCCGCCTTGATCCGGGCGTCCATCTCGGCCTGCATCCGCTCCCAGATGGCGTAGCCGGCCGGGCGGATGACCATGGTCCCCCGGACCGGGCCGTTGTCGGCCAGCTTCGCCTTGGCGATCAGGTCCTGGTACCAGCGGGGAAAGTCCTCCGCACGGGGAGTGAGCACGCGTGCCATGACCGCACATCCTATGCGTCGGCCGAAGGGACGACGTCATCGGGCGCGACGTCGGCGGTCTCCGCCGTGCCGGGCGGTGCGGCCGGGCTAGGATTCGACCACCATGGGCGAGGTGAGGGACGGCACCCGTTCCCGGGACGCGATCGTCGAGGCCGCCCGGGCATTGACCATCGCGACCGGCTGGGACGGCGTCCGGATGGGCGCCGTCGCGCGCGCGGCGGGGGTCAGCCGGCAGACGGTCTACAACGAGTTCGGCACCAAGGCGGGGCTGGCCGAGGCGCTCGCCCGGCGGGAGGTCGACCGGTTCGTCGGCGACGTACGCGCCCTGCTGCGCGCCCACGGCGACGACGTGCGGGCCGCCGCGCACGCCACCATCTCGCACACCCTCACGCAGGCGGCCGACGACCCGCTGATCAAGGCCGTCCTGACCAGCTCCCGGGGCGGCTCGGACGACCTGCTGCCCTACCTCACCACCCGGTCGGAGCTGGTCCTGACCGAGGCCACCGAGGTGCTGCTGGAGTGGGCCGACGGCGTGCTGCCGGGCGCCGACCGCAACGCCGTCGCGTTCGCCACGGACTCGGTCGTCCGGTTGGTGATCAGCCACATCGTCCTGCCCGGCGCCCCCGTCGCGCAGACCGCCGCCGCCCTCGCCGACCTCGCGGTGTACCTGCTCCTGCACGCGGTCACCCAGGCCCACACCGGCTGACCGGGCGCCGCCCCGGGGCAGCGCCGCGCCGCCGGTCGGGAGCGCCACCGGCCCGACCGGGAGCATCCGCGCCGACGCCCCGGCGCGGCGGGTCAGCGGACGACGCGACCGCGCAGCACGATGCGGGCGGGGGTGCGTACGGCGCGCAGGTCGGCGCGCGGGTCCTCGGCGTAGACGACGAGGTCCGCCAGGCCACCCTCGACCAGTCCGGGGAAGCCGAGCCACTCGCGGGCCCGCCAGGACGCGGCGGCGAGCACGTCGGTGGTGGACATGCCGGCCTGCTCGTGCAGCAGCAGCATCTCCTCCGCGGCGAGGCCGTGGTCGATGCCGCCGCCCGCGTCCGTGCCCACGTAGATCGGGACCCCGGCCTCGTGCGCCGAACGGACCACCTCGGGGAAGCGGTCGCGCAGGGCGAGCATGTGCTCGGCGTAGCCGGGGAACTTCTCCCGGGCCTGCTCGGCGATCCCGCCGAAGGTCCGAATGTTGATCATCGTGGGGATGAGCGCGGTGCCCCGGCGGGCCATCTCGTCGATCAGGTCCAGGCTGAGGCCCGTGCCGTGCTCCACCGAGTCCACCCCGGCGCGCACCATGATCTCGACGGCCGACTCGGAGAAGGTGTGCACGGCCGCGCGTACCCCGGCGGCGTGCGCGGCCCGGACGGCGGCCGCCATGGTGTCGGCGTCCCAGGCCGGGGCGAGGTCGCCCACCCCCCGGTCGATCCAGTCGCCGACCAGCTTCACCCAGCCGTTGCCGGCGCGCGCCTGCGCGGCCACCGTCGCCGCCACCTCCGCCGCGCCGACCTCGACGCCGATGTCGCGCAGGTAGCGCTTCGGCGGCGCGACGTGCCGGCCGGCGCGGGCCAGCCGGGGCAGGTCGGGCTCGTCGTCGAGTTCGGGGTACGGGTAGGGCGACCCGGCGTCGCGGATGGCGAGGACCCCGGCGTCCCGGTCCACGCGGGCCAGCTCGCGGGCCTGGTCGAGCGAGGTGATCGGGGCGCCGCCGCGGGCGATGCCGATGTGGCAGTGCGCGTCGATCAGGCCGGGCAGCACGAACCCGCCGTCGGCGATCGTCTCCGCGCCGGCAACCGGGGTGAAGGTGACCCGGTCGCCGACCAGCCACAGGTCACGGACCTCGTCGTCGGGCAGCACCACGCCGCGTACGTGCCAGTCCATGCGTCCTCCGTCTGCGCGAAAGGGGGCGGTCCGCCGCCATTCTTCCCGCCCCGCGCGGGCTGGCGGCGTTCAGCCCTCGTCGCGCGCCAGCAGCCCGGCCCGCCTTGCCGTCAGCGCGGGCAGGTCGACGGAGACCTTCCAGGGCCGCTCGGCGACGAAGAGGTCCTCGGTGTGCGTCACCGCCTCGTACTCGCCGGCGGGGCCGAGCGTGTCTTCCGTGAGGGTCATCCGCTCGTGCAGCGGGTCGACCACCCAGTACGTCCGCACCCCGGCGTGCGCGTAGACCTTCGCCTTGTCGTAGAGGTCGCGGAACGTCGAGGTCGGCGAGAGGACCTCGACGGCCAGCAGCGCGTCCTCGACGGGGACGGGCGAGCGGTCGCCAGCGACACGCGTCAGCGGGGCCGGCCGTCGCCGCCCTTGCCGAGCTTGTTGAAGTCGATCTTCGGCAGCTTGAAGCCCGGCGGGAGGCCCTGGCCGCCGGCCAGGTCGTTCGGGTCCATGCCCGGCGGGAGCTGCGGCATGCCGCCCGGGAAGCCGCCCGGCATCCCGGCGCCCGCCCCGGCGCGCGGCCGGTTGCCGCCCTTGGTGCCCTTGCGCTTGTTCTTCGGCGACTTGGTCGCCTTGCGCCGGCCGCCGCCCGGCAGGCCCATCATGCCGCCCATCTGCTTCATCATCTTCTGCGCCTCGGTGAAGCGGTTGAGCAGCTGGTTGACGTCCATCACCGTGACGCCGGAGCCGTTGGCGATGCGGGCCCGGCGCGAGCCGTTGATGATCTTCGGGTTGGTGCGCTCGGCGGGGGTCATCGACCGGATGATCGCGGTGACCCGGTCGAAGTGCTTGTCGTCGACCTCGGCGAGCTGGTCCTTCATCTGCCCCATGCCCGGCATCATGGCCAGCACGTTGGCGATGGGGCCCATCCGCCGGACCGCGATGAGTTGGTCGAGGAAGTCCTCCAGGGTGAACTGCTCGCCGCCCATCAGCTTGGCGGTCATCTTCTCCTTCTGATCGGTGTCGAAGGCCTGCTCGGCCTGCTCGATCAGAGTGAGGACGTCGCCCATGCCGAGGATCCGGCTGGCCATCCGGTCGGGGTGGAAGACGTCGAAGTCCTCCAGCTTCTCGCCGGTGGAGGCGAAGAGGATCGGCTGCCCGGTGACCTCCCGCACCGACAGCGCGGCGCCACCGCGGGCGTCGCCGTCGAGCTTGGAGAGGACCACGCCGGTGATGCCCACGCCGTCGCGGAACGCCTCGGCGGTGCGCACCGCGTCCTGGCCGACCATGGCGTCGATGACGAAGATGACCTCGTCCGGCTCGACCGCGTCGCGGATGTCGGCGGCCTGCTGCATCATCTCGGCGTCGATGCCGAGCCGGCCGGCGGTGTCGACGATGACGATGTCCCGGGCGGCCCGCTTCGCGTGCTCGATCGAGGCGCGCGCCACCTGTACCGGGTCGCCGGTGCCGTTGCCGGGCTCGGGGGCGTACACCTCGACGCCGGCGCGGCCACCGAGCACCTGGAGCTGCCCGACGGCGTTGGGGCGCTGGAGGTCGGCGGCGACCAGCAGCGGCTGGTGGCCCTGGGCCTTGAGCCAGCGGGCCAGCTTGCCGGCGAGGGTGGTCTTACCGGAACCCTGGAGGCCGGCGAGCATGATCACCGTCGGCGGCTGCTTGGCGAACTGGAGCCGCCGCCCCTCGCCGCCGAGGACGTTGATCAGCTCCTCGTTGACGATCTTGATGATCTGCTGCGCCGGGTTGAGCGCCTGGGAGACCTCGGAGCCGCGCGCCCGCTCCTTGACGTTGGCGATGAAGCCCTTGACCACCGGCAGCGCGACGTCCGCCTCCAGCAGCGCGAGGCGGATCTCGCGCGCGGTGGCGTCGATGTCGGCGTCGGTGAGCCGACCCTTGCCGCGGAGCTTGGTGAAGATCCCGGACAGGCGGTCACTCAAGGTGTCAAACACGCGAACATCCCGTTTGTCAGTGTTCCGGCGGGCACATCGGCGACCGGGCGAGGTGTCCGGCCACCGCTAGGGTAGCCGGCCGGGCCGCACGGCCGCTCCGGGCCGGGCACAGCCGGGGCGCGGATGAGCGCCGGCACGCCCGCGCGCGCCGAGGCTCCCCGGGCCGGCGGGAGGCACATCGTCACACGGCGGCCAGCACCGCCGCCTCCAGACGGGCCCGGGCGGCGTCGTCCGGCCAGCCGCCGACGAGGTAGAAGGCGTCCACCACGTCGCCGCCGAGGGTGGAGATGCGGGCCGCCCGCACCTGGGCGCCGGCCTCGTCGAGGGCACAGGTGACCCGGTAGAGCAGGCCCGCCGCGTCGGCGGCGCGCAGCTCCAGCAGCACGGCGTCGGTGGCCGCCTCGCGGTGCCACACCACCCGGGGCGCGGCCCCCTCGGACCGCGCCGCCAGGGCCCGGCCGCGCAGCCGCTGGGTGACCGAGACGTCCCCGTTCACCGCGCGGCGCAGGTCGGCGCCGAGGGCGATCGGGTCGGGCGCGAGCCCGTACCGGGGCTGCACGCGGCACTCGACCAGGGCCCGGCCGTCGACGGTGGAGGCGTCGGCGGAGAGCACCTCCAGCCGGTGCAGCGCCAGGCAGCCGGCCACCGTCGCGAGCAGGCCGCGCCGGTCCGCCGCGGCCACCGCCACCCGGTCGGCCGTCAGGTGTACGACCGGCAGGGGCCCCGCCAGCAGGGCCGGATCGGGGGCGGGCGGGGCGGGCAGCGCGCCCGTGTCCAGCGCGGTCCGCACCCGGGTGACCAGCTCGGCGACCAGTCGGCCCTTCCAGTCCGACCAGGCGGCCGGGCCGGTGGCGGCGGCGTCGGCCCGCACCAGGGCGTGCAGCAGGTCCAGCGTGGTCGGGTCGCCGACCCGCTCGGCCACCCCGGCGATGGTGACCGGGTCGGCGAGATCCCGCCGGGTGGCCACGTCGGGCAGGAGCAGGTGTAGCCGGACCAGCGTGCCGATCAGCGCCACCTCCGGCGCGGGCAGGCCGATCCGGGCGGCCACCGCCTCCGCCAGCGGCACCCCGACCGTGCTGTGGTCGCCCGGAAGCCCCTTGCCGACGTCGTGCAGGAGTGCGCCGAGCAGCAGCAGGTCGGGGCGGTCCACCTCGCGGGTGTGCCGGCTGGCCTCGTACGCGGTCTGCACGAGGTGCCGGTCGAGGGTGAACCGGTGCACGGGGTTGTGCTGCGGCAGGCTGCGCAGCCGGGTCCACTCGGGCAGCCAGCCCTCGATCAGCCCGTACCGGTCGCAGGTCTCCCAGGCCGGCACCAGGCCGGGACCGGCGCCGAGCAGGGTGACCAGCGCGGCCCGGGCCTCGGCCGGCCACGGCGCCGGCAGCGGCGGGCAGTACGCGGCCAGCCACTCGCAGGTGGCCCGGGCGATCGGCAGCCGGGTGACGGCCGCGGCGGCGGCGACCCGCAGCGACAGGCTCGGGTCGGGGCGTGCCCCGATAGCGGTGCGGGCCAGCACCAGCTCGCCGTCGTGCTCGACGACGTCCCGGGCGACCGGTCGGCGCAGCGGACGCCCGTCGCCGCCCCGGCGGCGGCCGGAGCGGAGCCGGTCGGCGGCGCGGAAGGCGTCGTCGAGGGCGTGGCTGACGGTCCGGGCGTCCCCGGCGACCCGGCGCAGCAGCGTGTCCCCGTCGCCGATCGACTCGGCGGCGGCCCGCTGCGCGGTGTCGGACCCGCCAGCCGGTGACTGCCGGAGCCCGAGCAGCGCGGCGACCCCGTCGCGTTCCTGGGCGACCAGCCGGTCGACCCGGCGGCCGGCCTGCCGGTGCAGCGCGTCCCGGGTGTCGAGCAGCCGCAGGTGCGCGGCGCGGACGGCGGGGCGAAGCGCGTCGGTGATCCCGGCGGTGGCGATCGCCCGCAGGATGCCCACGTCGCGCAGCCCGCCGGCCGCCTCCTTCAGGTCGCCCTCCAGCAGGAACGCCAGCTCGCCGTGGGCGGCCCAGCGGGCGGCGGTGATCTCGCGGAGCGCCGGGAGCTGGCGTACGGCGGTGCGCCGCCAGTGGTCGGCGGCGGTGCGGACGAGGGTGTCCGCGAGCGCGGCGTCCCCGGCGACGAGCCGCGCGTCGAGCAGCCCGAGGGCCACCTTCACGTCGTCCTGGGCGACGGAGAGCGCCTCGGCGACGGTCCGGACGGAGTGGTCCAGCCGCAGCCCGGCGTCCCACACGGGATACCAGACCGAGGCGGCCAGCTCGTCCACGCCGGGCACCCCGGCGTGCAGCAGGACGAGGTCGAGGTCGCCGTGCGGCGCGCACTGCCGGCGGCCCAGCCCGCCGACGGCGATCAGCGCCACCCCGGGCCGCTGCGGCAGCAGCCCGCGCAGCCACCGGTCGTACGCGTCGGCCCGCGCGGCCCGCGCCGTCGCCCCGATGCCGCCGTCGACGCCGACGACCTCGTCGACCAGGAGGGCGGCGGCGCCGTTGCCGGTGTGTCCCGACGCGTTCTTCCTGGTCGACGAGGTCATGTCAGTGGCCGGTCAGAGCGCGTCGAGGCCGCGCTCGCCGGTACGGACCCGGACGACCTCCTCGACGGCGGTCACCCAGACCTTCCCGTCTCCGATCTTGCCGGTCCGGGCGGCGCCGACGACGGCGTCCACGATCTTGTCGACGTCGATCTCGTCGGTGAGCACCTCCACCCGGATCTTGGGCAGGAACTCGACCGTGTACTCGGCACCCCGGTAGACCTCGGTGTGCCCCTTCTGCCGCCCGTAGCCCTGGACCTCGCTGACGGTCAGGCCGGCCACGCCGAGGGCGTGCAGGGCCTCCTTCACCGCGTCCAGCTGGTACGGCTTGATGACCGCGGTCACCAGCTTCATGTCCAACCCCTCCATCCCAGGAACGTTAACGGGCGACCGTCTCGGCGGCGGACCCGGCGGCCGGCTCGGCCGGCTCGGCAGCCGGCACGGTGGGCTCGGCAGCCGGCACGGTGGGCTCGGCAGCCGGCACGGTGGGCTCGGCAGGCGCGGTCGCCGGCTCCGTCGCCGGCCTGGCGCCGGTCAGCCCGGCCATGGCGAACGCGCTGCCCCCGCCGCTGCCGGTGGCCGGCGACAGGTCGTAGCCGCTCTCGGCGTGCTCGGCGATGTCGATGCCGCCGACCTCGTCCTCGGCCCGCAGGCGGAAGCCGATCGTCTTCTCGATGCCGAAGGCGAGCACCCAGGCCACCGCGAAGGACCAGACGGTGACGATCAGGCCGGCCAGGGCCTGCCGGCCGAGCTGGGTCACCCCGCCGCCGTAGAAGAGCCCGTCGGAGGCGCCGATCACGTCGGTGATCGCGCCGTTGACCGAGTTGGTGGCGAAGAGGCCGAGCCAGAGCGAGCCGATCCAGCCACCGACGAAGTGCACGCCGACTACGTCGAGCGAGTCGTCGTAGCCGAGCTTGTACTTGAGGCTGATCGCCAGCGCGCAGACCGACCCGGCGACGAGCCCGAGCAGCACCGCCGCCCAGGGGGCGATGAAGCCGCAGGCCGGGGTGATGGCGACCAGGCCGGCGATGGCACCGGACGAGGCGCCGACCAGGGTCGGCTTCCTGTCCTTGATCCATTCGACGACGATCCAGCCGAGCACGGCGGCGGCCGTGGCGAGCTGGGTGTTGATGAAGGCCAGGCCGGCGACCGAGTCGACGGTGAGCTCGGAACCGGCGTTGAAGCCGAACCAGCCGAACCAGAGCAGTCCCGCGCCGAGCGCGACGAGCGGGATGTTGTGCGGCTTCATGCCCTCCCGGGGCCAGCCGAGCCGCTTGCCGAGCACCAGCACCAGGGCCAAAGCCGCCGCGCCGGCGTTGATGTGCACGGCGGTGCCGCCGGCGAAGTCGAGCGCGTGCAGGTCGCCGCCGATGATGCCGCCGCCCCACACCCAGTGCGCGACCGGGAAGTAGACAAGCGTCGCCCAGCCGAACGCGAAGAGCAGCCAGCCGGCGAACTTCGCCCGGTCGGAGATCGCGCCGCTGATCAGCGCGACGGTGATCACGGCGAACATCATCTGGAAGGCCATGAACACGTAGAGCGGGACGCCGATGCCGCTCGGGTTCTCCGCCGTCGCGCCCCAGAGGTCGGTCTCGGCGAGGAAGGTCTTGGTACCGAGGTAGGCGCCCGGGTCGCCCCAGAGCCCGTTGACATCGCTACCGAAGGCGATGCTGAAACCGTAGAACCACCACAAAACGGAGATGAGCCCGATCGCGGAGAAGCTCATCATCATCATGTTCAGTACACCCTTGGACCTGTTGAGGCCGCCGTAGAACAGCGCCAGTCCGGGCGTCATGAGCAGCACGAGCGCCGTCGACACCAGCAACCACACGGTGTTGCCGGAATCGATCGTGGGTGCCTCAGGCACGCTGGCCTCCTAAAGGTGAAGTTCCCTCCTTCACGGCTTCCGGGGCAGCGTCGCCCGTACGCCGGATGGGCGGAAGCCTGCTCGCTCCCTGTTTCCCCCAGCGTCACCCGTCGATTTCCGAACGGTGACGGGTTGTTTCGGACGTGTGAAGAGAAGCTCACCGCCGGCCGGCGCGGCCGACAGCACGGACCGCTCAGCGCAGCGCGTACTCCAGGGCGTTGCGCTCGTAGTCGAGCAGCCGCAGGTCCCGCATCGGCCGGCGCAGGTGCCCCTTGTGCACGATCCGGACGAAGGCCGGCTCACCGGCGGCGGCCATCCGGCGGATGCCCTCCACGTGGTCCACGATCCGCTTGCGGATGGTCCGGATCAGCCGGTGCCGGTCCCGGGGGATGAGCCCGTACGCGTCGGCGAAGAGGCGCAGCCGGCGCGGCCGGTCGGGGTGCTTCCAGCCGAGCGTGATCGAGTCCCGGTCGGAGAAGATCGGCACCCAGGTCCAGGCCGCGTACGCCACGTCGTAGATCCGGGCGCCGGGCGAGGCGAGGTCGAAGTCGATCAGCCCCAGGGTGCCGTCGGGCCGCCAGATCACGTTGTGCGGGGCGGCGTCGTGGTGGCAGATCACCTCGGTGTCCGGCGGCGGCGGTCCGAACGAGCGCCACACCGCGCCCGGCGGCGGGACGAAGCCGTACTGGGCGTCGTGGAACATGCGGAGCATGGTGGCGACGGTCACCAGCGCCTCGTCGGTGACCCAGTGCGGGGCCAGCGGGTACTCCCCGCACTCCCCCTCCAGGTACGACAGGACCTCCCGGTTGCGCTCGTCCATGCCGAGCGCGCGGGGGGCGCCGGTGAACCCGACGTACTCCAGGTGGCGCAGCAGGGCGTGCACCGAGGGCGTCCACGGCCCGGCGTTGCGCCGGACCGTGTCGCCGACCCGGACGACGGTGCTGACGTTCCCGCCGTGCAGCGGGATCTCCTGCGAAGTCACGTACGGTCTCCCGAGGCCCGTCGACGGGTGGCTGGGGTCGCGCCACCCGGCGTAGGCGCGATCGTCGGTCGTCACTGCGAGGTTACGCGTCCCGGGCGAGCGGCTCGGTACCGAGCAGCGCGTCGACGAACTGGGCGGGGTCGAACGGGGCCAGGTCGTCCTTGCCCTCGCCGAGCCCGACCAGCTTGACCGGGATGCCCAGCTTGCGCTGCACGGCGATCACGATGCCGCCCTTGGCGGTGCCGTCGAGCTTGCTGAGCACGACACCGGTCACGTTGACCGCCTCGGTGAAGACCCGGGCCTGCTCCAGCCCGTTCTGCCCGGTGGTGGCGTCGAGGATCAGCAGTGTCTCGTCGATCGGGCCGTGCTTCTCCACCACCCGCTTGACCTTGCCCAGCTCGTCCATCAGGCCGATCT